>CAYYRO010000064.1:0-12282 GCA_964474075.1 uncultured Methylophaga sp.
GCCGGGTGTGATCGCCACCGCCTTCGGCCGACAATTCCATCGGCAAGTCTTCCATCTGTACGACTTGTCCCGGCGACATCACCATCAGCCAACGACAAACATTTTCTAATTGTCTGACATTTCCCGGCCAGGGCAGCTGCGACATATACTGTTCAACATCGCTGGCCACCGACTTATTGGCCATATTGAGTTCGCGGGCAGCTTTACTGAGGAAATAACCTACCAATGCCGGAATATCCTCACGGCGTTCCCGTAGCGCCGGGGTATGAATACGAATGACATTCAGGCGATGGAACAAATCTTCGCGAAAATCACCGCGCTCAACCCGTTGCTCTAAATTCTGATGGGTAGCGGCAATGATTCTGACATCGGCTTTAACCGCACTGTGACCGCCAACCCGGAAAAACTCACCATCTGAAAGTACGCGCAATAAACGGGTTTGCAATTCAATCGGCATATCACCGATTTCATCCAGAAACAGCGTGCCGCCGTTAGCTTGTTCAAAACGACCTTTACGTGAGGCATGGGCACCGGTGAAAGCGCCTTTTTCGTGACCAAACAATTCCGATTCCAATAATTCTCTTGGGATCGCCGCCATGTTCAATGCAATAAAAGGGGCATTGCGCCGTGGGCTGTGTTTATGCAGCGCATGCGCTACCAGCTCTTTACCGGTACCGGATTCACCATTTATCAATACCGTTATGTTGGAACGAGCCAAGCGGCCAATCGCCCGGAATACTTCCTGCATGGCCGGTGCTTCGCCGATAATTTCGGCACCAAGATTAATTTCTTCACTGGGATTGGCATGCTGCTGACGGTGATGATTAATCGCCCGCTGAACCAGTTCCACCGCATCATCAACATCAAATGGCTTTGGTAAATATTCAAAAGCGCCGCCTTCATACACTGAGACGGCACTATCCAAATCCGAATATGCAGTCATGATGATGACCGGTAAGTCCGGTTGTCGACGCTGAATATCGGCCAATAATTGCAGGCCATCCATGCCGGGCATACGAATATCACTAACCAGCACATCCGGACTTGGCTCTTGATTACGTTTTAATTGCTCAAGGGCCAGATCAGCATTTTCAAAGGCTTTGACCGTAATATCTACGGCTTCCAGCGCTTTCTGTAAGACCCAGCGAATTGAACGGTCATCATCGACTATCCATGCGATTGCTTTAGCGACCACGATTATTTGACTCCAAAGGGAAAATAACGGAAAAAATAGTCTGTCCGGGGTGACTGCTACACAACACGGTACCGCCATTGCGCTGCACCAGATTTTGCACCAGATAAAGGCCCAGGCCGGTGCCATCTGCACGGCCGGTGACCAGCGGATAGAACAGACTATCCTGTAAATGTTTGGGAATACCGGGACCATCATCTTCAATTTCGATGAGCACGCCCAGCCGGTGGAAATGTTTATCTATGGTCAGATTACGTTGAATCCGAGTTCGCAAACGAATAATGCCAAGACCATGCATTGCTTGCACTGCATTACGAACGATGTTTAAAAAGATCTGAATCAATTGATCCAAATCAGCAGTGAGATCGGGAATACTAGGATCATAATCTGCGATAAACCGAAGTCGCTCATCCACTTCGATATCAACCAGTTGCCGGACACGCTGTAAAACTTCGTGAATATTTACCGTCGTTTTTTCACTTTGCTGATAAGGTCCCAGCATCCGGTTCATCAGATTTTGTAGCCGATCTGCCTCATTGATAATAATCTGGGTATATTCTTTCAAATCATCGGAATCAAGTTGCCGCTCCAATAATTGTGCAGCCCCCCGTAAACCGCCCAGCGGATTTTTAATCTCATGGGCAAGACCGCGAACCACTTGTTGTTGGGTGTGCAGGTTTTCGTCACGATTGATGCGTTGTTGATAATCTAACTGCGCCAATTCCAGCAAAATATACGGCACATTCAAATCCAGCAGTTTGATTGAACAATCAACGACAATTTCGCCACTAGCCGGCAAAAACAATGGAATTTCACGCTCGATTAAAGCCTGGCCACTGCTTAATACTCGTTGCAGCGAGCCAAGCAAACGGGATTCGCCGGGTAGCAGCATTTGAAACGGAATATGTTCAGCCTGGCGCTGTGAGATCTCAAACATGATCTCAGTCGCGGTATTGATGTAACAAACGCGATATTGACGATCCAACACCAAAATCGCCGTAGTGAGATTTTCCAGCACATCGCTGCAGGCAAGCAGATCCTGATTCATAGGTAGTTCATCGCGTTTCATAGATTTGCTGATTGCAAAATCCACTCCAACTTATCAGGTATAGCAAAAACCTATTTTTAAGCAGTTGATATTGTTTGGATTAATTTTGTAATCGGCTTTAGGGAAAGATGTTTTGAATCATTAAAACATCAACACCTTAGATTATACGCACACTTTTGGTGCGTAACTGGATTACATATTATTTAGTTGGCAGGCGGAGTCGGAAACGCTTGAGCACCCGGCAGCGCACCCTGATTATTACCAGTGTTAGGATTTAACAGGATACTGTTACGCTGTAAATGAAATTTAATGGTTGGACTCTGGGCAATTTCTTCGCCGTTGGCATTCATTACAACGGCTGAAAGGGTATGCGTGCCACGGTCGACATTGGTCAGGTTAAAGCTCAAACCTGTTTTCGGCTCACCATATGGCCGTCCATCCATACGCATCTGGATCATATCGCCCCGCTCTTGGTTCAACGCCGGCTGGATCTGGATATTAACGGTGAGATCGCCGTCATTGGCGCGCAGCGCCTCATCATCCTGAGGACTGACAATTTGGAGCTGATAATCAGGTGCAGGTGGCATTTCGTTTTCTGCACTGGTCTCTTCAATAGTATCGTCCGGATCAGATAATACTTCCTGGGGCTCAATCACCGGCGTGTAGACAGAGGGCTCAGGCAAATCAATTTGCACAGCATTATCAACCGGCTGATCGGAATAGACCGTATTGCCATTTTCATCGACCCATCGATAAATCTCAGCAAATGCTGTGGCTGAGGTCAGAATCAATAATAAAAACCAATATTTCATAGTGTCAATATAGGCCAGCTTTTGGCCTTTCGCAAGCCAAAACCACAAACAAAAACGCCTCCACAAGGGAGGCGTTTCTTTTAGCATTGTTACAGGTATTAAACGCTGTAATACAGGTCAAACTCTGCAGGATGGGTTTCCATGCGCAGACGGGTCACTTCTTCCATCTTCAATTCGATATATGCATCAATCATATCGTCAGTGAATACACCACCTTCCGTTAAGTACGCACGATCTTTATCCAACTCGGCCAATGCTTGATCCAATGCATGACACACTTTTGGAATCGCAGCATCTTCTTCTGGCGGCAAGTCGTATAAATCCTTATCCATGGCATCACCAGGATGGATTTTGTTTTTGATACCGTCCAGACCCGCCATCATCATTGCTGCGAAAGCCAGGTATGGGTTGGCTGATGGATCCGGGAAGCGTACTTCAATACGGCGACCTTTAGGATTGCTGACAAATGGGATACGAATTGATGCTGAGCGGTTACGAGCTGAGTAAGCCAACATAACAGGTGCTTCAAAGCCTGGGACCAAACGTTTGTAGCTGTTGGTACCCGGGTTAGTGAAAGCATTCAGCGATCTGGCATGTTTGATGATACCGCCGATGTAGAACAATGCAGTTTCTGACAAGCCGCCGTATTTGTTACCGGTGAACAGGTTGTCGCCACCTTTAGCTAATGACTGATGCACATGCATACCGCTGCCGTTGTCACCTACCAGTGGTTTTGGCATAAAGGTCGCTGTTTTGCCATAAGCATGAGCAACGTTATGTACCACATATTTTAAAATTTGCACTTCATCCGCTTTGCGTACCAAAGTGTTGAATTTAGTACCAATTTCGCACTGACCGGCTGTCGCGACTTCATGGTGATGTACTTCAGTAATCAAACCCATTTCTTCCATGGTCAAACACATGGCCGAACGGATATCTTGCAGTGAATCGACTGGCGGTACAGGGAAATAACCACCTTTAATGCTTGGGCGGTGACCCATGTTACCATCCGGGAAGACTTTTTCAGTATTCCATGATGATTCAGAAGAATCGATCTTATAGAAAGAACCCGAAATATTACTACCCCAGCGAACATCGTCGAGAATAAAGAATTCTGGCTCTGGACCAAAAAATGCGGTGTCAGCAAGACCCGTTGATTCCAGATAGGCTTCAGCACGTTTGGCAACACTGCGTGGGTCACGCTCATAACCTTGCATAGTGGCAGGCTCAACGATATCGCAACGAACGATCATCGTGCTGTCATCCATAAACGGATCCATAACGACTGTGGTCGGATCCGGCATCAAAATCATGTCAGATTCGTTAATACCTTTCCAACCGGCAACAGATGAACCGTCAAACATCACGCCTTCTGAAAAAGTATCTTCATCAATGGCATGCGCTGGGTAAGAAACGTGTTGTTCTTTACCACGGGTATCGGTGAAACGGAAATCGACGAATTTGACGTCTTCGTCCTTCATCATCTGTAAAACATTTTCGACTGACATGTAAATTCTCCAAATTAAAATTGCACCGCCGGGTGCTTCAAAAACTCAATCCAAATAACAGCACAAAGCTTGCCAACTTGGCAAGGCACTGAAATCAACCATTTAGGTGCAAGCAACAAGCGTATTTGCACTACATTTGTGCATAGATACCTGTATCGCACTATTTTAGTGCAATGCACCAGCACGGAACAAACAGCCAGTGGTTTACCGACTTGCCAGGTTTTGGATGAGCAGGATTTTCACCCAAGCTGGCATATCTTGCAATGCGAAGGGCAGCCAGCGGCAGTCCGCACTGCAAATTATTAATTTTAAAATAATGCCTGGCAGACAAATAAGTCAGGCCAGACGGGGTTTAAGCCAGACTGTAAGCCTTAAATCTCATCAGCTTCCAGCAATAGGTTTATGTCAAATTGCACCGACACGTGATACAAAAACAACTAACTACGCGGTACCACCGACGGTAAGCTTATCGACTTTCAGCGTTGGCTGACCAACACCCACCGGTACACTCTGCCCTTCTTTACCACAGTTACCGATACCGGTATCCAACTGTAAATCATTGGCGACCATACTGATGCGATTCATTACATCCGGACCATTGCCAATCAGCGTTGCACCTTTGACCGGCCGTGTCACTTTGCCGTTTTCTATCAAATAGGCTTCACTACTGGAAAACACAAATTTACCCGAAGTAATATCCACCTGACCACCGCCAAAGTTCACGGCATAAATGCCTTTTTTAACCGAGGCGATAATCTCTGCAGCATCGTGAGGTCCCGGCAGCATATAGGTATTGGTCATTCTCGGCATTGGTAAATGTGCATAGGATTCGCGCCGGCCGTTACCAGTTGGTTGCATTCCCATCAAACGGGCATTGAGCTTATCCTGCATGTAACCGGTCAGACGACCATTTTCGATTAAGGTCGTCGACTCAGTAGGTGTGCCTTCATCATCAACTGACAAAGAACCTCGACGATCCTGCATAGTACCGTCATCAACAACCGTGCATAAATCCGATGCCACCTTTTCGCCCATCCGGCCGGAAAACGTTGAACTGCCCCGGCGATTGAAATCACCTTCCAAGCCATGTCCCACCGCTTCGTGAAGCAGAACACCGGGCCACCCCGAGGCTAAAACAACAGGCATACTCCCTGCTGGCGCATCGACGGCTTCCAGGTTTACCAATGCCTGACGCACTGCCTCTTTGGCATAAACCTGTGGCAAATCATTATCAGCGAAATAACTGTAATCCAATCGCCGACCACCGCCAGCACTACCACGCTCGCGACGTCCATTGGATTCGACAATGACACTGACATTCATACGAATCAGCGGCCGAATATCGGTGGCCAACGTACCATCGCTAGCCATAATCAACACCTGATCAACTTCACCGGCAAGACTGACTGTCACCCGTTTTACGCGTGGATCAGCGGCACGTGCCGCTGAATCAGCAGCACGTAGTAACTCAAGCTTCGCAGCGGCAGACATCGCTGAAATCGGATCAACATTTTGATAAAAAACGGGAGCAGTTACGGATGATGGCAGTTTTAATTGACCCTGGTGACCACTTTTAACTACGGCACGCGCTGCCTGACAGGCATCCAATAATGCAGATTTATTCAGTACATCAGAATAGGCAAAACCCGTTTTTTCACCGCTGCAAGCCCGTACCCCCACACCCTGTTCTAAATGAAAACCACCATCTTTAATAATGCCTTCTTCCAGTAGCCAGTTTTCTGAACGCGAGCGTTGAAAGTATAAGTCAGCATAATCCACACCTGGCTGCATTGTTGTGCCGAGTGCCAGTTGTAGGTCAGACAATTGCAATCCAGCTGGTTGCAATAGTTCAGTATCCAAAACGTCAAAATAGCTTGTTGTCATTACCTGCCGCGTAGTCTTCTAAAACCATTGATGATATCAGACATCAAGGTTGCTCTGCTGTTTTCAACGTCATTTCCGGCGCATTCCAGGGGCCGGTTAACTTATAGCGATACGTTATAAAATCGACAATTTCTTTACCGAATAAATTACTGGCCAGCTTGTCGGCCAGAAAAATGGCCGTACCCACGCCAAGTCCGATGGGCCCACCAGCAACAGCGCCGGCTAATGGCAGCGTCGATGCAACTTTAGGTGTGATATTTACCGTTTGATCATAAGTCTTTTCTATCAGGTTTATTGGCCCATTGACTGCCACTAATGCACTGTCACCCCGCATTTCCAAATTGTTAGTGGTCGCCAGTCCGTTAGCAAAATCAAACCGGCCGCTGATACTGCTAAAACTAAAACCTGAGCCAAATAAATCACTGAAATCCAGCGATAAACGCCGTGGGATCGCGGTAAAACTGAGCAAGCCGAAAATTCGCCCGGCAGCACCAGGGTCGACATCTTTAAGCTCACCACTGCCAACATCCAATTGCATATGACCTAAAAAATCCCGACGATTAAAATTCAGCGGCGCATCCGGCCAGGTAAAGTCGCCCTCCACATTCACACGCTTAGCAGTAATTGCTGCTTGATAACCTAAATCCACCAGCAAGTTAGCTAAATCATCACTGCTTAATTGCAGGCTTAACTGCGAGTTATCACCATCATCATTTCGTCGCCAGTTACCGGTAGCCGTCGCCTGTAGTGTCGGTGACTGCAAACTTGCCGATACCAGTTCCCAGCGCAGCGCATCACGTTCTGCATGCGCTTGCAATCGGCCCAGTTTCATACCATCGAGTACTAAGTTATCAATATTCAACTGAAAGCCGGGCCACAACGCCGGCAGATTGTCCTTATCCCGTTTCTGAATCGCGTCGTTGGGCAACGTTAATTCGACGAAGTCAAAGTCTAGGTTCGGCAAACTTTCGCCGCTGACCGGCCATTTGATGTCGCCTTTTAATTGTTTGGCAGCCAGCTTGATCTGCCAAACTGCTGGCTGACGCTGCACATTGACCGCCACATCAGTCAATTCAAGCGTATGCCATAGCAGTCGGTCAAAGCGAAGATCAGCCGTATTCACTTGCCAATCGCTTTGTGTATTTTCACTACGATTTTGCTGCCACCATTGTTGCCAATCAGATACCGATAGCGTTTCTAACTGCCCGGAAATACTGACACCACTGGCTGGCAGACGCGCAGTCTGCTCGCCAAGGGAAATACCTGCACGAATCGCCTCACCACCAACCTCTGCAACCGCATTTAACCAGTCTGCCAGTTGCAACTCGATGCGGAGCGCTTCGTCCGGCAATAATTTAACTTGCAGTGGCAAACGACTTTCTGCTGATTTTTTGAATGGTGCCGGCAAATCGATAGCAACACCCTGTAAATCGGAGTTCAGAGAAATTTCTACTGAAAAATCACCCGGCTGCGACTCAGCGATATCGATATTGGCTAACAGATCGCTTCCCCCGGATATTGCAGCTGGCAAATCCGACTGCCAATTGCTGGCAAGTCGATCGATTTCAAAAGCACTGTTAATCTGTATTCGCGTTCGGTTATCCTGAGGGGCAATGGTGATAGCGGCCGCTTCCCCCAGGATTTGCGCGTTTAATTGTTCGGCTACCAAGCCATCATTATCAAAATTGATTTGCCCGGTTACTTGCTCCACCGGTAATGACGACAAGCCAGTCAGCACCAGCTGGTTATTCTGCAAAGTAATTTCGCCTTTTACCTGTGTTGCATCGGGGTTTAGCAACGGCACATCCAAATCCAGCTTTATCTGCGTATCGCCGGATATGGTCAGCCAATCGGCGATCGGCCCAAAACGCGAGGCCAGCGGGCTATTTTTCAAAAAGCGTAATCCTTGCTGCGCCTCACCCTGAACGGCACCATCGAGCGACAATTGTGGCAAGCCGTTGATTAAATTACTGATATTGGCCTTAACGCCAACGAAATTGAATCCGGCAATACGGCCGCTGTCGGTGGTGATTTGCAAATCATTGCCAGTCCCGGTCAATTGGCCATTAACGGATTCTAAATTCGGCCAACCTTTGCCATAATTCAGCTCAACATCGTTGACAGCAAGTTGCAGACTAAATTTGCCAGCATCAGGTTGTTCATCAAATGGAAATGCTGACGGATCTCCTTGAAGTCTTATCTCACCCTGACTGATCTGGCCAGCCACAAAAGCATTACGCGCCCAACTTAAAAAATCCGGTTCCAATACCTTTTCGGGGACATAGTCCAACCAACTCGCGACATCAAAATCCGCCAGCGTTAATGTTAGATCCGCCTGCTGAATTTCTGCGCGATGAAAGCTGCCATTGATACGCGCATTGAGATCCTCATTGACCAACTGCAAACTTTCAATATCAAGCTTGCCACCCTCAGCCAATGACTGCCAACGTAAATCACCACTGAGTGAATCAAAATACACCGTATCGGGTAACCAGTTTTTGGCATATATAGCCACATCCTGACTGTCGATTTGCACAGCAATTTGCTGGTCTGTCCAATCCAGTTTAAAACTCAGACCAGTTATTCCGGGAATATCAGCATTTTCTTCAAATCCCAGCCCATCGACTGTCGCCTGCAGTTGCTGAATTTGCTGGTTGTTATTCATGCTGAGTGTAATATCTTTTACATCACCGGCCGGTGCATAGGTTTTTAGCCAGTCAGGCGCATCTTCAATCAGTGCAGCAGCAGCACTCAGATCACTGAGACTTATATAATTCGCTGTGAGCCGTGTGCCGGCATCGGGATCAAAACTGGCCTGTAATTGGCTTTGTGGCCACGCTTCGCCATTGACCGCCAGGTCAAGTGACTGCAAATTCAGCTGCCAACTTTTGCCTTGTTGCACCCAATTGAATTGGGTATCAAGATTATTCACCAGCAAAGGTGCTGGCGTACTTTCTTCATCAGCTTTACCTGGCTGATAAAACCGGCTGTTTTGTAAACCTAATAAACCATTAGCGATAATTTCGTTCGCTTGTTTACTGACAGTCACACGTAGGTCACCACGTCCCTGATTTATGGCAACACCGCTTAATTCATGTCCCTTCAGTAATGCTGCAAATTGCAGTTGACTACCATCTACGGTAATTTCCCATTCAGGGATATCTTGACCATCACGCAGTAATTCACCGCTAACCAAGAGCTGCTGACCTAAATGCTGTGGCAAGATCAGATTAATATCAGCTGTCAGCCATTTTTTGGATTGGGTTAGGGTCGCCTGATGTAATTGATAATGGCCACTGAGCGATGGCTGATAAGCATCCTCGTAATCCACGGCAATATCTTGCAAACGCAATTGCTGAAGATTAGCCAAAACGGATTGCCATTGAGTATCGCCGGAAAGAATATCACCTGGCTGCCAGTCTAAATCACGTATTGAAAATTGATCGGCTGCATCTCGCGTTACACCTATGCGCAAGCCATTGATATTAGCGCTGCCAATTACAGCCTGTTGCTGTTGGAGGCTTTTGAGTACATCGACACCAATATACAAACTATCAAAGGTCAATATGGGCCTTTGACTGCGCGGTGTCAGCACACTGACATCTGCCAGCATCAGCTTCGGCAAAAAATCCAGCCAATACAGACTGGCCTCGCCAATTTCAATCTGATAATCCGTGCGTTCGCTGGCCCACTGTGCGATTTCGTCTTTGCGCTCAGACACTGCCTGAGATAACCAGGCACCACTGCCAATCAATAACAGCAGTAGCGCAGCAACCACACCGGCAATAATGACCAGCTGTTTGCCGGCGATATGCAAGCCTTTACGAAGCAACGTCATATTACATCAGTACCACATTATACTGCTCGCGGCCATACTGTGGCTCGTTCTGAAACAGGATGGGCTTACCAATCATTTGCTCGAGTTCAGCCACTTTAGTGGAATCCTCATCATTCAACCTGTCAATGACATCCTGTGAAGCAAGAATTAAAAACTGACGGGTTTCATATTGCTTTGATTCGCGCAGGATCTCTCGGAAAATCTCGTAACAAACGGTTTCAACATTCTTGGTGTAACCCTTGCCTTCGCAGCAAGGACAAGGTTCACACAAAATATGACCCAGACTGTCACGGGTGCGTTTACGGGTCATTTCGACCAGACCTAATTCTGAGACGGCACTGATATTGTGTTTCGCCCGATCCTGCTGCATGGCTTTTTCTAAAGCCCTGAGCACTTGTTCGCGGTGGCTTTCTTCGTCCATATCGATGAAATCGATAATGATAATGCCGCCCAGATTTCTGACCCGCAGTTGCCGGGCAATGGCATGTGCTGCTTCCAGATTGGTTTTGAAAATAGTTTCTTCCAGGTTTTTATGACCGACAAAGCCGCCGGTATTCACATCGACCGTAGTCATCGCTTCAGTTTGGTCAAAAATAAGATAACCACCTGATTTCAGCGGCACCTTACGCTCGAGCGCTTTTTGGATCTCGTCTTCGACACCGAATAAATCAAATAGTGGCCGGGGTCCCTGATACCATTCCAGTCGATCCCGGCATTCTGGCATCACGCTGTCGGCAAATTGCTGTGCCGAGTTAAATTTGTCGGCACTGTCAATTCGAATACGTTCGATATCAGGCGAAAATAAATCACGCAGGGCTCGTAAAGCTAAAGGCAGATCCTCATAGAGTGACTCGCCGCACTGCAACGTTTTGCGTCGCTCAATCAGCTGCTGCCATAAACGATGCAAAAATTTCAGATCGGCGGCGATTTCGACATCACTGACGCCTTCTGCTGCCGTTCGCAGAATATAACCACCACTATCGATAGGCATTTTGGCTAACAAGCAGTTTTTCAGACGCTCGCGTTCTTCTTCACCTTCAATTTTCAGCGAAATACCAATGCCTTCGGCCTCCGGCATATACACCAGGTAACGGGATGACACTGATAACTGCGTCGTTAATCGCGCCCCTTTGCTACCCATCGGATCTTTGATGACCTGTACCAGTAGTTCCTGGCCTTCACGCAGTAAACTCGTGATTAATGGCGTCTCATCGCTGGCTTCCAGATCACCACTCTGCCCTTTGGGAATGGAAATATCCGAAGCATGCAAAAATGCCGCACGACTCAAGCCAATTTCGACAAAGGCAGCCTGCATGCCCGGTAATACCCGACAAACTTTGCCTTTGTATATGTTACCGACCAGCCCACGGGATTCACTGCGTTCTATAAAGACTTCCTGCAACACACCGTTTTCGACGACGGCCGCGCGGGTTTCACTGGGCGTGACATTGATCAGCAGTTCACAGCTCATTGATTCAGTATTTCCTGCAACAGTTGGCGGGTTTCAAATAATGGCAGTCCCATAATGCCTGAATAACTGCCATCAATATGTGCGATAAATTGTGCTGCCAAACCCTGCACCGCATAAGCACCGGCTTTATCAAGCCCCTCTCCGGTGCTCACATACCAGTCGATTTCGGCATCACTGAGTTCGGCAAAACGTACCTGACTTAATTGACTGCAAACTCGGATGTTTCTATCCGTCGCCAATGCCACACCACTCAACACCTGATGCTGTCGTCCGGATAAGTTTTGTAAAAAAACGCGAGCTTGCTGTTTGTCTGCCGGTTTACCAAGGATCTGATTATCGATGACCACCGCAGTATCCGCGGCGATGACTGGACGCAATGGTAAATTTTGTTGCTCGATAAAGGCTAAACCAGCTTTTGCTTTATCAATAGCAACACGTTTTACATACGACTCTGGTGGCTCATCGTCTTGTACCGATTCATCAATATCAATAGATAAGACTTCAAAGTTAATGCCAATTTGCGCCAGTA
>CAYYRO010000065.1:0-12104 GCA_964474075.1 uncultured Methylophaga sp.
GCACCGGCCAGAAAACTGAACGCCGCACCGGTATTGTGCGCCATGGTCAGATTGAAAAACGGTAACACCGGCACCGTTTCATACAGATCCAGCCAATTAACCATCACGGTTTTACTGATTTGATCGGCAATAATAATTGCCAGACTAAGCCATAAATATTTCAGCATCATAAACCTCAGGCAAACTGCCGCTGTTCGCCGTCACCGAAGGCATTACTGACACAGCGACCACATAAATCCGGATGCTCGGCATGACTGCCGACATCCTCGGTTTGATGCCAGCAGCGTTCACAACGTGCATGTTGACTGCGCGCTATGCTGACTGAATACGCTGGATTATCGTCATTGCCGGTGGCAGACAGATTTACTTTTGAAACAATAAATAAAAACTTCTGCTCATCACCCAGTTTTGCCAGAGATTGACTGACAGGTGAAGCTGATGGCGCTGCAATGCTCACTTCGGCCGTCAGGCCACCTTTAATTTCGCCACGGTTACGCGCTTCTTCCAGTTGCTTGGCAACCGTTTCACGCACCTCAAAAATGCACTCCCAATCGCTCTGGGTGATGACGGAATCAGCATCCAGCGGTGCTAAATCCGCATACCATTCATTGAGCAATACCGAATCATTACGCTGGCCCGGAATAAATCCCCATAATTCCTCGGCAGTAAAACTCAGAATCGGTGCGATCCAGCGGGTTAATGCTTCCAGGATATGATACATCGCCGTTTGCGACGAACGCCGGCCCAGACTATCGGCCTGCATGGTGTACTGGCGATCTTTGGTGATATCCAGATAAGCACTGCCCAGTTCATTGGCACAGAAGTTATGGACTTTCTGATAAATCAGATGGAACTGGTAATTATCGTATGCCTTGATAATTTCCTGTTGCAGCTGACAAGCGCTATCCAGGATCCAGCGATCCAAGGGCAGCAGCGCCTGGGTTTCGACCAGATTTTGCGCCGGATCGAAATCACTGAGATTGGATAGCAAATATCGGGCGGTATTACGAATGCGCCGGTAAGAGTCAGCTGTACGCTTGAGGATTTCATCGGACACCGTCATTTCGGCGCTGTAATCAGTTGCTGCCACCCAGAGCCGGATAATATCGGCGCCCAGATTATTTACCACTTGTTGTGGTGCGACGACATTGCCCTTGGATTTGGACATTTTTTTGCCTTCGGCATCGACGGTAAAACCATGGGTCAACACGGCTTTGTAAGGCGCTTTGCCATTTGCAGACACTGAGGTCAACAATGAAGACTGGAACCAGCCACGATGTTGATCGCTGCCTTCCAAATATAAATCAGCCGGCCGCGTTAATTCGCTGCGACGGTCCAACACACAGGCATGCGAGACGCCTGAATCAAACCAGACATCCAGCGTATCGTTGACTTTGTCGTATTCAGCAGCATCCTTGCCAATCAGATCTTCAGCGGCCAAATCAAACCAGACATCAATGCCGCCCTGTTCGACTTTCTGTGCCACTTGCTCAATCAGTTCAGCTGTTTTCGGATGCAGTTCACCGGTTTGTTGATGGACAAAAATCGGGATCGGCACACCCCAGGTACGCTGACGGGAAATACACCAATCAGGCCGCCCGGAGACCATATTTTCAATGCGTTTCTGCCCCCAGTCCGGCAACCACTTCGTCGCAGCAATTTCTTGCATGGCCGCATCACGCAGACCGTTTTGATCCATGCTGATAAACCACTGGGGTGTGGCGCGGAAAATAATCGGTGATTTATGCCGCCAGCAATGCGGATAACTATGTTGAATATCGATATGACAAAGCAATGCACCTTGTTCACGCAATGTTTCGATGACCAGCGGATTGGCTTTAAACACTGATTCACCGGCAAATAACGGCGTATCGGGTAAAAACACACCATTGCCGCCGACCGGATTATCTACCGCCAAACCATATTGCTGACCGACCACATAGTCATCCTGACCATGTCCGGGTGCAGTATGCACGGCGCCAGTACCAGCATCTGTCGTGACATGGTCACCGAGAATGACCGGTACCTCGCGATCATAAAACGGATGTTGTAATTGCAAATTCTCTAAGGCAGCGCCTTTAAAGCGGGCAATGATGTCGCCGCTTAATTGGTAGCGTTCCAGCGCTGTTTCATATAACGCTTCTGCCAAAACCAGCCGCTCATCGCCGCATTGCAGCAACACATAGTCCAGTTCCGGATGTAAACAAACAGCTTGGTTGGCGGGGAGTGTCCATGGCGTAGTGGTCCAGATAACCATACTAATAGCGCCTTTACCGGGATTGGCACAAAGGGCGTCAAAAGCCGCATTATCAATTACTTTAAACCGTACATCGATCGCCGGTGAGCGCTTGTCTTCATATTCAACTTCCGCTTCTGCCAATGCTGATCCACAGTCCACACACCAATGCACCGGTTTAACACCTTTGTGCAAATGGCCATTGGCAGTGATTTTACCAAGGGTACGGATAATATCGGCTTCAAACTGGAAATCCATGGTGAGATAAGGATTTTCCCAATCGCCGAATACGCCCAGACGCTTAAAATCCTCCCGCTGACCATTTACCTGTTTGGCAGCATAATCGCGGCAGGCCTGACGAAATTCACTGGCTGATACTTTCACACCGGGCTTACCGATTTTTTTCTCGACATTGAGCTCAATTGGCAGGCCGTGACAATCCCAACCGGGCACATAAGGGGTGTCAAAACCACTTAATGTTTTGGCTTTGAGGATCATGTCCTTGAGAATTTTATTAACGGCATGACCGATATGAATATCACCGTTGGCATACGGCGGGCCATCATGCAGGATGAATTTTGGCTTGTTGGCGTTATGTTCACGCAATTGCCGATATAAGTCCTGTTCCTGCCAACGCTTTAAAATCAACGGTTCGCGATTCGGCAGACCCGCCTTCATCGGGAAATCGGTCGCGGGTAGATTTAAAGTCTGTTTGTAATCGGCCACAAATATCTCGTTGTTATCGATAGTAAAAGCTGGCGATTATACGGGTTTTTAGCGATGACCTAAATCATGCAGGCCGCTTTTATTTGTTTATTCACTTCGCGTTCAATCGGTAAATTACAGTAAAATACCGGCTCATTGAAATTCTCACTGACAAAGAGCCCTCAGGCAATGCCGGCAAGCGAAAAAGTCATTATCAAAGGTCTGACCGAAGACGGCGGTAAATTTCGGCCCAGTGATTGGGCAGAACGCTTGTGTGGTGCCGTTGCCAGTTATGGACCGGGTCGCCGAATTATTTTTCACCCGCACGTCAAACTGGCATCAATTGATGGCGTAAAGTCCGTAGTGATTAGTGCTGAGTTGGAAGAGCTGGATGAAATGCTGTTTGATTTTTTGCTGGATTTTGGCCGCGAAAACAAGCTGCAAATCGAACGGCGTGAAGAGTTCGACGAAAACTAACGCTTAAATCAACGATTATTGGCTGCCCTGCTCGGCATCGGGCCAATTCTGAATATAGTTCTTCAGTAATTTGTTTTCGAATTTGGCTTTTTTCAACAATTCTTCGACGATGTCAGTGATCGACAACATACCTTCCAAACGGCCCTGATAAACCACTGGCAAATGGCGGATATTATGTTCCACCATCATATTCATCACTTCTTCGAGCGTATTATCTGGATCACAGGTATATGGGTCTGGTGTCATCGCATCTTGGGCGGTGCGCGGCTCCCACATGGCATGTTTTTTATGCAGCACGTTCAGCAAGTCACGTTCTGACAAAATACCCACCAAAGCACCATTCTCCGTCACCACCAGTGAACCGATACGATGCTCCATCATCAGGTTGACCGCTTTATCCAGCGAATCCGTTGGTGTCAGGCCAATAACCGGCTTGCCTTTATTTTTGGTGATGGATCTGACTTTCATGGTCTGTCTCCAGTGGGCATCCTGCGTTTTATTCTGCTTGAGCGCCCGTCACGCTGCAAGTACTGATTACAAATGTTCGCGGGTCGCCCTGAAATCAATCTCCGGCCAGCGTTCCATCGTCAAATCGAGATTAACCCGGGTCGGCGCAATATAAGTCAGATTATCGGCACCGTCCCAAGCGAGATTTTGTGAGGCTTTGCGTTTGAATTCTTCGAGTTTTTTGGCATCGTCACAATACACCCAACGAGCGGTATTCACCTGCACCGGCTCATAAGCACACTCAACGTTATATTCTCCTTTTAAACGATGTACAACTACATCAAACTGCAGCACACCGACCGCGCCCAGAATCAGATCGTTGTTATCCAATGGCCGGAATAACTGCGTCGCACCTTCTTCACTCAGTTGCTGCAATCCTTTTAATAATGCTTTGTTTTTCAAAGGATCTTTTAAACGTACCCGGCGGAATAATTCCGGTGCAAAGTAAGGAATGCCGGTGAATTGCAGATCTTCACCCTGAGTGAAGGTATCGCCAATCTGAATCGTGCCATGATTATGCAAACCAAGAATATCACCGGGCCAGGCTTCTTCAGCCTGTTCACGTTCAGCGGCCATAAAGGTCACGGCATTGGCAATGGTGACATCCTTGCCGATACGGGTTTGCCGTAATTTCATCCCCTTGGTGTATCGCCCAGAACAAACCCGCATAAAGGCAATGCGATCACGATGTTTGGGGTCCATATTGGCCTGGATTTTAAAGACAAAACCGCTGAAATTTTCTTCGTTGGCTGCGACGCTGCGGCCCGTCGTTTCCCGTGCCTGTGGCGAAGGCGCGTATTCGACATACGCATCCATCAACTCGGTAACACCAAAGTTATTCATCGCAGAGCCGAAAAATACCGGCGTCATTTCACCGGCCAGAAACGCATCCAAATCAAACTGATCACTGGCACCGCGCACCAATTCAATTTCTTCACGCAGTTCATCGGCCATACTGCCAAATAATTCATCGAGTCTTGGATTATCCAGACCCTGGATTAATTCACCTGAATCAGCCTCTTTATTATGCGCTTCAAACAGCCTGATACTGTCATTATAAAGGTGAAAAATCCCTTTGAATCCTTTACCCATGCCGATCGGCCAGGTCACCGGTGCACAGCGGATATTCAGGATCCGTTCCACTTCGTCGAGTAATTCAAGCGGTTCACGACCTTCACGATCCAGTTTATTGATAAAGGTCAGAATCGGCGTATCACGCAGCCGGCAGACTTCCATCAGTTTAATGGTGCGTTCTTCAACACCTTTGGCGCTGTCGATAACCATCAACGCCGAATCGACGGCAGTCAATGTGCGGTAAGTATCTTCAGAGAAATCAGCATGGCCCGGCGTGTCGAGCAGATTAACGATCCGTCCCTTGTAGGGAAACTGCATTACTGACGAAGTCACCGATATGCCCCGCTCTTTCTCCATTTCCATCCAGTCGGAGGTCGCATGTTTATCAGTTTTGCGGGATTTAACGCTGCCGGCCATCTGAATTGCGCCGCCGAATAACAGCAACTTTTCGGTGAGCGTTGTTTTACCAGCATCGGGATGCGAAATGATGGCAAAGGTGCGGCGCTTATTCACCTCTGTTTGCAGGTTTGGGTTGGCCATAGTGAATTCTTATTTACGCTGCATCGGCAGCAGGATTTACAAAACCGGCTATTTTGGCCGAAATCAACGTTTGATACAAACCACTATTGCGCAAGCTCAATCCGATTGCGGCCACTTTGTTTGGCCTGGTACATGGCTTTATCAGCGCGCTCTAACATAGAACGACGACTTTCGCCGGTGCGCCATTGGGCAACGCCTATACTGACAGTGACCTTGCCGACATCAATAAAGTTAACACTGGCAATATGCTTGCGCAGTCGCTCTGCCAGATTGCCAGCTTCTTCAAGCATATTATTGGATGCCAGTACAATAAATTCCTCGCCGCCCCAGCGGCCCAGAAAATCCGTGGCACGTAACTGCTTTTTAACTTCACTGGTTAAACGTTTCAGCACAATATCACCGACATCGTGACCATGTTCATCATTAACCTGCTTAAAGTGATCGACATCAAATAGCAAGATTGAACAGGGCCGGTCATAGCGCTCAGCTGCAGCTAATTCGGCATCAATTGCTTGCTCAATTCGATAACGGTTCCAGACCTGGGTCAGCGAGTCGGTATGGGCAATCTCTTTAAGCTGTTCATTAGCCTGATGCAAGCGTTTATTAAGCTGGTTAATTTCATTGACACTTATAGCAACCGTTAAATCTTCTGCCAGATCCATCGCTGCTTTTTGCTCAATGTTACGCCATGCAACACTGCGATCGGTAATCGTTTCTGTCCAGACTTCACCAAGCAAGTTGGGTTCTGGAATCAATACCCCTTCAGCAAACGTTGATAAAACCGCATGGCTGGCTAACCATTGGTATTGCAGCAAACGGGCATTACGAAACATCAACATCCAGCCATTTTTGTCAGCTTCACCGGGTAAACGCACTGCCATCAGACCAGCCCGATCCCGTAAATCCACCAGATCGTTTAATTCGGTTATAGCAAGCCGCTGACAAATCCAGACTTTGTCATCGTAATGTTGTTTGTTTAACCACTTGGCAACGATATCGATTTCATAAACATCCAGCGTTTCGGCAAAACAGGTAACACTGTCGCCATACACCAGCGCCATGCCGGACAAACCAAATAATCGTAACCAGCCTCGACCATGGGCTTTGAATAACTCTCCCGGCTGACTGATTAAACCGCGCTCGGCTGACAATAACTCTCGACTATCCATCACTTGTCGTAAAAAAGCCGCTTCATGCAAATGCTCTAATAAAAATAATCGCTGCGAAGCCATTTGCACCAGGTTATATGCCGCATCACGCTCAACCGGCGATAATTCCAGTGGTGCAAAACTGTGACAGACCAATAAACCCCACAGACCTCTATGACTATGAATGGCGATGGTCAGTACGGCTCTGACATCGATATTGTGCAGATACGCTTTATGCTGTGGGGATAAAGCTCGCAGATAGCCATACGTCATATCCAGTAGTGGTAATTGGGCATGATGCGACGGCACTAAAGGTACAGGTTCAGCCAGCACATCCGGTACATTACGTAGTGCATTATCAGCATAGCGATCCCGCACCATTTTCGGAATATCAGTAGCCGGTAAATGATAGTGCAATAAGCTACGCTCAGGATGGTGGCAACTTTCAGCGACGACTTTACGATGTCCCTGATGATCAAATTCACAGAGCATTACCCTGTCAAAGCCCGTTACCACTTGCACACTTTGAGTCAGGATCTGTAATAGCTGCTGAATATCTCGGCTTGCAGCCAATCTGGTTAGCCATTCATTGACAACTGGCAATAACCGCTGCTCACCGACACGTGGCATGGACTCAAATTCAACCACTACATCATCCTGACTGCGGTAAGCCATGACATAAAATCGTTGTTGTTGGCCGCGAATCTTACGTTTAATAACCAGTGCTGCCGATAAACGATCCTGGTTTTGCAGGGCTGCTTGCACTTGGCTATGTAATTTTTGACCAAGGAGATTTTTGGCTGTTGATTGCAGCGCTGAATCAACCGCAATATCAAGATGCATTGCTATATTGGCGCTGACCTGCCGGACATCGCACATCGCTGCGTCAAAGCGTAATAAACAACCACTGCTCTGAATAGCCTCAACAACGGTTCCATGTGGATTGAGCGCAGCTTCAGATGGCATGCGGTTCTGCAAAGCATGATCTGCCATCATCGGTCCCCGGCCATGTTGGTAAGACAATGACCAAACTTAATCTTAATTGTTAATTATATAACTTGTGATGTGTAACAACGACTGTTTAGGTAACACAGTAGTTAGATGCCAGCCAGGGAGTATTAGTTCTTGATTAGGGTGCAGTATCCTGAAACACTCTGACTCGATTACGACCTGCATCTTTCGCCTCGTACATCGCATCATCGGCTCTGGCAACCACTTTGTTAAAATCATCGTCGGTAATAGAGATTTCTGTGATGCCGGCACTGAAAGTTGAAGTAAAAACTTCACTACTTTCACTGACAAGTTTTTGATTGGTCCAGTCTGCCAACAAGACTTTGCTTATGGTGTAAGCAGTCTCTGCATCGGTATCAGGCATCAGAATTAAAAATTCTTCACCACCAAAGCGCCCGAAAACATCCGTTTCACGCAGCCGGTTTTTTAAGATATTGGCAAACTTAACCAATACCTTGTCACCAGTAACATGACCATAGATATCATTAATATTTTTAAACTTGTCGAGATCGATTACCACAACCGAAATGTGCTGTTGCCTGCGACTAATCAGTTTGATCATTTCACAAAGTCTGGCGATTAATACCCGGCGATTTGGCAGTTGCGTCAACTCATCGAGAAGTGCCTGCTCCATTAGCTGTCTTTCCAGTGATTTTTGGCGATTTATATCGTTAATCACGCCATACCAGGTTAAGCCTTGTTCAGACACTTCGGGAATAGCATGGATTTGTAACCACTTTTCAGCTTCTGCGTTATTTAAACGAAAATCCATCATCCATGGCAGATTTTTCTTATGCGAAATCTTCAGAGAACGCAAAAAAGCATACATATCTTCTTTGTGCACCATTCCCAGGATTTTTTCCGGTTTAAGCTTTAAATCATCAACGGAGATTTGATGAAAATTATTTATCTGCTCACTTACAAATGGCAGTGTTATCAGTCCATTATGATCAATTTGCATAGAAAAAATGGCACAGGGAAGACGTTGCGATATTTTATTTAACACCAACTCTGCGTTGTAATGATTGGTCACATCAATATGTGTACCGGCCAACCATTCTGGCTTGCCGTCACTGGTATACGTCACAATCTTGCCACTATCCTGAACCACTACCCAATGGCCTTTTTTGTGGCGCATTCGCACGATACAGTTATAGCTTTCAGTATTTCCGGCAAGGTAGTTATCAACAAGCTGATTTGCTTGCTGCAAATCGTTAGGGTGTACCAGGTCAAGCCAGGTCTGGATACTTAAGGGCTCCAATTCCTGCACTTGATATCCCATCATCTCAGCCCAACGCTTGTTGATAATCAGATTGCCGGTTTGCGCATTCCATTCCCAGGTACCCGCATTGGTACCGCTGATAATCGCTTCCAACCGAGACTGATAGGAAATATAGTCTTCCTCGTTCAAACACCCTCTCTTTACAGTTTATTGTTTTGCAAATTAGCTATTTACCTTAGCAGCTATCTAATCTTTTCTGAAATCAGAAGGTATTTTCGCATTAGTAATGCTTTACCGATTTCATAACCTGGATAATTTTTATCTAAACGAAACAATCACATACACTGACGCTGGCTATGAGCTATTGTTTCTGACACCTTGAGTTTCACCAAAAATGCTAAACGTCTGCTGTAATTTTGGTTAGGCATTTTCGCTCGCATCTGCCTGTTCCATAGTTTGGCTATGTTTAGGTAAACGATTTCGATGGTTGGTTATTTTTGCAGACGAACTTTTGTCTTATTCAGCACAATTCACACAGCGGGTGACGGTCGGATCAAACTGCAAACGGGGCAAGGCAATTTGTTCGTCACATTGGAAACAATAACCAAACTCCTCATTCGCCATACGATTTAACGCACCATCAATTGCCTGCATGCGACGCTGTTGGCGACGCTGTGTCTCCAGCGCCAACTGCTGACCCTGCAACGTGTCCATACGTGACAATCGGCCTTGTCTTGCTTGATCCAACTCAACGGTCTGACTGGCATCTTCGGCAATGGCTCCAGCCACTTCTGCACGCATATTCAGCAATAAATCCTGAAAATGTTTTTGTTGTTTTTTATCGAGCATTATTGAATATCTCAGCGCAGTAACAACAGCGGAATATCACTCATCCGCACCATTTTGGCAGTATTACTGCCCAGCAAAAATTGCCGGATGCGTGTATGGCCATAAGCGCCCATGACCATTAAATCAATACCATTTTCCTGCTGATATTGATGCAGTGCCGGTTCAACGTCACCTTGCAGTAAAGCTGATGTAATATCAAAACCCACCTCAAGAAGTCGTGCGGCAGCAGCATTGAGCTGTGATTGATGTTCGCTGTCGTTTTCGGCAACCATCACCAGGTGACAAGGCAACCCTTTCAATAAATCACTTTCGGCGACTTTTTCCAGTGCTTTGTTTGCGGTGGCACTACCATCATAGGCAATCATAAACTTCTCTGGCGCCGCAAAACCCGGCAAGGTAACCAGCAATGGGCGGTGGACTGAGCGAATGACATTTTCCAAGTGGCTACCCAGACTATGTTCCTGCTTTTCATGAGCTTCACCTTGTCGGCCAATCACCAGCATTCGGGTGTCACTCTGCATCTCTACCAGTGTGCCAATTAAATCACCATGGCGTTGATGCGTGGTGACTTCTTTAGCACCATTTTCCTGTGCCCGTTTCCGTGCATCCTGCAACATCGCTTTACCATGCTCCAAAGCAAGTTTGCTGCGTTTTTCTTCAAGCTCTACCAGTTGTTCCAGTAAGTGCTCACGACTACCAAGGCCAATATTGCCGGATAGATCCTTGCTTTCACCCTTTTTGATGTACTCACTTTTATCTAAAACATGCAGTAAATCCAGTGGTGCATTCAAGCGTTGGCTCGCCCACGCTGCTGCATCACACACCGGCTCGGCAGCATTTGAGCCATCAATACAAGCTATAATTTTAGTCATCTCTCTCTCCTAATGGCCGGCGAGTATTTTTTCGACTTCTTCCGGCTTATCATGCACACCAAACCGATCAACAATCGTCGCAGTGGCTTCATTCATACCGATTAACTCAACTTCTGTACCTTCACGGCGGAATTTAATCACAACCTTATCGAGCGCCGACACCGAGGTAATGTCCCAGAAATGTGCATGGGTCAAATCAATCTGAACTTTATCGAGCGCTTCTTTAAAATCAAAACTGGTCGCAAATTTATCAGCTGATGCAAAAAACACCTGGCCCAGAATTTGATAACGCCGTTGTGTGTCTTCGTGGCTCAGTTCACTTTTAACCACCATAAACTGACCGACTTTATTGGCAAAGAACAATGCTGCTAACAACACACCAACAAATACACCAATGGCCAGATTATGCGTCGCCACCACAACAATGACCGTCACTACCATAACCACATTGGTCGACAGAGGATGCTTTTTCATATCACGCAGCGAATCCCAGGAAAATGTACCAATTGACACCATGATCATGACCGCGACCAGTGCCGCCATTGGAATTTGCACCAGCAAATCATCAAATACCAGAATCATCAAAATCAGAAAGATACCAGCCGATAAAGTTGATAACCGGCCCCGCCCGCCAGATTTGATATTAATAACTGACTGACCAATCATCGCGCAGCCTGCCATACCACCCAGCAAACCCGAGCCGATGTTAGCGACGCCCTGACCTTTACATTCACGGTTTTTGTCACTGCTGGTATCGGTCAAATCATCAACAATCGTTGCTGTCATCATCGATTCAAGTAAGCCCACCACCGCTAATGCAATGGCATAAGGGAAGATAATCGCCAGCGTTTCGAAATTGAGTGGCACATCAGGCCACAAGAAAATAGGCAAGGTATCGGGTAATTCGCCCATGTCACCTACGGTGCGAATATCGAGATTTAACATCACAGCCACCAATGTTAATACCACAATAGTGACTAACGGTGACGGCAGCAATTTGCCGACTTTGGGTACATAAGGGAATAAATAGATAATGCCCAGACCGGCTGCCGTCATAGCATAAACATGCCAGGTCACATTAGTCAGTTCCGGTAATTGCGCCATAAAAATTAAGATGGCTAGTGCATTAACAAAGCCTGTCACGACCGAGCGCGACACAAAACGCATCAAATCACCGAGCTTCAGATAACCTGCCGCGATTTGTAACACACCCGTTAATAACGTCGCGGCCAACAAATATTCCAGACCATGCTCCTTAACCAGCGTAATCATCAGCAAAGCCATCGCACCGGTCGCCGCTGAAATCATCCCAGGACGGCCGCCAACGAATGAGATAATCACAGCAATACAAAATGAAGCATACAAGCCGACTTTGGGGTCTACACCGGCGATGATAGAAAAAGCGATAGCTTCGGGAATAAGTGCGAGCGCAACGACTATCCCGGCGATCAGATCGCCACGGA
>CAYYRO010000066.1:0-5773 GCA_964474075.1 uncultured Methylophaga sp.
ATGCCTGGCAACAAGCATTCTAATCAAAAAGTTAATTCGAAATTTTAATTTCTGTAGATATTGATCCGAAAAGCTCAAGCAGATTTTAGATTCTGAATAGACACTTGATGGGAATGACTCTCACCAAATCTCATTTGTCTGGCCAGAAATCTCACTGAAGTTGTCATTGCACGGACTGAGGCATTGTCAGGCATCTCTAGACTAAACTTAGATTCGTATAATATATATTATGTTAAATAATATATGTAAGTAAAACAACAGGGGTGAATGTGAGCATTTACACTGATGTTTACTTATCTTGAATAAATAGCAACAAACGGGCTATTTTTTGTGTGGTACAGGACTTACCTGCCGATGCCAGCATTGTTGTAATTGCTGGTGCAGATTGTCCAATTGAACGCTCTTTGTGTTGGTACCCGAAAGCTTTGTAAAAGAGTCGTATGCAGATAAAACGTATTCAGCTGTTTGCAGTAACAACTCATCCATTTCTGTCTGGTCGCTGGCCAGCGTATGAACTTCCAGTAATTCACCATTATTAATATCTTTAATCATGTCGGCTTTAATATCATGAGCTTCGCTATGCACTGTTTCACTTAGTAGTTGATAGTCAGTCCGGTACAGTTGCAACAAGTCAGCAAATTCAGCTTTGATAACTGTTGGCAATGATTTACGGTCCATTTCATCTGGACTGCTAACCAGCGCTTGCAACATGATTAATTCTTGTTTTGTTAACGTTGCTTTGGTTTTTTGCAGCGTTAAGAGATTATCCAACACCTGGCGGCGATCACTGTCCTCTCCGTTTATCATTGCTGAGTGCATATCCGGATGACGTTGCCAGGCAACCATTTCAAAAACAATTTCCAGCATACAGCGCATCAATATCTGACATTGGCGCAACATGCCCTCGTCTGCCAGCATAATAAACGCCCGATAATCCGTGTAGAGTCGATGCAAATACAGCCACTTTACGGTTTCGATTTCATCATCCGGATGCACCGTAGCGTTATTAAGCGTTGATTTCAGACTTTCCTGAATAGCATTTGTCAGTTGTCTTGCCGATGTGCTGTTGATTTCTTTCATGTTCACCTTCATATATGTCTTTAATAATGTTAAGTATAACGCCGGTATTTGATTATTTAATCCTGAGTGCACCAACTTGTGATTGTCTTTATGCGGCCTTACACTGTTTTTAACATTTCACTGTAAGCTTAACAATTAGCAATATGTGTGGAAATACACATATAAAACAATAGGTTTACAGTAAACTGTTTATTTAATTTGGAGGATAACAATATGGCTGCTGACTTTATAAAAGATGCGAATTCTATTGAGCAGATTGTCGATGGAATCAATACTGCAGAAGAATCCTCAGAAGTGAAGTATTTTGCTGGATATAAGTTGGACAGTGGTGAAAAGCTTGCCGCCCACTATGCCTATGAGAAGGTTGCTGATTATGATCATATTTCGGATGATGAAATAACAACGCATCTTGAAGCATTAAAAGCTAAAGATGCAGACTTTAATCTAGAAGAAGCCAAAAAAATTGCTAAACAATTCTGCGAACATTCCAAAACATCATAATGCTTTACACTGCAATTATCGAACGCATCAAAAATTGAGGTACTGAGTATGAGCGGGAAAGAAACTGAAAAAGAAAAAACCTATAATGATGAAGAAGTTAAAGCTCGGCTGGAAAAAGAACTCCCCCACTGGTATTTGGAAAATGGATGGATCCGCCGCAAATATAAAACCAGTGGCTGGAAAGCCACTTTAATGGTCATTAATACGGTAGGCCATCTGGCTGAAGCTGCATTTCATCACCCAGATCTAACCGCATCCTATGCCTTTGTTATCGTTAAGTTAACTAACCATGCGGCAAAAGGTATCACCGATAAAGATTTCGAGTTGGCGCAGAAAATAGAGCAAATCGTTATGTGGCAGCCGGGCACGGAAGGCGGTGCATTAGTCGGCACGCCTGACGATCCGCGCTTTAAATATATTAAATACGATTGATTTTGGGACTCCGGCCATGAATGAAGATACCTTAAACATGGAAATTCGCCAGTTTTTGAAAAAGGTCGGCATCAGTTCACAACGCGAAATTGAACAAGCAATTTACGCCGCGCTGGATACCCAGCAACTCAATGGTAATGAAACATTGCCGATTAAAATTACGCTGACCATGCCGGATCTGGATTTACATCATCATGTCTCCGGTCAGATTACACTTGAGTAAATCGCATGGAAACCAATGAATTAGCGCCCTCTTTAAATGTGCTTGGCGAAAAGCTGGAATCCTGTAGCAACGATCCGCTGACAGGTTTTTTTCGTGACGGGTGCTGCAATACTAATGACAGTGATTTTGGCTCGCATACGGTATGTGTTTCGGTGACAGCTGAATTTTTGCAATATTCACGATTCCGGGGCAATGATTTGGTGACGCCGATGCCAGAACATGGTTTTCCCGGCCTTAAGCCGGGAGATCGTTGGTGTTTATGTGCGGCGCGCTGGCTGGAAGCACAGCAACTGGAGATGGCACCGAAAGTATATCTGGCAAGCACCCATCAGCGGGCAACAGAAATAATTCCGCTGGAAATACTGAAAAAATACGCGATGGATTTAAATTAAATCAGTAGTTTGTGAAACGTTTGTAAGGTAATTTTTAACTTACGCTTTCTGCTAAACGCTGATAAAAATCTGCCACAACTTTTATATCCTGAGTGATCGGCATAGCCGGTAAACTTCGCAAAAAAACCTTGCCATAGGGTTTACTTAAAAATCGCGGATCGCACAAAACCAATACCCCATAATCGGCTTTATCCCGGATCAGTCGGCCTATCCCCTGCTTTAATTGTATAACCGCTGTTGGGATCTGAATGCTACGAAACGGATTGCCACCCCGATTTCGTAAACTGTTAATGCGTGCTTCCAAAACCGGATCGCCGGGCGAGGCAAACGGAATTTTGTCGATCAAAACACAGCGTAATGCTTCACCGCGAACATCGACGCCTTCCCAAAAACTGTTGGTTCCGAGTAATACGGCATTGCCATGCTCCCGAAAGGCTTCCAGCAATTGTGCCTTGCCACCACTCCCCTGCACCATCAGCGGATAATCAGAATCAGCCAATAATTCAGCTACTTCATGCATCGTTTTATAGCTGGTGAATAATAAAAAAGTCCGCCCTTCACTGAGTTTAATGATTTCGCGGGCGATATCGGCAATATGCTGGCTGTAGGCACGATCTGACGGTTCAACCGGAATCAGGGGCATATACAACAAACTTTGCTGCTGATAATCAAATGGACTGTCCCAGCGCGCCGTATCAGCATCAAAAATGCCCAGTTGCTGGCAGAAATGATTAAATTGTCCGGCAACGGTTAACGTCGCTGAGGTGAAGATCCAGGCGGCTGGTTTTTCTTCCAGCCAGTTTTGAAAATGGCCGCTGATTTCAAATGGCGTCGCATGCAAAATAAAACCTGACGGACGGTTATCCAGCCACAAAACCAGATTGTCATCTGTACGGCTGTCAAAAAACAAATCCAGTAAATTCAGCAGATTTTCAGCGCGCTGCTGACATTGCTTGAGCCCCTGACTACGTTCGGCGGCAAGTTTCAACGTTTCATTGAGATTATCCAGCCGCTCCATAACTTGAGCATATTCATCATGGATACCCGTATCTTCAATAAATTGCTGCCAGGGACTGCGCTGTTCCTGATTGCCAATTAAAATTCGCAGTCGTTGCAAACAACTTAATAATTGTTCGGCTTGCTCATTGATGGTTGGCATATCGGCAGCAGCGGCCTGCATTTCCTGACTGGCATCACGGCAAAGTTCAATAATTTGATGACTGCTGACCCGATGGCCAAGAAACTGACCGGCAATCGCTGGCAATTGATGCGCTTCATCGATAATAAAGGCATCGGCATTGGGTAAAACTTCGCCTTGCCCAGCAGTTTTAAGGGCAAAATCTGACATCAGCAAATGATGGTTAATGACCACCAGATCTGATTCCTGGGCACGCCGGCGTGCTTCAACAATAAAACATTCTTGGTATTCCGGACATTGCTGACCGAGACAATTTTCCACCGTCGAGGTGACGCGTGGCCATAAAATTCCGGCATCATCCAGCAAACTGGTTTCGCTTAAATCGCCATTATCAGTTTGCTGAGACCAGTTACGTAATTTTTGTAATAAAGGCCGCTGGTATAACAAGCCATCATCTTGCTCAGCAAGCCCCAGCCGGTGATGGCATAAATAATTACTGCGACCTTTTAATACCGATGCCTGAAACGGTACCCCTAGCGCTTTACGCAACATCGGCAAGTCGCGGTTAAATAATTGATCCTGCAGATTTTTGGTACCGGTAGAAATAAATACTTTTTGTCCGGATAAGATCGCCGGCGCTAAATAAGCAAAGGTTTTACCGGTACCAGTGCCGGCTTCGGCAACGAGAATCGTGCCATTTTGCAAGGCCTGGCCGACTTTTTCAGCCATTTGCTGCTGAGCTTCACGCGGCTGAAATCCGTCAATTTGTCTTGCCAGTAAACCACCCTCAGCGAACACAGCCTGTAAATCGTCTTGCATTACCATCCCTGTCTTAAGTTCATCGCCCAAATCCACAGACTGCCGCTGATTAAGAAACCAGCCAGCGCCAGATAAAACTGCCATTGATAATGGCGTAATAAACGCTTTTCGGGCAAGGCGGATAAAATAAAAGGCTTACGATGCGGCCCTTTGGCCAGAACATGAATAGCATCCATTGGCTGACTTAAATGCTGCTGGCGAACATGGGCATTGGCATCGGCAACCGCCTGTTGCCATTCCTGTTCACTGATACCACCATCTTTATCCTGGTCATAGCGTTTCAGCAAAGCCTGAAAATCCTGCTTCCATTCTCGCAACAGTAAACTGACTTGTTCACGCAATATTTGTTGGCTGGCCGTTTGCACACTGATAAACCAGCCTAACGCATAGATAGGCTGACCGGCTGATAAAAACCATTCTCGATAGCGGCGATTTGCGTTGAGTTTATCTGACCAGGCGCGGTTTTCGGCATGCAAAATATCGGCAGCCTCGGGATCCACAACACAAACACCGGTTTCATCACGCAGATAAAATAAACCATCACTGCGATAGCGTTGAACCACCTCCCAGCGCGTACGTTGTCGTTTGCCATCAAAATAGGTTTTCTTTTGTTCGACAACGTATTCGAACCAGACACAGTGCCGTCCGGAAATCGGCGACACAATGGGTGGCCCCGGCATTAATTCGATGGTGCCATTGAGTTCAACGCAGCCTTGCGATGCTGAGCGGATCTTAGCGGTTGCCTGGCCTGACATTAACCGGCCGCGTTTTAAAGCGAGCACCAGCCGGGCAAACGCATAAACGCTACAAGCTAAAACAAATAATGAAAACAGCCAGAATTCACCGCTATCCAGCGACGTTATGACGCCGGCAAGCGTTTCGATCACTTGCTGCATCTAGCCTTGAAACAGCGTTCTGATATCAACGTCGGCAGTTTCAGTCTCATTAAATTCCAGCAATTCGTATGCTTTAAACCGGAACAGTCCGGCAATGATTAAATCCGGAAATTGTTCAATTTGAATATTGTTGATATTGACGCTTTCGTTGTAAAACTCACGGCGGTCTGCAATGGCATTTTCCAGTCCGCTGATGCGTTGCTGTAAATGCTGAAATGATTCATTGGCTTTCAGATCAGGATAGGCTTCGGCAACGGCGAATAAATTACCCAACCCCAATCGCATTTCGGTT
>CAYYRO010000066.1:5783-11983 GCA_964474075.1 uncultured Methylophaga sp.
TTTCAGCCATGCCCAATGCGCCGATATCACCCTGTGCCTGCGCTTGAGAAACTGCCGTCCGGGCTTGCATGACTTTTTCCAGAGTTTGTTGTTCGAATTGCATATATTGCCTGCAGGTTTCGACCAGTTTGGGTAATTCTTCATGCCGTTGCTTAAGCAGCACGTCAATATTCGACCAGGCTTTTTTGACGTTATGTTTTAAGGTCACCAGATGATTAAAAACTACCACCGCATAGACCAGAACCACGGCGATAATCGCCCAGAACACAAATTCGGCAATACTCATTACCTTTCTCCTGCTGGGTAGTTAACTAACTTGATTATCCCATATTTCGGTTTCAGCGCCGTGGTCTGCCGTCCACACCAATTTACCGATAATTTTAAATTGTGCCACGGACATGGCGCCACGTTTTTTACGTTTGCTGTCGCGGCCGGAAAGCGCTTCCTCGATATCGATTTTGCTGGCTTCATATATTTCCAGCGGTTGATACGTTTCATCAAACAATACCAGCACCACGTGGTCCCAGTCCTGTTGCGGATTTATCTGACCAATACGCGGTGTTGAGGAACGACTTTCATCGAATAAGGCGCGGCCTTTAATGATAATACGCTGACCTTCACGGCTGTCACGGCCAAGCGCATCATAAGCAAGGCTGGTATCTTCCAACAATTGTAAATCCAGGGCTTTAGCGGCATCAAAACGAGCGATTTCACCGGTCACCGGTAAGGTGGTGCCTGTGGTTTGCCGATAACGGGCAGCCAGCTGACGCGTTTCGTGCATCAATTTGTCAATCGAATAAATATCGATTCCGGATTTGGCGGATTCAGTCATAACGGCATTATACACAGCAAAAAAAACGGCCTGATCGCTTATAGCGGCCAGACCGTCCAATTTTTGAGGCTGTGAATTAACCTACTCGATTAAGACCATCCTCTTTGCTTAAAAATTTCCGGATTTTTTATTTTTTAGCATCCAGTTCTTTTTGATAATACTTGTGTACCAGCTTGTCCTGGTTTTCCAGCAAGTAATCAATGCTTGGCTCGTTGTTCATCGCTTTTTCAATCGCACGACGAGTCGCTTCACGATGAATATTAAACAAGGCTTCATGATCCAGATCTTCAATGGTCGTGATGCCAGGGTTCAGCCAGACTGAGACGATAATGCCCAAATCATTGGCTTTTTCTTTTGGAATCGTGCCATTACGCACGGCATCCAATACACCATTAGCAATCGCGCCTTGTACGGTACCCATCAGGATATTGGTATAGGCGGTTTTTTTGACGGTTACTTTACTGACCATGATGGTCGCAGGACGTACCTGCATATCGGTGTTCATCAGTGCTAAAACACGAGAGTGACCTTGCACCTGATCGCCCATTAAATTAGCAAATGCAGTACCAAATGGACCGTCTAACTCACCAATTACAACTTCAGGCTCTGCAGCAGTCAACGGTGGACCACCGGCAACCAGGGCTTCACCAGTACGCATAATAATTCTGTCACTCATCGGATTGTGCTCCTTTGATTTATTGGTAAAACGATTAATTATCCCCATCAGCAGCTTGAGTCGCAAGTTTACAAAGCTTTATGAGTCGAGCCGAGACCGCTAAACTGCAACCTTTAACAAGGATCATGAATGAGCAATATACAAACCCCTTATGAGCGAATTGGCGGCGAAATAGCCGTTCGGCAGCTGGTGAAACACTTTTATCAAATCATGTCGGAAACCCCGCAAACAGATGTCATTCGTAAGTTGCATCCGGAAGATATTCAAAGCAGCGAGGATAAATTATTCTGGTTTTTGAGCGGTTGGCTGGGCGGTCCGCAATTATTTGTCGAAAAATTTGGCCATCCCCGACTTCGCGCCCGGCATCTGCCGTTTTCCATTGGCATTGAAGAACGTGATCAATGGCTGTATTGCATGGCGCAAGCATTGAAAAAAATGGATTTAGAGCCCTTATTTGCAGAACAATTGCTGGCGTCTTTTGCTCAAACCGCAGACTTTATGCGTAACCGACCGGAATAATGATGAATATTGGCGCGTTAATTATTGGTGATGAGATCCTCAGTGGCAAACGCCAAGACAAACATTTTACCTATTTAAGAGAGATGTTAGCTGAGCGTGGTTTAGAGCTGAGCACCGTATTGATGGTCGGAGATGATCCTGAGCAGTTAGAACGATGTCTGCGATTTTCAATGGCAAGTGATGATTTGGTGTTCAGTTTTGGTGGCATAGGTGCAACGCCCGATGATCGCACCCGGCAAACCGTTGCCAGAGTGGCTGGCGTGCCAGTTTCACCGCATCCTGAAGCCGTAGCGCTGATTGAAAACAAATTCGGCGAGCGCGCATATCCAAACCGTATTTTGATGGGCTATTTGCCAGAAGGTGCCAACATTATTCCTAATCCGGTAAATCAGGTGCCGGGATTCAGTTTTGGGGATCATCATTTTATGCCGGGTTTTCCGGAAATGGCTTGGCCAATGTGTCGCTGGATTCTGGATAATCTGTATGCCAATTTAAAAAATCAGCGACCGGCGTATGAAGAAATCATTTTTGTCTATGGCGGCCGTGAGTCCGATTTGCTGGGCATTATGCAGCAACTGGATCGTGATTATCCGGATCTGAAACTCTCCAGTTTGCCACGTTTAGCCGAGCCGCCACATATTGAAATGAGCCTGCGCGGTGAACAGCAACAGGTCATCAGTGCGATGGGTTTATTGAAAGCAGCGGTCATTGCCGCCGGTTTTAACTGGCAGGATCAACTGATCCAGTAAAACCAGACCGGCAGCGTCAGCAGACAGACTAATGTGGTCAAGGTAACGGCCGCGGCATATAACGTACTGTCGAGCTCATATTGCTCACAAATAACAAAGCCAAACACCATCGTCGGCATCGCGGCAGCCAATACCACCGTCTGCGCAATTTGTAACGGTAAATCAACAAATTGCGTCATTGACCAGACAATCGCTGGTGCCAGTAACAAACTGATAACCACCACAGGCAGTAACAAAGGCAAAAACCGTATATGCAGACTTTGCCAGCGAATGCTCATGCCCAGTGCAATCAGCATTAATGGCACTACCCCGCCCGATAGAGTTTGCAAAGCATCGTGAATGATGGCTGGCCGACTAACGTCAAAAACATTCAGCAACACGGCAATCGTTACTGCCCACAATGGAGGAATCCGTAATAAGGCTTTCAACGGATGCAGGTTGGCATCAGACGTACCGTAATGCCGGGCCAGCAAAATGCCCAATGTCATCAATACCGGCGTGCAGGCAAATAAATCGTATTGCAAAATCAGTGAATTCGACCAGCTGCCCAGCGCCTGATCCAGTACCGGCAAACCCAGATAAGTGACATTCGGAAATGTCGCTGCCAGCAATAATGCCCCGGTCTGCTGACGGTTGACGCTGATAAACTTTAATACCACCCACATTGCCAGCATTGAACCTGCCAACGCCGTCATCGCCATCAGTGAGATATGCAAAGAGTTAGTTGAGAGTTCCGTTTGCCAGATGACATCAATAATCAGGGCCGGCAACAGAATATAAAACACCAAATCAGTTAATGCCCGGCGATGCGCCGGTGCCGGAATATGTCTGGGTGCCAGTATCTGCCAGACAGCACCACAGGAAATTAACAAAGCCATTTGGACTAAAACAGTTAGCATCAGTTAAACCTGCAGCGATTGATAAACGCCGATCCTAGCAATGGGCTGCTGAAAACAAAAGCAAACCGTCTGTTAAGCGCCTTTAACGCTTGCTCTGCGGCGGGTGGCAGCGTATTGTTAGGCGCATCTGTTGGCAGCGCTTTTTTTGCCGGTTTTTATTGTCGTTTCAATCGCCTATGTCGGGGATGTGTTATGTCACTTTCAAAGCAGTTATTAATCCTGGTTACTTTGATCTTTTTTATTGTTTTTGCAGTGAATTTTTATCTCAGCATGAACAATATCCGCAGTTATTTGCAGGTGGAATCGGAAATTCATATGCAGGATACGGCGACTTCATTGGGGTTGTCGTTGAGTCCACATATGGATGATGAACAAGATCCCATTTTGCGCACCATGATGAATGCCATTTTCGATACCGGCTATTACAAAGAAATGCGCCTGCTCGACGTAGATGGTGAAGAGTTGGTCAAATTAACCAATCCTACCAAAATAGAAGGTGTGCCCAATTGGCTTATTAAGATGATGCCGCTTAAAACAGCAACCGCGGTTACTGAAATCAGTTCTGGTTGGAATATCAGTGGCACTTTATCGGTGACCAGTAATCCGGGCTATGGTTATCTGAAATTGTATGAACAATTTAAATCAACGTTGAAATTTTCATTGCTGATTTTGCTTGCAGCTATTTTGTTACTGATTGCCGTATTAAGACTGACACTTAAACCACTGAAGGACATTCAGAAACAAGCCAATGAAATTTCTGCCGGCAACTTTGTCACCATTGATAAAATGCCGTGGACACTGGAAGTTAAGAATGTCGCTCGTTCAATGAACAGCATGTCCGGCAAAATTGGCGGCATGATTGCCCGTCTGAATAACAAACTGGAAAACCTCAGCGATAGTTTGAAACGTGATGCCCTGACCGGTTTACTGAATCAACAGACCTTTCATGTTGATGTCAAAACGGCTTTATCTGCCGGGCAAAATGGTCATGTTATGTATATTAAGTTTGATGATCTTGCTGGCCTTGGCCGTGAAAAAGGCAAACAATCGGTCGATCAGATGCTGATGAATTTTGCCGATATGCTTAAGCAACATGCCGTCTCCCCCGCGCAAAGCTATCGTTTGTATGGTTCTGAATTTGCCATCGTTTATCCGGGCAGTGATCAAGCAGAAATTACTGCTTTTGCTGACAAACTGAAAAAAGCGGTCGACACGCTTGGCCAGCAATACGGTGACGAAGATTTGTTGCATATCGGTATTGTTGAATTTGGCCGTAACAGCGAATTTGACCGGCTGTTGCCTGCGGCAATTGAAGCCTATGAACAATCCAAACTGATTGGCGCCAATGCTTACTTTATCCGTCAGGATTCGCTGAGCTCAATCAGCGATCAGGCATGGAAAGCAGCTGTTTCGCAGGTTATTGATAATAATACACCGGAAATCACCTTTACCAATCTGGCCTACAGTTATGTGAATGACGACCCGGTTCAGGTCATGATGGAAGCCTTTACCGTGGTTCGTGATGCCGGGGGCCAAGAATTGCCGATTGGTACGTTCTTCTCCATGGCCGGTGAATTTGGGCTGGTAGAACAATTGGATCGCACCATTGTCAACAAAGTACTGTCGACGATGGAACAACAAAAAGTGTATATCCCGGTCACTATTAATTTATCGATGCAATCGGTCGCATCCAAAGACTTCCGTGAATGGCTGCGTGAGCGGCTGCTGCAATTTACATTGCCGAAGCATTTGCTGGCATTCAGTGTCACGGCTTATGCTGCTGCGAAGAATCAGCCTAGCTTTGCCAGTTTCAGTTTATTTGTCCGTGAACTGGGGGCGACTACGTTATTAAAACGCTACAGCAGTGATGTGATTCCGGTTGAACAAATCAAAGACCTGCAGATTAATTACATTCGCCTCGCCCGTGATTTAACGTCCGATATTCGCCAGCACAGCAGCAAGCCTGATTTCCTCGATATTATTCAGGAAGTGACAAATCTGCTGGATATAAAGGTACTTGCTGAAGGTGTCGGTAAGGACGAAGACTTTGATTATGTCCGTGGTGTTGGTTTGTTTGGTATCAGCCGCTAAATACCATGTCTTCGTTAGGAATATCCCGTTGCCTGACAGCGGCCTTGATAAGCAGTTTAACCCTGCTGTCATGGCCACTTTGGGCCGATCTGGATTTTTCTGAGGCATTTCTGGCACGTATTGAAGCCAAACATGATCGTTTTGCCCGTCAGCGTTTTGAGCAATGGCAAACGCTGATAGAAGAATCCAAAAACCTGCCCGAAAAAGAAAAGCTGGAAATCGTTAACAATTTTTTTAACAGCAATGTGCAGTTTATTGATGACATTATGCTGTGGGGCCAGGAAGATTATTGGGCAACGCCTGCAGAAATGCTGGCCATCGGTGCCGGTGATTGTGAAGATTATTCCATCGCTAAATATTTCACCCTGAAAGATTTGGGTGTCGATGAAGATAAATTACGGATCACCTACGTTAAAGCCGTAGAGCTTGATCAG
>CAYYRO010000067.1:0-11742 GCA_964474075.1 uncultured Methylophaga sp.
ACTGTGGGCAATATCATTCAATGCCTGCTGCATCTTGCTGATAAACGGCGTTTTTAAAGGCTCCAAGGCCTTAATACCACCGAACATCGACAACATACTGCCAAATGATGACGCTTTAATGGTATCAATCAACGACTGCCAGGCCGGTGTTAAATCCACAGATTCAATAATGGCTTCAAAATTCAGATGTTTTGATTCGCGGACATGTAAATCATCTATAAAACGACTGATCTGCGCCGGATGAAAAAATTCCTGCATCACCAAATCTTCAATCGCCTGACGAAACGCCGTAAATTTAGCGGCAATGACGCCCGAGCCGTAAAGACCGGGAATTTTTTCAAACAACATATGAATCGCTAACCAGTTGGTCAAACCACCTGCCAAAGCAAATAAACCGGTTGATAAAACGGGTTCCCGCCAGGGCGCTGGTAATAATAAACCCACACCGACTAACGCGGCAGCGATAAGATTGGTTAACAGACTTTTATTCATAGCTGCGTTATCAGTCTTTTAACCAACCAGTTAAAGCATTAACAATTTGCTGAGCCTGATCTTTGCTGGAAATATTAAATTTCGAACGTTGTCCGTATTCGCCATTGCGTTTTTGATAACGACGAATCGTGTATTTATCGGGGCCAAATTCGCCTGTTTTGCGATCCAGATCCTGATAGCGAAACATGACTGTCGCCCAGGCGCCTTTGGTCAAAACGACCTTATCCAGCTCCTTAACGGTCATTAATTCGCCTTCCTGATAGGTCACGGTCAAGTCATCAACAGTTTCTGACATAGTCTGGGTAGTTCCTTGTATTTAATTGAAAAAATGTTTTAAAGCACGATATAAATGCCAGCCATCCTGGCTGCCGGCAAGCTCACGAATCGAATGCATGGCAAAGGTCGGCACGCCGATATCCAATGTTTTGACGCCAATTTGTGCAGCGGTCAACGGACCAATGGTACTGCCACAGGCCATATCGGTACGCACCACAAAATCCTGCAACGGCACATCGGCCTGCTGACAAATTTGCCGAAAACGGGCACTGGTTTCGCTATTGGTCGCATAACGCTGGTTAGCATTGGTTTTAATGACCGGACCCTGATTCAGCAGCGGCCCATGACTGGCATCATGACGATCAGCATAATTGGGATGTATGCCATGGGCGTTATCTGCTGAAATCAGCCATGAATGCTCGGCCAGACGTTGAAAAGCCTCGGCTGCCGGTGCCAGTCGCTGTAATACTGATTGTAAAAAATTACCCTGTGCACCTGCGCTGGACATACTGCCAACTTCTTCATGGTCGGTGCAAATCAGCATTGACGGTTGTTTGCCGTCGCTTGCCAGTAACGCCTGCAAACCTGTGTAACAGCTCAATAAATTGTCCAGTCGCGCCGCACTGATAAAGTCATCATTAAGACCGGTTAACGCTGCCGGCTGCGTGTCATACAAACTGATTTCATAATCCAGTACCTGACCGATGAATCGATCTGGATACTGGCTGCTCAGTTGCTGTTCCAGCAAAGCCCGAAAATCTGGTGTTTCGCCGGGCTCGGTTTGCATAATCACTGGCGGTAAATGTTGCTGCGGGTTGATGCTGCGGTTTTGATTGACCTCACGATCCAAATGAATCGCCAGACTCGGGATCACCGCCATCGGCTTTTTAAAGTCCACCAAGGCATGTTGCAGCTGATCTTGTTTATCAAGATAACTGACACGGCCAGCCAACGATAAATCACGGTCAAACCACGGGTTTAATAAAGCACCACCATAGACTTCAACGCCCAGCTGCCAAAGGCCATTATTGACTTTGCCAGGCCGGGGTTTGACTCTCAGGCATGGACTATCGGTATGGGCACCAACCATGGCAAAGCCAGTATCGGCTAAATTTTGCGGGGTTTTTACAAAAGCAATAATCGAAGAATTATTGCGGATGACATAAAATTTGCCGGCCGCCAATTCGCCCCAAACATCGGCTTCTTTAAGTTCAGTAAATCCCGCTTGCTCAAGGACTTCAACCATCGTTGCCACTGCATGAAATGGTGTGGGTGAATGATCAATAAAGTGAAGTAAACCCTGATTAAATTCTGCGGCGGTGGTGTGCATACTGAGACTCTGCTTTTTGGTTACTGAGGCGACACATAGTAACGATTTTTACATCAAACCACAGCCCAGGGCTTGTTGTTAATGGTTAAAACCAAGGTGTCAGTTTTTGGCTGAGCACTTAAACAGTCAAAATCAGAGCAACCTCGCAGTTTCAGCTGAGATTTGCATTCAATCTTCAGCGTCGGCGTCGTTGCTGACTATTTTACGGTTACGTTTGGCGAGGCCGCCATGTAAGCGGCAGCGATTGGCCAATGCGCCAAAGGCCCAGCCTTCGGGAGCGCGAATAGCGACACTGCGTTTACAGACTTTGCCACTGGCCATACGGGCACCGCAAGGCGGCCGATAGCGTTTAATTTTTTCCCAGCCTTCCAATGTCTGGCTGGCTTTACGAATCACTTTGACATCGCGTGGAGACAAAGCACTTTGATCAACCGGATGCGTTTTTTGATCGGTATTACGCCACCAGTAACGCACCACCGGCACTGGCAAACCAAAACGACGCGCCAGATCATCGGGTTTACGATAAATTTCTAATTCCAACAAGGTGATTGCCGCCTGCTCCATACGGGCGGTAAATTCCCGGCTTTCTTCAGGCGTCATGCGGATAATGTGGTTTGTTTAAGGCGATAACTTCATCGGTAATATCGCTGACTTTATCGCTGGTAATAGCAATATCGCGTACCGAAACACCAGCTTTAATCACCGACTGCGGATCGCCGGTAATTAACGGATGCCAATTGGGCAGCTTTTCACCCTCGGCTAATAAGCGATAAGCACAGGTATCGGGCAACCAATCGAATAAATGCGCTTGCTCGACGCTGAGCTGAATACAATCCGGCATCCGAGTTTGCCGGTTGGGATAATCACTGCAGCGACAGTTGCCAATATCCAATAAGTCACAGGCAACACGCGTGTAATACATGCGGTCATCCTGCTCATCTTCGAGTTTGTGCAAACAGCAGCGGCCACAGCCATCACAGAGCGATTCCCACTCATCATGGCTCATTTCGCTAAGTCGCTTGTGTTCCCAGAAGGCGGCAGATGTTTTATGCTGCTCAGACATGGATAATGTTAATGCTCTTGGTGAATTACTGGATCCGCTATTAGCGGCATTCTCGCCACAAAGTTTATTGTTGGCCGGCGAACTGGCCATAGCCAGCGTGCAACCGGCCCAAGATACCAGATCCCGACAACTGACAACACCATTCCGGCAACAACAGCTTAGCGATTTGGAACAGGTCGATGTCGCTATTATCAGCGATCTCACCGAAACATTGTCGGTTAGCCAGGGTCAACAATGGCTCGGTTCGTTGCGCAATGTATTTGCGCCGCATGTCATTTTAATCAGCGATCCCGACAAAGCGCAGCAACAAGGCTGGCAATTTGCTGATTTTCTGGCGCTGGGTCTGCATCAAGTCGCCGTTAGCCAAAACGGCCTGCAAATATATAGTTACGCTATTGAGAATTATCAGCCTAAACGTGACTGGCTGAACAGTCGTTTTTGGGCGAACCCCGAAAACTTCGGTAAATTTTGGTGGTAGGCTAATTACTATCAGACTCGCCGGATACATAAGCCACCCCCCTGTCACAAAACTGTCATTAAATGAACCTAGACTCGCCCAAATGCAAACACCGATAGATTTAAATAGCCCCGATCTGTTTTTAAACCGCGAACTTAGCTTGCTGGAATTTAACTGGCGGGTATTACAACAAGCGCTCGATACCAATGTGCCGCTGCTGGAACGCTTAAATTACATGTGTATTTCCAGCACTAATCTCGATGAGTTTTTTGAAGTCCGGGTTGCCGGCCTTATCCAGCAAATTGAAATTGGCGACCCCTATCTGGAAGCTGACCAAATCAGTGCGCAGGAAGCGTTACGTTTGATCAGTCAACGGGCGCATGAGCTGGTTGAAGAGCAATACAGCGTACTGAACGATGTACTGCTGCCTGAACTTGAACAAAATGGTATTCGCGTGATGCCGCGATCGATGTGGACCGATGTGCATACCGACTGGCTGAAACAATATTTTCAGGAAGAGATTCTGCCAATCCTCAGTCCTATCGGGCTGGATTCTGCGCATCCATTTCCACGTCTGCTGAATAAAAGTTTAAATTTTATCGTCTCATTAGTTGGTAAAGATGCTTTTGGCCGTGATCGCGGTTATGCGATCTTACAAGCGCCGCGTGCTCTGCCCCGGGTGATTCAGTTACCGTCAGAAATGTCCGAGCCTGGCGAATATCACTTTGTGTTTTTGTCGTCGATTATTCATGCCTTTGCCGAGGATTTGTTTTTTGGCATGAAAGTCAAAGGCTGTTATCAGTTCCGGGTAACCCGTAACAGTGATTTGGCGATTGATACTGAAGAAACCAGCGATCTGCTGGCAACGATTGCTGACGAATTAACACACCGTAATTACGGTGATGAAGTGCGCCTGGAAATCGCTCATAACTGCCCGGAAGATATGGTCAACTTCCTGCGCGAACAATGCGGCATGCATCAGGACAACGTTTATCTGGTCAATGGCCCGGTCAATCTCAGTCGCTTACAGGCAGTGCATTCTCTGGTTGAACGCAGCGATCTGAAATTTAAACCATTTACCCAGGGCCGCCCCACCGGTATGACCGGCGATGTCGATTTATTTGCCAGCATTAAAAAACATGATTATTTGTTGCACCATCCCTATGAATCTTTCGGGCCGATTATTGATTTAATCAAACAAGCCGCCGCCGATGGCAGTGTACTGGCCATTAAACAATCTTTGTATCGCACTGGTGCCAGCTCACCGATCGTTGATGCGCTGGTTGCAGCCGCCCATGCCGGTAAAGAAGTCACCGTGGTTGTGGAGCTACGGGCCCGTTTCGATGAAGAAGCAAATGTAGCTCTGGCCGCTAAATTACAAGAAGCCGGTGCCCATGTGGTGTATGGCATTGTTGGTTATAAAACCCATGCCAAAATGCTGCTGATCCTGCGCCGCGAAAATAATAAGTTACGTCGTTATGTGCATCTGGGTACCGGTAACTATCACCGCAGTACTTCCCGTGTTTATACCGATTACGGCTTACTGACGTCAGATAAACAGCTCGGTGAAGACGTTAATAATCTGTTCATTCAGCTGACCAGCCTCGGTAAAGTGCCGCAAATGCATAAATTGCTGCATGCACCGTTTACGCTGCACACCGGTTTACTGGAAAAAATTGAACGAGAAATTGATCACGCCAACAACGGTAAAACGGCGCGCATTATCATTAAAGCCAATGCCGTGGTTGAACCGGAAATGGTGCAGGCGTTTTATCGTGCTTCCATGGCCGGCGTTAAAATTGATTTGATTGTTCGCGGTATTTGTACCCTTAAACCCGGCGTTGAAGGTATTTCTGACAATATTCAGGTACGCAGTATTATCGGCCGCTTTCTGGAGCATACCCGGGTATTTTATTTTGAAAATGACGGTAATTCTGAAGTCTGGTGCGCCAGTGCCGATTTGATGAAACGCAATTTGCTGCGTCGTGTTGAAACCGCTTTTCCGATTGAGTCAAAAAAATTACGTCAGCGCATTCTTGATGATTTACAACTGTATCTTGATGATAATTCACAGGCCTGGATTTTGTCTGCTGATGGTCGATACAAACGCGTTGAGAGCTCGGGAACGGATGACAAAATGGCCGCACAAACGCACTTACTTGAACAAATGGCAGCCACTTTTTAATGGAAAAAATCGCCTTTTTTAACCTTAAAGGCGGTGTTGGCAAAACCACCTCGGCGGTTAATATTGCCTGGCATGCTGCCAACGAAGGCATACCTACCCTGCTTTGGGATCTGGATCCACAAGGTGCGGCCAGCTGGCTTTTACAGCGCAAGGCCAAAGCCAAAAGCGAAACCAAAAAAGTATTGTCCGGCAAAACGGCCATTGGCGAACTGGTAAAAAGTACCGATTACCCCAATCTGGATATTATTCCGGCAGATTTTTCATTTCGGCAACTGGATGTAATGCTGGCTGGCATGGATAACAAAACCAATCCGGTCGAAAAGCTGCTGGCGCCATTCAGCGAGCAATATTCGCTGGTGATTCTGGATTGTCCGCCCAGTTTTTCAACATTAAGTGAGCAAATTTTTGCGACGGCCGATGCACTGTATTTACCACTGATTCCAACCCATTTATCACTGCGTACTTTTGAACAAACCCGTGATTTTTTCAAAGAACACAACTTAAAACCGAAACGGTTGCATGCATTTTTTAATATGGTGGATCGCCGCCGCTCGATGCACCGCATTATGCTTGCGCACCCACCGAAAATGCTTAAGCATGGGCTGGAAACGGCCATTCCTTATGCGGCTGTTGTCGAACGTATGGGTGATTTTCGCGCGCCGCTGTCAGCTTTTGCAGCTAATACGCCGGTAGCCAAAGCCTACCAACAACTTTGGCAGGACATTAAAGTTACGCTGAACAACATAAATTAATTGTTAGTTTTTTCCAGCGTCCAGCAATAGTGAATTTTCGGATTCCGAACAAAATCAGCGGGTAACGTTGTTTTGCTGATATCGTTTATTGAAAACTGGCTGAGCGCCGCGGTATCCAGTTTGAAATCACGGCGATTGGTGGAAAACACGATTTGGCCACCCTTGCTCAATAATTGTCCAATTTTGCCCAGCATGGCGATATGATCCCGCTGTACATCAAATACCTCAGCCATTTTGCTGGAGTTGGAAAACGTAGGTGGATCAACAAAAATCAAATCAAATTGCAACTGCTGTTGCACCGCTTCATCAAGCCAGACCAACACATCAGCACGCTGAAATTGATGCTTGGCATTATCAAGCCGGTTCAGCTGCAAATTATCCTGCGCCCACTGCAGATAAGTATTCGACATATCTACCGTCAAGCTTGACGCTGCGCCGCCCGCGGCCGCATAAACGGTCGCGCTGCCGGTATAGGCAAATAAATTCAGAAAGCGTTTACCAAGGGCATTTTCCAGTAAATATTGTCTTGTTAGACGATGATCCAGGAACAACCCGGTATCTAAATAATCGGTCAGATTCACCCAGAATTGCAGCCCGTTTTCAGTAACGGAAAAGCGTTGTTTCAACGCTGCCTGTGCTTCGTACTGATTACTGCCCCGTTGCCGCTGACGTAATTTAAGCGCCACATATTGAGGATTGACGCTCAGAATTTCCGGGACAATCTGCATCACATCATCAAGCCGTTGGCTGGCTTTGAGCGGATCAATTTGTGATGGCGGTGCGTATTCCTGCACATGCACCTTGTCACCGTAAATATCAATCGCAACGGCATAATCTGGTAAATCGGCGTCATAAACCCGATAGCAGTCCAAATCCTGTTTGCGCGCCCATTTGGCTAAGTGTTTAAAGTTTTTTTGCAGTCGATTGGCAAACATCTGCGCATTTTCAGATAGTGCCACTGCAGGCGCTGAGACTGACGTTTGCTCGTCTTCAGATACATCTTTTTCAGCTTGTGGCCACGCTGAAGTGGGTCGTTTTTGAGCCACTTGAGGTTTGGCTTTAATGGCACGGTAGTACAAGACTTCACATTCAATCGGGCCATTATCAAATGGCACCTGATCAAACAGCGTCAGACCGGTAAATTTGCCCAGACTGGCATTGTCGGTAATGATGGCGCAGCGCCAGGCTGGCAGATTTTCCTGCAAAATATTGCCGATACTTTCATAGAGAAAATGCAGATCCCGGACATTACCCATCCGCGAACCATAAGGCGGATTACAAACCAGTAAGCCCTGCCCCGGCAATTGCCGGCTGACAGCAGTCCAATCGAGCAAACGCCGCTCGCTGACTTCAATCCGATCGGCTAACCCTGCCGCCGCAATATTGGCCTTAGCCGCGGCAACCGCTTTGGGATCTTCATCACCACCAGAAATCACCGGTAAACGCGCCAAACCACTTAACCGCCGCCGTTCGGCATCAGCCTTTAACTGCTGCCAAATCGCTTTATCATGCTGCGGCCAATACAAAAAGCCGTAATAGTTGCGATTTAAACCCGGCGCAATATCAGCCGCCATCATCGCCGCTTCAATCAAAAACGTGCCGCTACCACACATCGGATCCACTAATCCCCAGCCTTGACGCGCCAGATTCGGCCATTCAGCTGTTAACAAAATAGCCGCAGCCAGGTTTTCTTTAAGCGGTGCCTCGGTTTGTTGTACTCGATAACCACGTTTGTGCAGGCTGTCACCCGACAAATCGATGCTGACAATGGCCTGATTATGTTTCAGATAAACATTAACCCGCAGATCCGGCTGAAATAAATCTACAGACGGCCGGTGGCCATATTTGTCACGCAATTGATCGACAATGGCGTCTTTGACTTTCTGCGCGCCGTACTGCGTATGATGAATTTTTGAGCGAAAACTATTGAAGTCGATGGCCAGTGTGGCATCTTCAGCAGCAATATGTTGTGACCAGTCGATGGTTTGGATACCGGTGTACAGTTGCTCAGGCGTTTCTGCACCAAAATGCGCAATCGGCATTAACACCCGCACCGCGACACGCGACCATAAACAGACTTCATAGGCTTGCTTCAAGGTACCGGTAAACCTTACGCTGCCCGCTTCATGTTTAATTTGCTGGATGCCCAGCTGTTCCAGTTCAGTGGTCAGCAAAGGCAACATGCCCCGAGCGGCTGTTACTGTGAACTTATAAAGGGCTTGTTTATCTTTCTTGGTCAAAGCCATACAGCTATCCTGATATAATCGGCGCATTTTAATACAGGTGACACATCCATGGCAGTGAATGACAAACAACGGCGCTATTTAAAAGGTCTCGCCCATCCGTTAAAACCGGTGGTAATGATTGGCAACAGCGGTTTGACGCCAGCTGTACTTAATGAAATCGAGCAGGCACTCAGTCATCACGAATTGATTAAAGTGCGTGTCAGCGGTCAGGAACGCGCAGATCGGAAACAAATGCTCGATCAGATTGCCGAACAAACTGGCGCTGATTTGGTGATGGTCATCGGCCATATTGGTGGTTTTTACCGGCCTGCCGAAAAACCAAAAATCAGCTTACCTTAATCTAGCAAACGAGAGGTCCCATGATTCAGAAACCAGCAGATACCGAAGTACCTATTGAAAAAGTCATTGCCGAACGTTGGAGTGGCCGGGCTTATGATGCAGATACACCGGTCACGGAAGCGGAAATTACTGCGCTGACCGAAGCGGCACGCTGGGCACCCAGTTGTTTTGGTGATGAACCGTGGCGCTATATTATCTGGGATCGCAATCATGATGCCGACAGCTGGCAACAAGCTTTCGATTGTCTGGTAGAAGGCAATCAGCAATGGGCCAAAAATGCCCCTGTATTGCTCCTTGCTGCATCCGTCGATCAGTACCGGCAAAAAGATAAAGCTAATCCGTGGACTGGTTATGATACCGGTGCTGCCAGTCTCAGTTTATGTTTACAAGCCACTGCCATGGGTCTTATGTCCCACCAAATGGGTGGTTTTGATGGCGAAAAAGTACGTAAAACTTTTGGCCTGCCAGACGACTTACATTTGTGGTCAATGATAGCGATTGGTCATGCAGCGCCGCTTGATGATTTGACCCCGGAACAACTTGAAGGGGAACTAAAACCGCGTCAGCGCCGTCCATTGGCTGAACAGTTCTTTCATGGCGGCTGGGGAAAAAGCCGTTAATCATTTGTCGGAGAATCAGCATGAAGTCAGTATTGTTAATGGCGACATTATTGGTCAGCACCAGCGCGCTAGCTTATGAAAAAATTTATTTAAAAAGATTGCTTGAAACCAACCAGTGTCATCATTGCACATTGGATGAGGCCCCTCTGAACGATAAAGATTTAGATGGTGCCGATATGAGCGAATCCAGCCTGAAGAAAATAAACTTGAAAAACAGTAAGTTACAAGGTGTTTGGTTTACTCATTCCAAGATGCATGAAGCCAATCTGGAAGGTGCTGATTTACGCGGTGCACTGATGGATTACACCCATCTGATAGGCGTTAACTTAAGAAATGCCAATTTAGACGGCGCCCAAATGATTTTCAGTGACTTAACGGACGCTGATTTGACCGGCGCATCTATGGAAGGCACCCAGACGCGCGGTATTGTTTTTTGTAATACCACCCTGCCTGACGGTAGCATTGATAACAGCGGCTGTTAATTACCGCTGACACCAATAACCCGCTGCGGTTTTGACCCAGCGGGTTTTATTTTGTCTGGCATTGGCTAACAGCCATGGCAAATGTCTTTATACTATGCCGGCTAAATTGCCCGATTTTTTTAGCTGACAGGTTTCGCTCTTGACCGCATCAACGCTACAACAACTCGAACAAATGCTGTCTGGCACCATGCTCGCTGACAGACATCGGCTGCGCCGCAACTTGCAGGCTTTAAAGCAACAAACACCGCCAGACACCAAAAGACTGGAACAACTGACGCAGCAAATCACCGCATCTGCAACGCGCTACCAGACCCGGTATAGCAACCTTCCCAAACCCAAACTTGATGCCGATTTGCCGGTCATTGCCCGGCGAGAAGAAATCGCCAAGGCCATTGATGAAAATCAGGTCATTATCCTTTGCGGTGAAACCGGCTCCGGTAAAACCACACAATTACCACAGATTTGTCTGGATCTTGGCCGCGGTGTCAGTGGTCTGATTGGCCATACCCAGCCAAGGCGGATTGCCGCCCGAACCGTCGCTACCCGTATCGCTGAAGAATTGGATTCGAGTATTGGCGAAACGGTTGGCTATAAAGTCCGGTTCCACGATCAGGTGCGCGCGGATCGCAGCTACATCAAGCTGATGACTGACGGTATTTTGCTTGCTGAAACCCAGAACGATAAGTTTCTTAATCAATACGACACGATTATCATCGATGAGGCCCATGAGCGCAGTCTGAACATTGATTTTCTGCTCGGCTACTTAAAACAACTGCTGCCAAAACGGCCAGATTTAAAACTGATTATCACGTCGGCGACCATTGATACAGCATGGTTTTCTGAGCATTTTGAAGATGCGCCGATAATTGAGGTCAGTGGCCGTACCTATCCGGTAGAAGTCCGTTATCGCCCACTGATCAGTCAAGATGAAGATAGCGAAGATTATGATTTTATCGAAGGCATCGTGGTGGCCGTCGATGAACTATGCAAAGAAGGTCCCGGCGATGTACTGGTATTTTTATCGGGCGAGCGTGATATTCGTGATGTCTCCGAAGCGCTGCGCAAACATCATCCGCCAAACACCGAGATCTTGCCGTTATTTGCCCGGCAATCCGCTACCGAACAAAACCGGGTGTTTAAAACCGGCGGTCCACGTCGCATTGTGCTGGCCACCAATGTTGCTGAAACCTCACTGACGGTTCCCGGTATTCGATATGTAGTCGATCCGGGGCTGGCGCGGATTAGCCGATACAGCGTTCGGAATAAAGTACAGCGTATACCGATTGAAAAAATTTCCCAATCCAGAGCCAATCAGCGTTCCGGTCGTTGTGGCCGGGTTGCTGCCGGTGTTTGTATCCGGCTTTATGATGAAGATGACTTTAAAGCGCGGCCGGAATTTACCGATCCGGAAATTCTTCGTACCAATCTGGCGTCGGTGATTTTACAAATGACCGCACTGAAACTTGGCGATCCGGCTAAGTTTCCGTTTATTAATCCGCC
>CAYYRO010000068.1:0-11569 GCA_964474075.1 uncultured Methylophaga sp.
AACTCGCGACCCCAACCTTGGCAAGGTTGTGCTCTACCACTGAGCTATTCCCGCTTAGGAAGACGTGCATTATAGGCAGTTAAATTTATCTGTCAAGCCTTATCCATCAATACCGGCAAGGCTGCTTTAAGGTAACTTATCATCGATACCAACGTCAGGATCGCGGCGATATATAACAGCACCACGCCGATCTCAAAAATGGGTAAACCAAACAGCGGTTTATAAAAAATCAGGCAACCAATGGCGACCATTTGAAAGGTGGTTTTCCACTTACCCATTGATGAAACCTGGACCACATTACGAGCACCTATTTCAGCCATCCATTCACGTAATGCGGAAATAGTGATTTCCCGAAAGACAATCACAATGACCGGCAGCAAAATAATCCACGTCGGTGATTCATACAAAATCAACAACAACGCAACCACTACAATCAACTTGTCAGCCACCGGATCAATAAAGGCACCAAAAGGTGAAGTTTGTTGCCATCTTCGTGCTAAGTAACCATCCAGCCAGTCGGTAATTGCGGCCAGAATAAAGACAGCCGTTGCCCATACCGGCGCACTGGCATGCGGCACGAAATACAAAGCCACCAGCACCGGAATAAGTAATACACGCAGCAGACTGAGCAGATTGGGAATATTCAGCATATTGACTCGTCTTTCCTTGAATGAATCTATGGTAGCACTATGCAGCGCCTAATTGTCGCCATGAAAACTATCGTAAATTTTTTGTGCCAGCGCTTTGCTGATACCCTCCACGCTTGCCAAATCCTCAACACCGGCGCGCTTTACTTCCTGCAAGCCGCCAAATTGCTGGAGTATTTTTTGCCGGCGTTTGGCACCCAGTCCCGGAATTTCTTCCAGACTCGACGTATTACGGGCTTTGGCACGTCTGGCGCGATGACCGGTAATGGCAAAACGATGTGCCTCATCGCGTACTTGTTGCAACAAATGCAGCGCCGGTGAGTCGGCGGTTAACACCACTTCACCGTCGCGCCCTACCAGAAACAATGTTTCTTCGCCGGGCCGGCGCTCCGGGCCTTTGGCAATACCGAGGATCGGTAAATCCGATAAATTCAGCTCAGCCAATACTTCACGGGCTTCGGTGATTTGGCCTTTGCCACCATCTATTAATAGTAAGTCGGGACGTTTGCCCTCGCCTTTTTGCAAACGGGTAAAGCGACGGCTCAGCGCCTGATTCATCGCCGCGTAATCATCACCGCCGGTAATGCCTTCAATATTAAACTTGCGGTAATCGGCTTTTATCGCACCTTCCAGACCAAATACCACGCAGGATGCCACCGTACGCTCACCACGGGTATGGCTGATATCAAAACACTCAATGCGTTTTGGTAATTCATCCAATTGCAAAGCGTCCTGCAAGGCTTCAAATCGCTGCAATAAATTGGCTCGGCTGCTGAGCCGCTGGGTCAGGCTGATCTCGGCATTGGTCATCGCCATTTGCAGCCAGCGGGTCGCATTACCCCGCTGCGGTTGGCGCAGACTGACTTTATGACCGGATTCGGATTGCAACACATCCTGTAACAATGGCATATCGGCTGGCGGATGGCTAAGCAGAATTTCGGCCGGCACATCTTTGCCCAAATAATATTGCGGAATAAACGCTGACAGTAATTCAGCTTCGGTTAAATCTGCTGAGCCTTTGGGGAAATAAGATTTACTGCCCAGACTGCGACCGCCACGGATAAAATTGACCTCCACCACGGCCATGCCATCACGAATTAATGCCGCCAACACATCCGAATCACCTTGCATGGAACTGACATACTGCCGTTCCTGCACGCGGCGCAGGCTGACGATTTTGTCGCGAATGGCCGCTGCTTGTTCAAATTGTAAATTGGCCGCTGCCGCATTCATTTGATCACTTAAGTCGTCCATGACCTGCTGGTTTTTACCTTCCAGAAACATAATCGTGTGTTGCACATCACGCTGATAATCAGCCTCGGAAATCAGCCCGACACACGGCCCTGTGCAGCGTTTAATCTGATATTGCAGACAGGGCCGGCTGCGATTTTCGTAATAACTGTTTTCGCATTGGCGTACCGGAAAGATTTTTTGCAGCAGATTCAAACTTTCCCGAACGGCGCCAGCACTGGGATAGGGCCCGAAATAGCGGCCCGCTTTGCGTTTTGCACCGCGATGCACACTGAGCCGTGGGAATGTATCGCCTGAGATCAATAAATAGGGATAACTCTTATCATCTCGCAGCAACACGTTATAGCGCGGCATCAACTCCTTGATAAGGTTGTTCTCAAGAATCAGTGCTTCGTTTTCGGTATGCGTAACAGTAGTGTCGATATGCGCGATTTGCGCCACCATCACCCGGGTTTTGGACGTTAAACCGGTTTTGCGGAAATAACTGCCAACCCGTTTTTTCAGGTTTTTGGCTTTGCCGACATAAATTACCGTACCGTCAGCATCAACCATCCGGTAAACCCCCGGCCGGCTGGTCAGGTTTTTTACAAAACCGGTGGCATCAAAGCCTGCCGGCGACTGTTGCTGCGTTTCTGACATTTATTTAGAAATATCACCTTTGTTATCAGGACTATATTGGCGTTGATAGCATTTATGCGCCTGATAAAAACTGTTGATCGAGAGGCCCAACAGGATAATACCGCCGATAATCGCCGGCACTTCTTCATGAAAAAAGTAAAACATCGCCAATGCCGCCAGCAGTTCAAATGAACCGATAACTTTCAGCAACACGACATTTTCTGTACGTTTCATTCCCATTTCTGCCTCTTTGCAAAATATATGAATATAGCATTATCGATTATTCAGATCAGTCCCGACTGTATTTTCAGTAAGCTGCCGGCAATGTCGATTTGTGGGAAAATAGCGCGCTTTGTATTTTTCAGCCACGTAAGGGGGCTTTTTTGTCAGTCAGTCTGCTGCAACCTGCATTACCGGCCAAAGTTGGCGATAAACGTTTAGCCGGTCAACTCTATGGTAGCGCCGCCGGTTTATTACTGGCCCGCGCTGCGCAGCAACATGACGGTCCGTTGTTGGTCATTACCGATGATATGGGCAGTGCCCAGCGGCTGGAAAGCGAAATTCGCTTTTATCTGGGCCGCAATAAATTGCCGATTCTGCATTTCCCGGATTGGGAAACGCTCCCCTACGACACGTTTTCACCACATCAGGATATTATTTCTGAGCGCTTGCAGACCTTACAGCAGTTGCCGGATTTTCAGCGTGGCATTTTGCTGGTGCCAGTGGCAACCATTATGCAGCGAATTGCCCCGCCCAGCTTCCTGGCCGGTCATCGGCTGCAATTAAAAACCGGCGATACCTTTGATATTGATAGCTGGCGTTTAAAGCTGGAAAAATCCGGCTATCGCAATGTGTCGCAGGTCGTCGAACACGGCGAATTTGCTGTGCGTGGCGCCATTGTTGATCTGTTTCCGATGGGCAGCCGCCGGCCATTTCGGATCGATTTATTTGATGATGAAATCGACACGCTGCGTACTTTTGACCCGGAAACACAACGCTCTATTGATGAAATCGACAAAATTGATTTATTGCCGGCCCGCGAATTTCCCGTTAACGACGACAGCATCAAATTATTCCGACAGCAATTTCGCGATCAATTTGACGGCGACCCGCAGCGCAGCCTGATTTATCGCGAAGTCAGCGACGGCAATATGCCGGGCGGGATTGAGTTTTATTTGCCGTTGTTTTTTGAAGAAACAGCTTGCCTGACTGATTATCTGCCTGATAACACACTGCTGGTTAACAGTAACGACACGGCCCACGCCGCTGAAACTTACTGGGCGGAAATTCAGGAACGCTATCGCCAGCACCGCGTCGACCCCGAGCGACCGTTGTTACCGCCGACCAGTGTATTTGTGCCTGCCGAAGATTTATTTGCCCGATTTAAACGCTGGCAACGCCTGCAATGCCAGAATTTTGAACTGGAAAAAGCTGCCGGCCAGCATAATTACGCCAGCGTGATGCCGCCGCAACTGACACTGAATTCCCGTCAGGACAGACCCTGTGAAGTTCTGGAAAAATTTCTACATGACTTTGATGGCAGGGTATTGATTGCTGCCGAATCTGCCGGCCGCCGTGAAACGCTGCTCGATTTACTACGTAAAAATCAGCTGCAACCCAAACCGGTTGATGATTTCGATGCGTTTTTAAAAGACACCGCACCGCTCTGTATCACCGTGGCTGCGATGGAGCGTGGTTTATATAGCCCGAGTTTAAAACTCTCTGTCATTGCCGAAACGCAGCTATTCGGCCAGCAAGTTATGCAACGCCGCCGGCGCAGCCGTAAAAAACGTGACAGCGATGCCATCATCCGCAATCTGGCCGAACTGTCGATTGGTGATGCCGTCGTGCATGAAGATCATGGTGTTGGTCGTTATCTGGGCTTGCAGAGCCTGGATGTCGGGGATGTCGAAGCCGAATATGTGACCCTTGAATATGCCAAAGGCGACAAACTGTATGTGCCGGTGGCGTCTTTAGAACTTATCAGCAGATACTCCGGCGCAGCACCTGAACTGGCGCCATTACATCAGCTGGGCACTACTCAATGGGAAAAAGCCCGCCGCCGTGCGGCCGAAAAAGCCCGTGATGTCGCAGCCGAACTATTGGATATTTACGCCAAACGTGCCGCCAACAAAAAACAACCGATGGCCGCGCCCGATGATCAATATGCGGCGTTTAGTGGCGCATTCCCATTTGAAACTACGCCCGATCAGCAAGACGCCATCGATGCGGTCATTGCCGATATGCAGTCTGATACACCGATGGACAGACTGGTCTGTGGTGATGTCGGTTTTGGTAAAACCGAAGTCGCGATGCGTGCTGCATTTTTGGCCGTGCAATCCGGCAAACAGGTACTGGTATTGGTGCCGACCACTCTGCTCGCACAGCAGCATTACGAAAATTTCAAAGATCGCTTTGCTGACTGGCCGGTCAAGGTCGAAGTCTTATCGCGGTTCCGAAGTAAAAAACAACTTGATACCGTCAAATCAGCAATCACTGACGGCACCGCCGATATCATTATCGGTACGCACAAACTGCTGCAGCAGGATATTCAGCCAAAACGGCTAGGCTTGTTTGTACTCGATGAGGAGCACCGTTTTGGTGTCACCCAAAAAGAGCAGTTGAAAAAATACCGCACTCATATTGATGTGCTGACATTGACCGCTACACCGATCCCGCGCACGTTGAATATGTCGATTTCCGGTATCCGCGATTTGTCGATTATCGCCACGGCACCAGCGCGCCGTTTGGCCATTAAAACGTTTGTCTTGCAGTGGGATGCCGAAAAAGTCCGTGAAGGCATGCTGCGTGAAATTAAACGCGGCGGTCAGGTCTATTACCTGCACAATAAGGTTGAAGATATTGATCGCGTCGCCCGCGAACTGGCAACCCTGATGCCGGAGGCTAGGATTGGCACTGCCCATGGCCAGATGCGCGAACGCGAACTGGAGCAGGTGATGCTCGATTTTTATCACCAGCGCTTTAATGTACTGGTCTGCACCACCATTATCGAAACCGGAATTGATGTGCCATCGGCCAATACTATCTTTATTGATCGCGCTGACAAACTGGGTCTGGCGCAGTTATATCAAATTCGTGGCCGCGTTGGTCGTAGTCATCACCGTGCCTATGCCTATTTAATTACCCCGCCGCAAAATGCGATGACAGCGGATGCCATTAAACGGCTGGAAGCCATTGAATCAATTGAAGATCTGGGCGCCGGCTTTACACTGGCCACGCATGATATGGAAATTCGTGGTGCCGGTGAATTACTCGGTGACGAGCAAAGCGGCCAGATGCAGGAAATTGGTTTTGGTCTTTATAACGAATTGCTGGAACGCGCTGTTAAGGCCCTGAAATCCGGCCAGACACCATCCATCGACAGCATTGACCGGCATATGGTGGAAATTGATCTGCATGTGCCGGCCTTGATCCCGGCGGATTATTTACCCGACGTGCATAACCGGCTGGTACTTTACAAACGTATTGCCGCAGCGCCAGACAAAGAAGCCTTGCATGAGTTACAGGTGGAAATGGTCGATCGTTTTGGTCTGTTACCTGAACAGGTGAAAACCTTGTTTGCCGTCCATGAAATGCGCCTGAAAGCCAAAGCCATCGGCATTCGTAAAATTGATGTTTATGATCAGGGGGGCCGCCTGATTTTTGACCAGCAACCGAACATCGAGCCAATCAAGATCATTGAATTAATACAGAAACAACCGGCACGCTTCAAACTGGATGGTCAGGATAAGCTGAAATTTACCGGCGATATGCCTGATGCAGACAGCCGGATTCTGGCACTTGATAATCTGCTGGAAAATCTGTTGCAGCCCGCAGCCTGATGGAAGATCGTAATTTTGACGACTTGGCGGAGCGGTTCAGTGATCGGATTTACAACACCGAAAAAGGCCGGCTGCGACTGGAAATTCTTCAGGAAGATTTAGCTGAATTAGCATCTGGTCAGCAACTTGATGTCTGGGATGCCGGCTGCGGGCTGGGACAAATCAGTTTGTGGATGGCGCAACAAGGCCATCAATTAACTTTATGTGATATTTCTGAAAAGCTGCTCAGTCAGGCACGGTCCGATTTTGCTGCTGCTGGCATACAAGCCGATTTTCATCATAAAGCTGCACAGCAACTGGCAAACGAACTGCCGAAATTTGATTTGGTCATTAACCATGCGGTGTTGGAATGGCTGGCCGAACCGATGGCCGGATTACAGGTATTTGCCGGTAAAGTTAAGACGGATGGTTACTTGTCTTTAATGTTTTATAACCGCAATGCCATGGTTTATCAAAATGTGCTGCGCGGCGGCTGGCGCTTGCCAGCCATTATCAACGACCGCTATATTGGTGAAGGTAACCGGCTGAGCCCGCCACATCCGTTGTTTCCGGATTTAGTCTCTGAATGGCTGTTAAATAATGGTTTTGAGATTATCTGTCATAGTGGTATTCGTGTGTTTAGTGACTATTTGTCTGCGAGCGCGCGCGCTGAAACAGACGAAAATGATTTGTACCAACTGGAAAAGCAATACTGCCGCTTACCTACTTATCGCAATTTGGGCCGATATGTACATTTGCTTGCAAAAAAATCGGCAAGTTAACGAAGGCAAAGCGTACAATTTACGATTTGCTAAACTAACGGCAACCCGCCGTCTACCGACACAAACAGGATTACCATGGTTAAGTTTAAAACCCCGCTTATTTTGATCACCTGTGGTGTGATCAGCGGCTGTATCCAATCAGAGCCAAAACCAACTTTAACACCGACACAATTACAAACTGCCCTGCTCGAATCTGAAACCCGTATTGATGAGAAATGGCGTAACTACTGTGCTGGCATTATTGATAATCAAAAAATGCAGCAAGCCAGCCTCAATGAGGTGAAATCATCGCAAAGTGCTGCCTCGCGGCAATTGTCCACTATCAATGAAAAACTCGATAAAGATCCCGAACCGGTGGTTGTTATGGCTGCACCGGAAACACCAGAGAGTTGCCCAGCTGTTGCGCCGCCGCCTACCGTCGATGACAAAATTATTCTCGGTCGCACTGAATGGCTCTGGGTAGAAGCGGTTAACCGCGTTTTCCGTGCCCGTGTGGATTCTGGCGCTACCACGTCATCATTATCTGCTCACCATATTGTCGAATTTGAACGCGATGGCAAAAAATGGGTACGTTTTAACATGGTCCCAGATGACGATGTTGATTACAGCTACGAAGTAGAAGCGCCGTTAGTGCGTTTTGCCCGGATCCGTCAGGCATCAAGCGAAGAAATTGATCGTCGGCCGGTGGTTGAACTGACAATAAAAATCGGTGATTTTACCGACAACGCTGAATTTACCCTGACTGATCGTACCTCGATGACGTATCCGATTTTGTTGGGTCGCGAATTTTTGCGGGATATTGCGTTGATTGATGTTGCCAAAAGCTACTATCAACCCAAACCAGAACCGCTCGCAGATCGCCCCGCGTCGGAACCGGATACCGATGAAGACACTGACAATTAAGATTAGTTAAGGATACTTATGGCATCGCGTACGCCGTTTTATGTTTTGGTTGGTTTGCTACTGATCGCTGGCATTGGCCTGTCTCTGCACCGTCATATAGCGCTGGACATACCCTGGTTACCCGGAGAAACCCGGCAAACCTGGTCAATTGAAGCCAAAGTAGATTTCACAGCAGATGGTGAAGAAGTTATCGCCTCGTTAGCTATTCCGGGCACCCAGCCTGGTTTTACGCAATTAAACCAACAAACAGCCAGCCCCGGGTATGGACTTGCCTATGAAGAGCGGGCCAACGGTAAACGCGTTGAATGGTCCATTCGCCAGGCCAGTGGTAATCAATCGCTTTATTACAAAGTCGATATGCTGGTCGATCCCTATGCGATTCCCTCTGAGTCTATTCAGCCGCCGGAAATCAAAGCGATTCTTGAAAAAGAACCCTATGCCACTGCTGCCCAGCAATTATTGGAAGGCGCGACGGCGCGGTCTGCTTCACCCTATACGCTGGCACGCGAACTGATTGTCGAGTTCAATAATCAAAAACAAACTGCAGAGCTATTGGCGCAGGTTAAACCGCGTACTGCCTGGCTGGTGCAATTACTGCATCAATCGGGTATTCCGGCCCGGCAAGTCCATGCTTTGGAGCTTGAAGATGGCCGCCGACGGCAGGCATTGATTGATTATTTACAGGTGTTTGACGGCGAAGACTATGCGCTCTTCAATCCGCAAACCGGCAAGCAAGGTCAGCCGGAAAATCTGATGCTCTGGCAATATAACTCCGGGCCCGTGCTGGAAGTTATTGGTGGCACGAACTCCAATGTCACTTTTTCGATGATCGAGCAGGAGCAACCTTTCGGCATTGCACTTAATCAAAAATTTGCCGACAACCAATTACTTAATTTCTCCCTCTACGATCTGCCGATTGAAGAACAGGCTTTATTTAAAAACATTCTGTTAATTCCGGTCGGCGTGTTGATGGTCGTCCTAATGCGAATTTTGATCGGTATCAAAACGTCAGGCACCTTTATGCCGGTATTGATTGCCCTGGCATTTATTCAAACCAGCCTGATGACCGGTTTGGTCGGCTTTTTGCTGATCGTTGGTGCCGGTTTGATTATCCGTTCTTATTTATCCCATCTGAACTTACTGCTGGTGGCGCGAATATCGGCCGTCATCATTATGGTTATCGGCATGATCGCGCTGTTTTCGGTTATGGCTTACAAAATCGGTTTGACTGAAGGCATGAAAGTCACCTTCTTCCCAATGATTATTTTGGCCTGGACGATAGAACGAATGTCGATTCTCTGGGAAGAAGAAGGTGCCAAACAGGTGCTGGTCCAGGGCGGCGGTTCACTCTTGGTAGCGGTCATTGCTTATCTGGTCATGAACAATGAACTGGTTAGACATTTAACCTTCAACTTCTTGGGTATTCAGTTGATTTTAATGGCAGTTACCCTGATGGCCGGCAGTTACACCGGTTATCGTCTGCTGGAGTTGAAACGCTTTAAACCGCTGACCGAGATCGACAAATCATGACCGGACCGTTGACCTGGTTTAAAGAAATTCGCGAAAAATATGTGCATCCCAGCAAGCTGAGTAAAATCGGCGTGTTGGGCATGAACGAGCGCAATATTTCCTATATCAGCCGTTACAACCCACGGCATTTATATCCGCTGGTCGATGACAAGCTGAAAACCAAAGAGATTGCTCTGGAAGCCGGCGTCAAAGTACCGGATTTACTGGGCACAGTTAACGAACAGCATAGCGTTCGAGACTTAATTAAAATCCTGCCGGCTGATAAAGGTTTTTGTATCAAACCTGCTAATGGCTCGGGTGGAAAAGGCATTTTGGTCGTTATCCGCCAGGATGAAAGTGGCTACCGTAAATCCAATGGTCAATATGCCACTATCAGCGATTTGGAACGTCATGTCTCTAATATTCTTGCCGGCCTGTTTTCATTAGGCGGTAAGGCCGATGTGGCTATCATCGAAGACTTGATACATTTTGATGATTGTTTCAGTGGTTTCAGTCATGAAGGTGTGCCTGATACCCGGGTCATTGTGTTTCGCGGTTTTCCGGTCATGGCGATGATGCGTTTATCAACTCGCGACTCCAATGGCAAAGCCAATCTGCATCAGGGCGCCGTTGGTGTCGGTCTGGATATCGGCGACGGTCATGCCTTACGCGCAGTTCAATATGATAAGCCAGTGTTGTTGCATCCTGATACCGGCGTCAATCTGATGACGCTGAAAATTCCGCATTGGGAAGATCTGCTGCATCTGGCCGTTTCTTGCTACGAAATGTCGGGACTGGGGTATCTTGGCACCGACATGGTGCTCGATCGCTTTAAGGGCCCGATGCTCTTGGAACTCAACGCCCGCCCCGGTTTAACCATTCAGATCGCCAATGGTCGTGGTTTGCTGCCACGCTTGCAGCACATTGAACGACTTGGTAAAAAACAACGGATGAAACCGGCTGATCGCGTTGCTTATGCGATTGAGCATTTTTCGGCGCGTTAAATCTCACATCAAAGGAGATCCTTATGTCTGAACAGCGGGTAATACCAGCCTGGATATTAGGGATCTCTTTAATCATCGGACTCAGCGCTCTAGGCTTTTTGCTGGGCAAAGCGCTCCTCGATATGAAGCAGCTGGAGCGCAGTGTTACCGTTAAGGGCCTTTCAGAACATGAATATCCGGCCGACGTGGTCATCTGGCCGATTCAATTTACCGAAGCCGATAATGATCTCAACCGGCTCTATCAAACCATGGAAGCCGGTACCGCTAAAATCGGCAAATTTCTGGCTGACAAAGGCATCACTACCGGCGAAATCACAATCAACGCCCCCGCCATCACCGATAAATCGGCACAGCAATATGGCGGAGGCATGCCAGCCGAATTTCGCTATACCGCGACGCAAACGGTCACTGTTTATTCAGAAAATATCAATGTTATACGCAAGGCCATGTCCGGGCTCTCTGAACTTGGCAAACAGGGTTTGGTATTAAGCGGCGATAATTATCAGGCGCAAAGCGAATATCTGTTTACCCGCCTCAATGAAATCAAACCGAAAATGATCGAAGAAGCGACACAAAATGCCCGTGAAGTCGCCGAAAAATTTGCTGCTGACTCCAACAGCCATTTAGGTAAAATCAAGCAGGCCTCACAGGGCCAGTTCAGTATCAGCGCCAGAGACAATAACAATCTGCATATTAAGAAAGTTCGTGTGGTATCGACCGTCGAATATTATTTATCAGACTAACAGCGGATTAGTGCAAATAATTTAATTTTTATTCGTCTTTATCACTGTGTATTTGCGCTAATCTCACCCTGTCACGACCAGAATTTTTCGCTGCATAAAGCGCTGCATCGGCTGCTCTTATCAACATACTTTCATCTTCAAACGGTGTTGGCCAGCTGGCGACGCCAATCGACGCTGTAATGGAGCCCAGCGATTTACCATGATGAAACAATATTAAATCGCTTATTTTTTTCCGTAACGATTCTGCCAATGTCATGGCAGACTCTGAATCACACTCAGGCAAAATCACCA
>CAYYRO010000069.1:0-11378 GCA_964474075.1 uncultured Methylophaga sp.
GCTCGTCGGGCTCATAACCCGAAGGTCGTTGGTTCAAATCCAGCCCCCGCTACCAATATTACGATAACAAAACCCCTGAATGGGGTTTTTGTTTTTGTGGAGTTTAAATTGGGCCGATGGCCCTTTTTTTTTATTTGCTTATGGCCGTAACGGATCAAATCGAACAACTAATTGAGGCACCAATTGAATCGCTGGGTTACCAGCTGGTCGGTGTTGAATATATTCAGGGTGGCCAAAGCCCGGTGCTGCGCATTTATATTGATGCCGAAGATGGTATCGGTATTGAGGACTGCGAGCGCGTCAGTCATCAGGTCAGTGGCGTTTTAGACGTCGAAGACCCTATCAAATCAGCCTACATGCTGGAAATTTCCTCGCCCGGTTTTGACCGGCCGCTTTTCAAGCCGCGTGATTTTCAGCGGTTTGTTGGCTCGCAAGTTAAAATCAGCATGAAACTGCCCGTCAATGGACGGCGAAATTTTAACGGCGAATTGCAAGGCTTTGATGATGGCGAAATCCTGATTGAAGTAGATGGTGAGGTGTACGCCTTACCATTGGCAAAGCTTGCCAAAGCAAGGCTGATTGCTTAAAAAAGCGTATTATTAACGGTTAATATAAAACTTGGCTTGGATTTTTCCTGGCAAAAATCCACTGGGGGCGTGATGAATAACAAAGAAATCTTACTGGTAGTCGATGCCATGTCCAATGAAAAGGGCGTGAGCAAAGAGGTTATCTTCCAGGCGATTGAAGCGGCGTTGGCAATGGCCACCCGTAAAAAGCACGAAATGGCTATCGATGCCCATGTAGCTATCGACAGAGTAACTGGTAGTTACGAAACGTTTCGTCAATGGCAAGTCGTTGCTGATGATGACGAAGAGTTTGAAGGTGAAGAAATTCAAATCACGCTGAGTGACGCCCAGAAAAAACAAGCTGATATTGCTGTAGGTGACTATATACGCGAGCCTATGGAATCTGTTGAGTTCGGCCGTATCGCAGCCCAAACAGCCAAACAAGTTATTGTTCAGAAAGTTCGTGAAGCCGAACGCGCCCAAGTCGTCGATCAGTACCGTGAAAAAGTCGGTCATATGATCCTGGGTACGGTGAAGCGCGTTGAACGCGGTAATGTGACGCTGGATTTAGGCGCTAACGCCGAAGCATTATTACCACGTGAAGAAATGATCCCCCGGGAAAGCTTCCGTAGTGGTGACAGAGTTCGTGGTTATCTGAAAGAAATTCGCCCGGAAGGCCGTGGTCCACAATTGATTGTCAGCCGTATTGCGCCGCAGTTACTGATTGAGCTTTTCCGTTTGGAAGTGCCGGAAATCAGTGATGGCCTGATTGAAATTAAAGGTGCAGCCCGCGATCCTGGTTTACGCGCCAAAATCGCTGTTCTGGCACACGAAACCCGCATTGACCCCGTTGGTGCCTGCGTCGGTATGCGCGGTTCACGGGTGCAAGCAGTGACCAATGAATTGGCCGGTGAACGGGTTGATATTATCCTTTGGGATGAAGATGTCGCACGCTTCGCCATTAATGCCATGGCTCCCGCTGAAGTATTATCAATTGTGGTTGATGAAGATGCGCACAGCATGGACATTGCCGTAGAGGATGACCAGCTGTCGCAAGCCATTGGTCGCAGTGGTCAGAATGTACGTCTTGCCAGCCAGTTAACCGGCTGGGAATTGAATGTTATGTCTGCAGCCGATGCCGATCAAAAAGCCGAAAAAGAAATTGGCGTGTTGATTGAAGCCTTTATGAAAGATTTGGACGTTGATGAAGACGTCGCTTTAATTCTGGCGCAAGAGGGCTTCTCATCACTTGAAGAAGTGGCTTATGTGCCGGAACAAGAAATGCTCGACATCGAAGAATTCGATGCCGATATCGTTCAAGAACTGCGTTCACGGGCACGTGATGTGCTGCTGACCCGGGCTATTGCCAGCGAAGAACAGCTGGAGTCAGCTGAGTCTGAGCAGGAGCTGATTGATATACCGGGAATGACTAAAGATTTGGCATTAAAACTGGCCAGCCACGGCGTTGCTACCGTCGATGATTTAGCGGATCAGTCAGTCGATGAACTGATGGAGGTTGGCGAAATTGATGCTGACCAGGCAGCCGCCCTTATCATGAAAGCACGTGAATCCTGGTTTGCCGATGAATCAACTGACACAGGGGAATAACCAATGAGTGATATTAAGGTTAAAGACCTGGCCGGCACCGTCGGTATTACACCCGAAAGACTGGTAGAGCAACTCAATGAGGCGGGCATTAAAGTGTCCAAGGCCGAAGATTTGATCACCGAAGCTCAGAAACAAGACTTGTTGCAGTTTTTGCAACAGCGTCATGGGCGCAATGACAGCGCTGATGCATCGCCGAAAAAAATCACCCTTAAACGTAAATCCGTCAGCGAAATCAAGCTGGGTGGTTCTTCACGGACGGGTAGCAAAAGCGTAAGTGTTGAAGTACGTAAAAAACGTACCTTCGTTAAACGCGATGCAGAAGCTGAGACTGAAACGCCGGCAGCAGTAGAAGTGCCAACGCAAGCTCAATTGCAAGCTGAAGAGCTGGCTCGTCAGGAACAAATACGTCAGCAGGAAGTATTGCGCAGACAACAAGAAAACATGACGCGTCAGCAAGAAGCTGAAGCCGAGTCTGCTGCCGTTGCTGCCGCGATTGAAGCTGAGCAACAAGCTGCTGAAGAAGCGCGACTGGCTGCTGAAGAAGAACAAAAAGCGTTGGCCGAAGAAGCTAAGCAAAAAACAGCCAAAAAAGCCACCAAGGCGAAAACAGCAGAACCAGAATTAACTGCATCACAACTTGCGCACAAGAAACTTGAAGAAGCCGATGCCAAACGTCGTGCTGCCAACTTGGCGCGGGTTGACGCTGAGAAAGCCTTAGAAGCGCGTCGCAAGGCGCGTGAGGAAGAAGAAGCGCTGGAGAAAGCTAAAGAAGCAGCCAAAGCAGCTGCTGCCGAGGCGCAAGCTAAAGAACAAAAACCAGATCGTAAAGAAGCCGACGCTAAACACGGTAAAGATAAACCGGCTAAAAAAGGCCGTTATACCCGTGATGATGCGTTTGAGCGTAAAGAATTACATGTCAGCGAAGGCAAATCAGGCCGTCGTAAGAAGAAAAAAGGTGTTTCCCCCCGCACTGCTGTGCTGGAAACCGAACATGGTTTTTCAAAACCGACAGCACCGATCGTTCGCGATGTCAGCGTACCGGAAACCATTTCCGTTTCTGATTTGGCACAGCGGATGTCTGTCAAAGCTGGCGAAGTCATCAAGGCACTGATGGGCCTGGGTACCATGGCCACCATTAACCAGGTGCTGGATCAAGACACCGCGGTCATTGTTGTTGAAGAAATGGGCCACGTTGCCAAACCAGTGCAGGAAAACCAAGTTGAACAAGCGCTGATTGCGTCTGATGAAGATGTCGGTGAATCAGTAGCTCGTGCGCCGGTTGTCACTGTGATGGGCCATGTTGATCATGGTAAAACCTCATTGCTGGATTATATTCGCCGCACCAAAGTCACTACCGGTGAAGCGGGTGGTATTACCCAGCATATCGGTGCATACAAAGTAGAAACCAGTCGTGGTGAAGTAACTTTCCTCGATACACCGGGCCATGCTGCGTTCACGGATATGCGTTCTCGTGGCGCCAAAGTGACTGATATCGTGGTATTGGTTGTGGCCGCTGATGATGGGGTTATGCCGCAAACCATTGAAGCTGTTCAACATGCAAAAGCGGCTAATTCGGTGTTGATTGTTGCCATTAACAAAATGGACAAACAAGGTGCTAATCCGGATCGGGTCAAGCAAGAACTGGCTAATCATGAAGTTATTCCCGAAGATTGGGGCGGTGACGTGCAGTTTGTACCGGTCTCGGCACTGACCGGTGATGGTATTGAAAACCTGCTGGATGCGATCTCACTGCAAGCCGAAGTAATGGAATTAAAATCACCTGTTAAAGGCCCTGCACACGGTACCGTCGTTGAATCACGCCTTGATAAAGGTCGTGGTACAGTGGTAACGGTATTGGTACAGCGCGGTACTCTGAATAAAGGTGACATTGTTGTCGTCGGTCAGGAATACGGCCGGGTTCGTGCGCTGTTTAACGAAACCGGACAACAACTGGATTCTGCTGGTCCGTCAACACCGGTTGAATTACTGGGCCTGTCAGGTACGCCGGCGTCTGGTGATGAACTGCAGGTCGCACCGGATGATCGTACTGCCCGGGATATTGCTAACTTCCGTCAAACCAAAGCCCGTGAAGTCAAAATGGCGCAGCAACAAGCCGCCAAGTTGGACGATATGTTCAACAAGATGGAAGAGGGTGATGTTAAAACCCTTAATGTCGTCATCAAAGGTGACGTACATGGTTCCGTTGAAGCGGTCAGCCAGGGTCTGCAAAAACTGTCTACCGATATGGTTAAAGTTCGCGTGGTCGGCTCAGGTGTCGGTGGTATTAATGAAACCGATGCCCAGTTAGCAGCAGCGTCTGATGCGATTTTGATTGGCTTTAACGTTCGTGCTGATAACACGGCCCGTAAAGTTATTGCTGAACGTGGTCTGGATGTGCAGTACTTCAGCATTATTTACGATTTGCTGGATGTTGTGACCAAAGCGATGACCGGCATGCTGGAACCAGTCTATAAAGACGAAATTATTGGTCTGGCTCGTGTAGATGATGTCTTTAGTTCACCTAAATTCGGTGATATTGCCGGCTGTCTGGTATTGGAAGGCTCAGTCAAACTGAGTAGCCCAATCCGCGTATTACGTGACAATGTGGTGATTTACGAAGGTGAACTGGAATCACTGCGTCGCTTTAAAGACGATGTTAAAGAAGTTAATGCGGGTACCGAGTGTGGTATTGGTGTTAAAAACTACAAAGACGTCAAACCAGGCGATCAAATCGAAGTCTTTGAACGCGTGTTGATGAAACCGAGCTTGTAATGGCAAGAGAATTCAGCCGTACCAGCCGCATCAGTGAAGCGATGCAACGTGAATTGGCCCAGCTCATTCAACATGAGCTGGCCGATCCGCGTGTCAGTCTGGTCACCGTATCGCATGTTGATGTCACAGCCGATCTGAAATATGCCAAAATCTATGTCACACGGCTCAATGGTTTTGACAGTGATGAAGCTGCGACAGAATGTTTGCAGGGCCTCAATAAAGCCAGCGGTTTTTTGCGTAAAGCGTTAGCAAAACGCATTAAGTTAAGGATCATGCCGGAACTGAATTTCCGTTATGACAATTCTCTTGAGCATGGTTTTTACATGGATGCTTTAATCAGCAAAGCCAACGCTGATAACAACAACGACAATAACGATTCCTGAGTCTTCAAAATGGCTCGCCGAAAAAAGTCCGGCCGTGATCTGACCGGCATTTTAATCATCGATAAACCTTCTGGCGTCAGTTCCAACCGCGTATTACAAATTGTTAAACGTCTGTTTCAGGCCAATAAGGCCGGTCATACTGGTACGCTGGATCCGCTTGCTTCCGGCGTCTTACCCATTTGCCTTGGCGAAGCCACCAAACTATCAACCTATTTACTCGATGCTGATAAACGCTATCAGGTGACCTGTCGGTTAGGTATTGCAACCGATAGTGGTGACAGTGACGGTGACGTCATTGCCGAAAAGCCCCTGCCGATATTTACTGCCGACACCTTGCTTGAATTATTACCGGATTTTACCGGCCAGCAGACACAGATCCCACCGATGTTTTCAGCACTCAAACATCAGGGACAGCCGCTTTATAAGCTGGCACGGCAGGGTATTGAAATTAAACGTAAGGCCAGGCAAATCACTATTTATGATCTGCAATTACTGGCTGTGGCCAATGATAGTTTCACGCTGGAGGTTGCTTGCAGCAAAGGTACTTATATCCGCACGCTGGTACAGGATATTGCCGCTGCCATGGGCAGCTGTGGCCATGTCAGTATGTTACGTCGCACTGCGGCTGCAGGCTATGAGTTACATCATTCAGTACCGTTAGCGATTATAGAATCGTTGGCTGAACAAGAAGATAAAATGTTGCTTGATCAGCAGTTGTTACCAGCGGTTGACGCGCTACCTGACTGGCCGTTAGTGGCGCTCAATGAAGAACAAACAAAACAGCTTTATTTTGGTCAGCCAGTCGCCTATTCGCCGCTTGAATTTAGCGCAGAAATCAGGCTTTTAGATCATAGCGGCGAATTTATTGGTTTGGCACAGATAGATGCTGACGGTGTTATCAAAGCCAAACGTTTGTTTGTCCGCGAGCAAACTCAGTAATTTCTTGTAGTCACTAAGCAAAGCCGGTAAAATTTGCAACGCTTTAAAGAGTTGGTTAATCCGGTATCTCGCTGGGTTATCTCAGAATTTAACTAGGCAGCTTCCTGCCAAATCGAAAGTTGGAGTTTTAATGTCAATTACCGCAAAACAAAAGCAAGAAATTATTAACAAACACGCCCGTAATGAAGGCGATACCGGTTCAGCAGAAGTGCAAGTCGCATTATTAACTGCGCGCATCAGCAACCTCGGCGACCATTTCAAAAGCAACACCCATGACCATCACTCGCGTCAGGGTCTGTTAAAAATGGTCAGCAGCCGTCGCAAAATGCTCGACTACCTGAAAAAAACCGATATTACCCGTTACCGCGATCTGATTGCTGAATTAGGTCTGCGTCGCTAATTGGTAGCGTGATTTGCAATTCTATACAGAACCCTGCGGCCAGACCGGGAATAACCTGGTCGGCAGCAAGGTGATCTGAACAATGCCCCTGCAATCCATCCGGATTCAGGGGCATTTTCATTTATATGTTTTTTAAACTGGCGTCGAAAAGGTTCGGCACCAGCGTCGTTAAGAGAAGGAAATAATAGTGAATTCAGTTAAAAAGACAGTTCAGTTCGGTGAGCACCTGCTCAGCCTCGAAACCGGTAAAGTTGCCCGTCAGGCAGGTGGTGCTGTGATGGCATGTCTGGGTGATACCGCCGTTTTGGTCACCGTAGTTGGTAAGAAAAACGTCAATCCCGGTCAGGACTTCTTTCCATTAACCGTCAACTATCAGGAACGTACTTACGCTGCCGGTAAAATTCCAGGCGGTTTTTTCAAACGTGAAGGTCGGCCAAGCGAAAAAGAAACATTAACCTCACGCTTAATCGACCGTCCATTACGGCCGCTGTTTCCTAAAGGCTTTATCAATGAAGTGCAGGTAATTGCGACGGTTGTTGCTATTGATCCTGCTATTGATCCGGATATTCCGGCAATGATTGGTGCTTCAGCAGCGCTGGCGATTTCAGGCATGCCATTTAATGGCCCATTAGGCGCAGCGCGCGTCGGTTATGTTGAGGGTCAATATGTATTGAACCCAAGCAAAAAACAGCTCGACGAAAGCGATTTGGATTTAGTCGTTGCCGGTACTGAAACCGCAGTATTGATGGTTGAATCTGAAGCCAATCAATTACCAGAAGAAGTGATGCTGGGCTCAGTGATGTTTGGCCATCAACAAATGCAAACGGCCATTAAACTGGTCAGCGAATTACAGGCAGAAGTGGGTAAACCAGCATGGGATTGGGTTGCACCTGCTAAAGATGACCGTCTTTACAATGCTGTTAAAGATGCTGCTTTTGCCGGTATCGGTCAGGCATACACCATCAGCGATAAATTGATGCGTCAGGATCAATTGGCTGAAGTTCGTCAGTCAGCGATCGAGGCTTTGGTTACCGATGACGGTGAATGGTCAGAAGATGATGTAAAAGGCGTTTTCGGTAAACTGGAAAAAGAACTGGTTCGTGGTCGCATTATTGCCGGCGAACCTCGTATTGATGGTCGTGATACCAAAACCGTTCGTCCGGTATTTGTCGAGACGACAGTATTACCACGGGTTCATGGTTCTGCTTTATTCACACGAGGTGAAACTCAGGCGATTGTCGTTGCCACATTGGGCGCCGAACGTGATGCGCAGATGATTGATGCGGTTGAAGGTGAATACCGTGATCGCTTTATGTTGCATTACAACTTCCCTCCGTTCTGCGTGGGTGAAACTGGTTTTGTTGGTTCACCAAAACGTCGCGAAATTGGTCACGGCAAACTGGCTAAGCGTGGTATTCAAGCCGTTATGCCAACGGCTGAAGAATTCCCGTATGTGGTCCGTGTGGTTTCTGAAATTACCGAATCTAACGGTTCAAGCTCAATGGCATCAGTTTGTGGTACTTCACTGGCTCTGATGGATGCCGGTGTGCCAATTAAAGCACCTGTTGCCGGTATCGCCATGGGTTTGATTAAAGAACCTGAAGCTTATGCTGTACTGAGCGATATCCTGGGTGATGAAGATCATCTGGGTGATATGGACTTTAAAGTCGCCGGTACTGAAAAAGGCGTCACCGCGCTGCAAATGGATATTAAGATCGAAGGCATTAACGAAGAAATCATGCGTTCTGCATTAGCGCAGGCACGTGATGGTCGTTTGCATATCCTCGGTAAGATGAATGCGGTTATCAACACGCACCGTCAGGAAATGTCAGAATTTGCGCCGCGTATAATCACTGTAAAAATTCATGCTGATAAAATTCGTGATGTTATCGGTAAAGGCGGCGCCACTATCCGGGCGATCACTGAAGAAACCGGTGCCACTATCGATATTCAGGATGACGGTACGGTCATGATTTTCTCGGCTGACTATAATGCCGGTCAGGAAGCTTTGCACCGTATTGAGCAAATCACTGCAGATGTTGAAGTCGGTAAGATTTATCAGGGCCGTGTGGCTAAACTGATGGATTTTGGTGCATTTGTAACCATTTTGCCGGGTAAAGATGGTCTGGTACATATCTCACAAATCTCTAATGAGCGGGTTGAGAATGTAAACGACAAACTGTCAGAAGGCGACATGATCGACGTTAAAGTCCTGGAAGTTGATCGTCAGGGCCGGATTCGTCTGAGCATGAAAGCTGTTCATGATGAGCCAGCCAGCGAGGGTTAATACCCGGTTGTCTGTACTTTGAGCTACACTTAAAAGCCCCGCTTGTCGGGGCTTTTTTGTATTGAGAGAAAATAATGCATCGTTGGCTGTTTTTGTTTTTAGGGTTATTGGCAAGTTCGCAGTTAAGCGCTGAAACTGTGCATATCGCTGCGGCAGCTAATCTGCGTTATGCGTTGCCGGCGATTATTACTGACTTTGAAGCGCAGCAGGATAAAGTCAAAATCGCTGTTACCTATGCGGCATCTGGTAATTTAAGTAATCAAATCCGTCACGGCGCGCCGTATCAAGTTTTTTTATCAGCCGATGCCGAATCAGTAGCACCGTTAATTACTGAAAAACTGACTAAAGGCCTGCCTTTCAGCTACGCTGATGGTCAACTGGCTTTATTTAAAAAACATCATACCGATATTGAACTGGATCTGAATCTTGCTGGATTAAAACGCTATTTGCAGACCGACCCGCAGCAAAAAATTGCCATTGCCAATCCACTACATGCGCCTTATGGCCGTGCGGCAAAAAGTTATATGCAGCAACATGATGTCTGGTCATTAGCCAAACCACATCTGGTACAGGCTGAAAATGCCGGGCAACTGACCCAGTTCACGTTAACAGGAAATGTGGCGGTTGGTTTTCTCCCGTTAAGTCATGCTCAGCAAACGATGGTCGAACAGCAAGGCCATTATTTAACATTGCCGGTAATATTAAATCAGCAGGGAATTTTAACGAAACGTGCAACGTCAGCCGCCGAGCAATTTGTCGCCTTTTTACAGGGTGATTGTGCTCGGCAACATTTCCTGCAACAGGGTTTTGTTGTGCCCGGAGCGCCGTGATGGATTGGCAGGCCTTACAGGTTTCATTGCTGCTTGCAACATTCACCAGTGCCATTTTGCTGCCATTAGGACTGTTGCTGGCACGCGGTTTGGCACACCAGCAATTTACCGGTAAATATCTTATTGAGGCGCTGATTGTGTTGCCTTTGGTATTGCCGCCAACGGTACTTGGGTATTTTTTGCTGACCGCGATGGATCAAAATGCCCTGATGGGACAGTGGTTTTATCAATTGACCGGCTCGCAGCTGGCGTTTTCATTTAATGGTCTGCTGTTGGCATCGTTGATTTACAGCCTGCCATTTGCCGTGCAGCCTATGCTCAGAGCGCTTGAGCAAATACCGTATGGCCTTCGTGAAGCAGCCTGGTGCAGCGGTTTATCACGATGGCAAACGTTTTTAAAAATAGAATTACCGCTGGCCTGGCCGGGCATTATCACGGGTTTAGTACTGAGTTTTTGCCATACGCTGGGGGAGTTTGGCGTGGTACTGATGATTGGCGGTAATATTGCCGGTGAAACCCGTACCTTATCGATCGCCATTTACGACAGTGTGCTGGCTTTTGATCATGCTGCCGCCCAGCAAATGTCGATGGTGTTATTGATGATCGCGCTGGTTACAGTGACTCTGGTGTATTGGTTTAACCGGCGTTTAATGCAGATCTGATGTTATCCGTAAATATACAAAATAACGCGCCAATCCCACTGGATGTGCAATTTAATTGTGCTGCCGGGCAATTATTGGCTTTGGTGGGACCGTCCGGCGCTGGTAAAACGACGATTTTGCGAGCGATTGCAGGCCTGCTCAGGTCGCAACAAGGTCATATCATTTGCAACAGTGCGGTCTGGCAGGATAGTGAGTCCGGCATTGACCTGAAGCCACAGCAGCGCCGGGTTGGTATGGTATTTCAGGACTATGCTTTATTCCCTCATTTAACGGTTGCCGATAATCTGCGGCTGGCTTTGCCAAAGCAGTCAAAAAATAATCCTCAGCGTATTGATGAGTTATTACAGCAGGTCAATTTGCATGGCTTGGGCACGCGTTATCCCAGCCAGTTATCCGGTGGTCAGCAACAGCGGGTGGCATTAGCCCGGGCATTAGCCAGAGATCCACAAGTGTTATTGCTGGATGAGCCATTTTCGGCAGTCGATAAAGTCACTCGCCGCAAATTATATTTAGAATTACACAGCCTGCGCCGGCAACTGGCGATGCCTATTGTATTGGTTACCCATGATTTGGATGAAGCGGCAATGCTGGCTGATGAGATGTGTGTCATTCATCAGGGCAGCAGCTTACAGCAAGGGAAGGTAAACGACGTGTTACACCGGCCGGCAACGTTGGCGGTCGCAAGACAAGTAGATGCCCGAAATTTGTTTTCGGGCACGCTTATCAAACAACAAGATGATCTTTATCTGCAATGGCATGATCAGCGACTGACGATGATTAACGACAATCGTTTTAGCCCCGGCCAGGCCGTATACTGGACGTTATCACCAAGCAAAGTGCTATTGCATCAGCGGCGCAGGCCATCACAAGGTGAGCAGGAAAACCCCTTAACCGGCATTATCAGCGATATGATTACCTTAAGAGGCATCAC
>CAYYRO010000070.1:0-100 GCA_964474075.1 uncultured Methylophaga sp.
CCCCGTGGCTTCGCTCGCCGCCCACGGCAGGGACGTCCAGTCGCTCCACGTCGGCGACGGAGGCGGTGAGGTCGCCCCGGACGAAGCGCTCCGGACGGCA
>CAYYRO010000070.1:110-9618 GCA_964474075.1 uncultured Methylophaga sp.
GCCCTCGAGCAGCAGGAACCGGGCGACGCCCAGACGTCGCTCGGCGCGGGTGCGAGCGCGGTTCTCGGGACGATTCACGGCGACGGCGGGGAGGCAGTCCGCGAGCGCGTCGTGACCGACCTCGGCGTGCCCGAGAGCGCGGTCGCGGCGACCGACCTGCTCGTCACTTGCCGGGCGCGCGAGACCCCGTCGGGGAGACGCCACCGCGTGGCCAGCGTCGAGGAGGTGACCGGTAGCGACGGCGTCGACTTCGCACCGCTGTACGCTTCCGGGTCGACGGGGCGCATCGACCGCGGCGAGAGCCACCTGCTCGCCGCTCTCGCGCGCGGCGACGAATCGTACGCCGACGTCCGGGCCGCGCTGGCCAACCGGCGCGACCGGCTTTCGCGGCTGGCCGAGACCGAACACACCGCGCCGGCCGACGTGGTGACCGCGTGAGGGCGCTCCGCCGGCTCGCCCGCTGGTGGCCTCGCCCGGTCGAGACCGACGCCGACCTCGACCGGGCAGCCGCGTTCCTGGACGTCACCCCGGAGTTGCTCGTTCGTGCCGGCTACGGCGCCGCGGTCTGGGTGCTGGTCGCCGGCGGAATCCTCTCGCTGGTCGTGGGGTCGCCCGCGCTCGCTGCCGCGGGAGTCGTGTCTGTCCCCGTCGCCAGCGCTCCTCGGATGCTGGCGAGGGTGCTGGCGACCGCCCGACGGAACGTGGCGCTCGCGAGCGCCCCCGACCTCGTGGGGTATGCGGTCCTCCGGGCGACGCTCGAGCCGAGCCCCGAGTCGGCCGCCGCCTTCGCAGCCACCGCGGGAAGCGGTCCGCTCGCGACGAGTCTCGGCGCGCACGTCCGGCGGGCACGTGGGACGGCCGATTCGGGCATCGAAGCGTTCGCCGCGGAGTGGAGCGAGTGGCTCCCGGGACTCGGGCGAGCGTTCGCCCTGGTCGCCGCCGCGGCCGATGCGCCGCCCGGGGAGCGAGAACGCACGCTCGAACGGGCGCGGAGGACCGCCATCGACGGGGTCCGCGCACGGATGACGTCGTTCGCGGGCGACCTGCGCGGGCCGGCGACCGGCCTCTACGCGTTCGGGGTGTTGCTCCCCCTCGCGCTGGTCGCGGGCCTCCCCGCCGCTCGCGCCGCGGGGCTCGGCCTCTCGCTTCCGCTCGTCGCGGTCGGCTACTGTCTGGTGCTCCCGTCGGGGCTGGTGGCCGCCTCTGTGTGGCTGCTCGCCCGCAGACCCGCCGCGTTCCCCGCCGCGCCGGTCACACGCTCCCATCCCGACGTCCCTGACGGCCGCTGGCGACTGCCCATTCTGGGTGCGCTCGCGGCCGGTTTCGGGTGGGTGCTCGCGACGGCGCTGCTTCCCGCGTGGACGCGGCCGGTGGCTGCGCTCGGCGCCGGTGCCGGCGTCGCGCTCCTGGCGTGGGCGACACCCCGGGTGGCGGTTCGCGAGCGGGTCCGCGCGATGGAATTCGGAATCCCCGACGCCCTCGCGCTCGTCGGGCGGCGCGTCGGCGACGGCGCGTCGGTGGAGGCGGCGGTGGTGGGCGTCGCGGACGAACTCGACGGCGCCACGGGCGACATGCTCGACGGCGCCGCCGACCGCCAGCGACGGCTCGGCATCCCCATCGAGGCGTCATTGCTTGGTCCCAGGAGCGTCTTCGCGACGCTACCCAGCGAGCGGGGGCGCGGCGCCGCGGCTATGCTTTCGGTGGCGGCCGAGGAGGGCGCGCCGGCGGGGGCAGCGCTCGTCGCGATGGCGGACCACCTCGACGACCTGCGACGGCTCGAAGACGAGACCCGCCGCGAGTTACGCCAGGTGACGGGGACGCTCGCGAACACCGCCTCCGTATTCGGACCGCTCGTCGCCGGCGCGGCGGTAGCACTCGCCGCCGGCATCGGCTCCCGCGCGCCCGGAACGCCGCTCCCGGTTTCGGGGCTCGGCACCGTCATGGGCCTCTACACGCTCGTGCTCGCAGCCCTGCTGGCCGCGCTGTCGACCGGACTCGAACGCGGCGTCGTCCCCTCTCAGATGGGCGCCAGCGCGGGCCGCGCACTGGTCGGGGCGACGACCACCTACCTCTGTGCGTTCGTCGGCGCGGGGGCGCTGACCTGAGGTTCAAATAGGAGGAGGGGGCCAGGGCGGCCCATGTTCGACATCCCAGTCGATGCGTGGTACGCCTACGTCGGCGTCGCGGCGGTGAGCTGTGCGGCACTCGGCGTCGCCGTCGGGCTTCCGACCGCCACACCACCGGACGCGACGGCGGCCGCGGCGGCCGTCGACCGCGTGGCGTCCGCGCCACACGCCGCCCGGACGAGCCACCCCCTTCGGGCCGAAAGCATTCGCCTGCGCCGGGGTGGACTCGCGCTTCGAGGCCCGGGGGGAACCGCCCGCACCTCGTTCGCCTACGGACCGGTGACGCCCGTCGGGCAGGAATCGAGGCTCCGGCGCGTGCTGGCTGGCACACACCCGGACCGGGTCTTCGAGACGCCGGCCGCCTTCCGGCAGGCGCTCACGACGGCCCGGAAACGCCCGCCTCACTGGGTACCCGCCGGGCCACGGCTCGTCGTCCGAACGCTACGGTGGGAGGGAGGCTATGTCACGCTCGTCGGCGCGTAGAGCGCAGGTGGAGCCGACCGCGGCGCTGGTGGCAGTCCTCGCCGTCGGGGCGGGGCTCACGCTCTACACGGGCGCTATCGGTGACGTTTCGGCCCCCGCGGGAGAGGGCGTGGCACCCATCGCCGTCGACGGCGTTCGCGACGCCGCGAGCACGGCCGGCGTGCTCGACCCCACACTGCTTCCCGCGGCGGTTCGGCGCGCTACGCCACGTGGCCATCGACTGAACGCCACGCTCGCGGCCGGCGGACGGCGCTGGGCGGCCGGTCCGCCTCGACAGGAACCGGGCACTCGGGCGACCGTCCGGGTGAGCGTCAGACTGGCGCCCGGGCGCGTCCGGCCGGGAACGCTCCGGGTGGTCGTCTGGTGAGAGCCGTCAGTACCGTCCTCGACGTGGCGCTCTTCCTGTTGCTCGTCGGTGGAGCGGTCGCCGCGGTCACGGCTCCGGTCCCCGCCCCAACACCATTCGACCAGCGCCACGCCGCGGACACCGCGGCCGTCCTCACGACCAGCACGGCGAGCGTCGCCTACGCGCTTGCGCCGGGGAGCGAAACTGACAATCCCGAGTTCGACCGCTACGCCCACGGCACGCTCGCGCGGTTGCTCGCCGCGGGCGCGCTCGGCGGAGTGACCGTCGACGGCGTCCGAATCAGCCACGCCCGCGACGGCTACCGCACTGCGGTGGCCCGCGAGACGGAAGCGGCGGTCGCCATCCCGAGCCACGGCGTGCAGGTCCGGGCCGTCTGGACGCCCTACCGCGGGTCCGGTATCGAGGGACGACAGGAGGTCGGCACCGAACCGCCGGCCGACGCGACGGTGCAGTCGGTGACGGTCCGCGTCCCCAGCGGGATGCCATCGGTCGAACGAACGGGGCGGGCCCGAGCCGAGGGGTACGCCGGCGTCTCCCGCGCCGCCGCCAGAGCGGTGGTACGGGGACTCTTTCCGCCGAACGCGACCCGTCACGCGCTGGCCGACGACTACCCGGTCGACACGCTGGTCCGACAGCGCTACCGGACGGCCGGTCGCCTGCTCGGCGCGCCGGTCACTCCATCGAAGCCGGCGGCGGTCACGGACGCGAACCGGCGTCTCGAACGGCGATTGGCCGGGCGGTTCGAACGGCGGTTACGGGCGTCGTTCGATTCGCCGGAGCGGGCGGCGCGGGCGCTGTCGGTGGGACGCGTTCGAATCACGGTCCGGGTGTGGTCGACGTGAACGACCGCGCTCGCGTCCCGTTCGCGCTGGTCGGCGTCCTCCTGCTGGTGGGGGGCGCGGGGGTGAACGCGACGCTCGGAGGCATCGCCCCGCCCGGGGACCCCGCCGCCGAACGCGCAGTCGAGCAGGCCACCGCGGCGGCACGGACCGCACTCGACGGCGCCGTCGTGGCCGCCGGACGGGAGGCCGCCAGGGCACCCGTCGTCGCGCCGGCGAACACGTCCGCCGGACGCCTCCTGAGCGAGGAGGAACCGTTCCGCGACTACCTCCGACTGCTGGTGTATCGGCACGCACGCGAGCGCCTGGCGCAGGTGGGCGAGCGCGAGGGGGCCGTGACGGCGACGGTCACGCTCCCGCAGGCCCGGTCCATCGACGCGCTCGGGCGCGCGAAGCGACGCGTCAGTCTGGCGCGCACCGGGCCGAACGGGACCGCCATCCGGGTCCGCATCCAGAACGTCACCGTGACCATCCGGCGGGACGGGCGGGTGGTCGACCGACTGGCGTGGAACGCGACCACCGTGGCGGCGATGCCCGTCCTGGCCGTCCACGAACGCGTCTCGCGGTTCGAGCGGCGACTCGGGGCCGGCCCCACGAAGCCGGGACTCGGCCGACGGCTGACCGCCCGCCTCTACGCCGTCGCCTGGGCGCGTGGCTACGCCCAGTATGGTGGCGCGCCCATCGCGAACGTCCTGGCGACCCGGCACGTCGGACTGGCGACCAACGGCGCGACGCTCGCACTCCAGGAGACCACGCTCGGGGCGAGCGACCCGACCGCCCACCGCGACCTCCGGACGGCGACCGCACGAGTCGCGGCCCGGGACGTGCTCGGTGGGGCGGGCGTTGACGGACCGCTGGCACGCGCAGCGCTCGGGACGGCAAGTGGCACCCTCGCGAACCACACCCTGGACGAGCGGCCGATGGCAGTGCGCGTCGGGGCGAGCGCCGACGACGCGTTCGCGACGGTACTTGACCAGGGAAGGGTCACGGAGGCGGCCCGGGCGGCGTACACAGTCGACGTCCGCCTCGCCGTGCGGGTCGAGCGCGTCGCGACGACGCACACGGGGCGAAAGCGCCCGCCCGGCGAGTGGACGCTCGCGGATAGCCGGGACGAGACCCGCATCGAGGTCCGGCCGGCACAGGTCGGGACGCCGGATCCGCCGGGCGACTGGCACGTCCTCCGGGCATTCGGGCGGCGCGTCGAACGCGAACACATCACCGTACGCCGGTGGCAACGGGACGACCGGACGGTGACGACGCGGACGATTCGAACCACGGTCGAAGACGTCGGCATCGCCGTCTTCGGTCGCCACGCCGCCCAGTTCGCACCGGAGCGCCCCATCGAGAACGTCCACCACGCGGGGACGGGCGCACTCGACGGCCCGAACTTCGGGGACGTTCCCGAGCGGGCGTACGCGAAACTCGTCGGCGGGCGCGGCGGCCCGGATGTGGTCGCCACGCGGGCGGTGAGAGGGAATCTCCGCACCGCTCCCCGGACGGTGCGCGGTGCCAGCCCGGATGACCTCGACGAGTGGCTCTACCGCGACCTCGCCGGCCTGCGCGAGCGGGTTCGCGCCGTCTCCATCACCGTTCCCCGTGGTACGCTCGGCACGTTCGAGGTGAACCCGCCGGCGCTGCTGGCGGCCGAAATCAAACGGGAGCGCCGGGCGCTGCTCGCGACGCCCGCCAGATACGACGGCGTCGCCGACCGGGCACGAATCGCGGTACGCGGCGCGTATCTCGACGCCGTCGTCGCCGCACTCGAAGCGCGAAGCGTCGGATTTCGCGACCACCGGTCGGGCGTCGCCGACGTGCTCGAATCGGAGAGCGTATCGCTCGACCGACTCGACGACCTGCGGCGACTTCGGCACCGAATCGGGGACGACCGGCCACCGACGCGGGGGCTCGGCGGCCCCCTCGCACTTTCGGTGAACGCGACGCCCGCGACGCTGACGCTCCGGGGGAACGGACCCGCGCTCGCGACGCGGAACGTGAACTACTTCGCCGTCCCGTACGCCGACGCCGCCGACACGGTGGTCGCGGCGGTTGTCGGTCCCCGTCGCGTACGGCTCGAAACCGCCGCACGGACGCTCCGGACCGCGAATCGGGCGTCTCGAAAGACGGGCGACGCCGTCGGTTCTCGTGGAGCGCTCCGGCGGTCGGTCCGGCGGGCGACGGAACGGGTCGGCGACCGCCTCGGGCGTACACTCGGCACCGCGGGCATCGGCGAGACGCCCCGTGAGCGACGGGCCATCGTCGCTGCCGGGGTCGACCGCTGGAACACGACGGCCACACGGGCGCTGGCCGTCTCCGAGGAGGCCGTCGTTCCCGAAATCGTCCGTGTCGCCGCCGAGCGCCACCCCGACGCGCTCGCGACGCCACGCCAGCGCGACCGGCTCGCACTCCGGCTCCGGCTGGCGGTTCGAGCGGCGCTGAAAACCCCGGCAGTGCGCCCGCCCCAGCCGCCGACGAACCGGACGGCGGCGGCGATTCGGACGGCCGTTACCGGTGAGCTCGCAGGGGCGCTCGGCACGGCCGGCGATGCCGCGCGCGAGCGCTGGGGTGGCAAGGTACTCGGGTCGGTCGCGGCGGGCCTCCCGCTGGCGCCGATGCCCGGTTACTGGTACGCGACGGCGAACGTCTGGCGGGTGGACGTCCGGGGGCAGTACGACAGGTTCGTCGTCCGCTCCGCACGGGGAGCCCCGACGCCGGGCGCCAAGCGGTTCGCCTACGTCCGCGACGGGGGGCCCGTGGAGTTCGACGTCGACGGGGACGGGACCGATGAACTGCTGGGACACGCGCGCCGGCTCTCCTTCGAGACGACGACGGCCGTCGTCGTGGTCGTCCCGCCGGGTGGGCGCGGTGTGGGCGACACCGACGGTGACACGGACGAGCGCTCGCCGGGGTGGACGACGATGTGATAGCCACTTGTAGGGGGATGCCATAGTGGCGGGCATGCTCTACGACGTGGTGCCCGAACCCGGCGACATCGATCCCGCGGAATTACGGGCGCAGTACGAGGCCGAACTCAGAGACGTCCTCGCCGAGGTCGGCGCCGAGGCGGCCGCCGAACGGACGGCGGTCGACCTCAAGACGATCGAGGCGCTGGCCGCCGGCGAGTCGCCCACCGTGACGCTAGAGGAGGCGGCAGCCATACTCGCGCTCGCGGAGGGGAACCCGGACGCCGACACCATCGCCAACCTCGCACGCGAGGAGCTGTTGATGGGGATGTCGACGGCCGTTCTCGACGTGGACGCGGTCGAATCCGGGCTCGGCGGCGAGATGGAGGCCCGAGAGGTCCAGCGCAAGGTCGAAGGTCGCGCCCCGGTGACGCTGGCGGAGTTCGCGAAACTCCACCAGTTCATCGAGAGCCGGAAGCGATAGATGCGCGTCGTCATCCTGGGCTGTGGCTACGTCGGGCTCGAACTCGGCCGCCAGCTCCGCGAAGAGGGCCACGAGGTGGTCGGCGTCCGCCGGTCGCTCGAAGGAATCGACGCCGTCGAAGCGGCCGGGCTCACCGCGGTCCGGGCCGACGTCACCGACGCCGACGACCTGGCCCGGATACCGGACGCCGACGCCGTCGTCTTCGCGGCGAGTTCCGGCGGCCGTGACGCCGAGGCCGCCCGCGAGGTGTACGTCGACGGGCTCCGGACCGCCATCGACGCCTTCGGGACGCGCGAGTCGCCGCCCGAGCAGTTCGTCTACACCTCCTCGACGGGGGTCTACGGCGACCACGGCGGCGACTGGGTCGACGAGGAGACCGAAATCGTGCCGACGACGGAGAAGACGCGCGTGCTCGCGACGGCCGAGCGCGTCGCCCGCGAGCGCCCGAGGGAGTACGGCATGACGGGGACAGTGGCCCGCCTCGCCGGGTTGTACGGCCCGGACCGCTACCGGCTGGAACGCTACGTCGAGGGGCCGGTGACCGAGGGATATCTCAACATGGTCCACCGCGACGACGCCGCCGGCGCCGTTCGATTCCTGCTCGAACGCGACGACGCAGACGAGGTGGTGCTGGTCGTCGACGACGAGCCCGCCGACAAGTGGGCGTTCGCCGATTGGCTGGCCGAGGAGTGTGGCGTCGACCGGCCGCCGAAACGAACGAAGGAGGAACGGCTGGAGGCGGACGGCCTCTCGGAAGCGGCGCAACGGCGCATCCTGACGAGCAAACGCTGCTCGAACGACCGGCTGCGAGAGCTGGGCTACGAGTTCGCGTATCCAACGTTCCGCGATGGATATCGGGACGCCATCGCGGCGTTTCGTGCCGAGAAATAGATACTCTCTTTTAACCGACAAGTGTGGCGAACGTTCTTGTGAGTCGGGGGTTGATTACGGGGTACATGCCTTCCGGTGGGACGTCCGCAGGGGCGATCGGACAGAGCGCAGTCGGCGGGTTTCCGGAGTCGATACCGATGGCTGCCATGGCCGGCTTCCTCGCCGTCGTCGTTTTCGGGGTCGTCGGCACGCGTCTGTGGCGGACGCATCTGAGCCCGCCCGGCAAGCGATTCCGGCGAGCGCTGACCGACCACGACGAGATTGCCGTCCTGATGCACCCGAACCCCGACCCCGACGCGATGGCGTGTGCGGCGGGGGTCGCCCGCATCGCCGCCGACGCCGGTGTCGACGCGATACTCCGGTATCCCGGCGAAATCCGCCATCCGGAGAACCGGGCGTTCAAGACCGTCCTCGGGTTCGACGCCGACATCATCGAGAAGGCCGACGAGCTCGACGACCGACCGGTCGTCCTCGTCGACCACAGCGAACCGCGGGGGTTCGAGGGGGCGGGCAGCATCGATCCGCTCGCCGTCATCGACCACCATCCCGAAGACGGGACTGGGACGTCGTTCACCGACCGGCGGACGGAGTACGGCGCCTGCTCCAGCATCGTCGCGGAGTACTTCGAGGAACTCGGCTACGCCCACGGCGGCGACACCGCGCTCCCGCCGGACGTCGCGACGGGCCTGCTCTACGGCATCCTCGCCGACACGAGCCACCTGACCCGGGGCTGCTCGCCCGGCGAGTTCGACGCCTGTTCGTATCTGTATCCGGCCGCCAACTCCGGGAATCTCGACCGCATCGGCAACCCGGAGATGGACGTCGCGGTGCTGGAGACGAAAGCACGGGCCATCACCGGCCGTGACAGGCGGGGCCCCTTCGTCGTCAGCGACGTCGGCGAGGTGAGCAACCGGGACTCCATCCCCGTGGCCGCGGACGAACTGCTCCACCTCGAAGGCGTCTCGGCCGTCGTCGTCCTCGGCGACCACGAGGGCACCATCCACCTCTCAGGGCGCTCTCGCGACGACCGCCTCCACATGGGTGACGTCCTCGACGACGCCATCGCTGACATCCCCATGGCGCAGGGGGGCGGCCACGCGCGAATGGGTGGTGGGCAGGTCTCCATCCCCCACATGAAGGGGCTGGGACCGAGCAACGGCATCTCCCGGTCCGAACTCCACGCTCGGCTGTTCGAATCGATGGCGGGTGAATAAAGGCGACGGGAGCGAAGGGGGCGTATGGTCACGCAGGCGGCGGCCTGGGCGTACCGGGACCGCTTTTCCGACGCGTTCGCACGAACGTACTTCCGCCGGTTCTCCGACTGTGTCGTCTCCAGCATCGGCATCGGCACATATCTCGGCGCGCCGACCGACGCCGCGGACCGCGCCTACCGCGAGGCCGTCGAGACGGCGCTGAGG
>CAYYRO010000070.1:9628-10856 GCA_964474075.1 uncultured Methylophaga sp.
ATCAACGTCGTCGACACCGCCATCAACTACCGCAACCAGCGCAGCGAGCGCGTCGTCGGGCAGGCGCTCCGGAACGTCGAGGTCGACCGCGATGGCGTGCTGGTCGCGACCAAGGGCGGCTTCGTTCCTTTCGACGGGCATCAGCCCGAGGACCCGCGCGCGTTCGTCGAACGCGAGTATCTCGACACCGGGCTCCTCGAACACGACGACCTCGCGCGGGGAGTCCACGCGCTCACCCCGCGGTTCATCGACGACCAGCTCGACCGCTCGCTGGCGAACCTCGGGGTGGACTCCGTGGACGTCTACTACGTCCACAACCCCGAGATGCAACTGGAGACCCGGTCACGCGAGAACGTCTACGACCAGCTCGAAGCCGCCTTCCGCCGGCTCGAAGAACGGGCAGCCGACGGCGACCTCCGCCACTACGGCGTCGCCACCTGGGAGGCGTTTCGCGTCCCCGAAGACCACGAGAAGTACCTCTCGCTCCCGACGGTCATCTCGCGGGCCCGCGCGGCAGCCGAGTCGGTGGGCAACGCCGCGACACACTTTCGGGCGATTCAGCTCCCCTTCAACGTCCACATGGCCGACGCCTTCACCGTCGAGGCACACGAGGGTCCCGAGGGGCCACAGAGTGCGCTCCAGTTCGCACACGAGGCCGGCCTGAACGTCTTCACGAGCGCCTCGCTGTTGCAGGGCGACCTCGCGACGGAGATACCCGAAGCGGTGGCCGCCAAACTCTCGGGCGACACGACCGCCCAGCGGGCCATCAACTTCGCGCGCTCGGCGCCCGGCGTCACCAGCGCGCTCGTCGGGATGCGCACCCTGGAGCACGTCAGGGAGAACGTCGCCGCGGGCACGTTCGAACCGCTTGGTGCCGAGGCTTTCGACCGTGTATTCGCGTGAACTGTCCATAAAGGACTTACCCGGCGACCGAAACTGAGTTGATATGGACGCCGTCGTGCTGGCCGGAGGGTACGCGACGCGGCTGTGGCCGATCACCCGCCACCGCCCCAAGATGTTGCTCCCGGTCGGCGACTCAACCGTCATCGACCAGCTATTCCGTGAACTGGAAGACGACGACCGCATCGAGACGGTCTACGTCAGTACGAACGAGCGCTTCGCCGACGAGTTCGAAGCCCACATCGCCGACAGCCCGTTCGAGAAACCCCAGCTGTCCATCGAGGAGACGACCGCCGAATCCGAGAAGTTCGGCGTCGTGGGCGCGCTC
>CAYYRO010000071.1:0-10744 GCA_964474075.1 uncultured Methylophaga sp.
CAACCATGGCGTTTATTATCGATTCAATTTATGTCTGCCGCGAATTACTGCGTTTAGTGTTTGTGGTCGTCACATCACCTTTCGCTATTGTCGGCAGTCTGTTGATGCTGGGTAGCACCAGCTGGCAATAAGGTTACAATAAGTCCTCAACGTTTAGGGGGACTTATGGCACAAATCCACCAACAAGCGATTGCACATATTCGCGACGATGACTGGCAACAAGCGCATGAATTGATCCAGACCAGCAACGATCCTCTGGCCTGTTTAATACACGGTTTTTTACATCGTCAGGAAGGCGATCTCAGCAATGCCAGTTATTGGTATCAGCGCGCCGGTGAAACATTAGCCGAAACACCATTGGATACCGAACTGGAACGGCTGGAAGCGCTGGCCCGTCGTTGAATGTGATTACCTTTTACGGCTGCGTTTCGCCGGTGTTTTACCGCTTTTACCCCGGACATGCTGGGTACGAAATTGTTTGGCAGCCATTGCCGGCGTCACTGCTTTACGACTGATGCGGCGGCCTTCACCTTTTTCACCGGTGCCTGCTGGCTGAAACGTCGGGATCAAATGCTTTTTACCATTACCAATTAAATCGGCGCGGCCCATCGATTTTAACGCTTCACGCAACATCGGCCAGTTTTCCGGATCGTGATAACGCAAAAACGCTTTATGCAGACGGCGCTTTTTCAGCCCTTTTGGCACATTGATGTCACCACCCTCGCGTCGCACTTTATGCAAGGTGTCTTTGCCTGAGTGATACATGGCAGCGGCGGCTGACATCGGTGACGGTAAATAAGCCTGTACCTGATCGGCCCTGAAACCATTGCTCTTCAGCCAGATAGCCAGATTCAGCATATCGTCATCGGTGGTACCGGGATGCGCAGCAATAAAGTAAGGAATTAAATACTGTTCTTTACCGGCTTCTTTGGAATATTTCTCAAACATCTGTTTGAATTTGTCATAGCTGCCAATGCCCGGTTTCATCATCTGAGATAAAGGACCATCTTCAGTATGTTCCGGGGCAATTTTCAGATAACCGCCGACATGATGGGTGACCAGTTCTTTAACGTATTCCGGTGACTCGACCGCGAGGTCATATCGCAGACCTGAAGCAATCAGAATCTTCTTGATCCCCGGCAGTTTACGGGCGCGGCGATACAAATTAATCAGCGGCGTGTGGTCAGTATTGAGATTTTTACAAATACCGGGATACACACACGATAAACGCCGGCAACTGGCTTCTATTTCTTCACTTTTACAGGCCAGCCGATACATATTGGCAGTCGGCCCGCCCAGATCGGAAATAATGCCGGTAAAGCCGGGCGTGGTATCGCGAATCGCTTCAACTTCTTTGATAATCGAGTCTTCGCTACGGCTCTGGATAATCCGGCCTTCATGCTCGGTAATCGAACAAAAGGTACAGCCACCAAAACAACCACGCATGATATTCACCGAAAAACGAATCATTTCGTAAGCCGGAATATTCATTTTGCCATATTGGACATGCGGGATCCGGCTGTATGGCAAATCGAATACTGCATCCATTTCCTGCGTGGTCAGCGGGATCGGTGGTGGATTCAGCCAGACATCAAACTCAGCATGTTGCTGCACCAGTGCTAAGGCATTGCCCGGATTGGTTTCTAAATGCAGGATCCGCGAGGTATGCGCATAGGTAATCGGATCGTCTTTGACCTGATTGTATGCTGGCAGGCGGATCACTGTCTTATCAGCATTACGCGGTGACACGCGGTGAATTTTAATCACGTTGGTTTTTGGCTCGGCCGGCTTTTCTTGCTGCGCAGTTTCCGCCTGAGCGGTTTCGCAGGTTTCCGCCGTTTGCATTTGATAAGGATCAATTGGCGGGTTCAGTTTGCCGGGGGTATCGATACTGGTGGAGTCCTTTTCCCACCAGCCTTCACGGCGACTGTGTTTAGTTAAATAGGCTGTACCACGAATATCGATAAGATCTTTTACCGGTTCACCAGCGGCCAATCGGTGAGCGATTTCCACCACCTGGCGTTCACCATTGCCATACACCAGTAAATCGGCTTTGGCATCCATAATCACGCTGCGACGGACTTTTTCTGACCAGTAATCGTAATGGGCAATACGTCGAAGGCTGGCTTCAATACCACCAATAATAATCGGCACATCTTTATGCGCTTCACGGCACCGCTGACTGTAAACCACCACGCTGCGATCCGGACGTTTACCGCCCTCACCGCCCGCGGTGTAAGCATCGTTACGACGGATTTTTTTATCCGAGGTGTAACGATTAACCATGGAATCCATATTACCGCCGGTCACACCCCAGAATAAATTGGGTTTTCCCAGTTTTTTAAAGTCTTCGGCGCTGGTCCAGTCCGGCTGGGCAATAATGCCGACCCGAAAACCCTGCGCTTCAAGCAAGCGGCCAATTAACGCCATACCAAAACTGGGATGATCCACATAGGCGTCGCCGGTGACGATGATAATGTCGCAACTATCCCAACCGAGCGCATCCATTTCGGCGCGGCTCATTGGTAACTGTTTGGCAACACCAAAACGCTGTGCCCAGTGTTTGCGGTAGGAAAAAATATCAGGAGCGGTGTGCATAGGCCTTCAAGCAAAAAAATCAAAGGCTTATTCTAACATTCTGCGGCCAAAACCGCTTTGCAAAATCAGTCTTCGCGGTAAGCGGCAAGCTCGGGCATGCTGTCAATGATGATCACTGGGGTGCCGTGACTGACATATTTGCTGAGTTCTTGGATTTCACTGTTACGTAGCGCAATACAGCCTTTGGTCCAGTTCGACATCTGGTGAATTTCAACTTTATCCTGCGTTTCTACGCCAATACCGTGAATACCAATCAAACCACCGAGCACAGTATTTTGTGGTGGTAATTCCTGATAAAGATGCGCACCGAGAATCCGACGGTACTGCGTGCGATTAATTAATCCCGACTTCAGCGCTCGCTTGGCATCATCCATGTTCGGATAATTAAGCTGCATAAAAGTATGAAAAGTATCGCTGCTGCGCACTTCGTGGATGCGGTAATGACCTTTAGGTGTTTTGCGATCACCTTCGCGAACTTTGGCTTGTTTACCACCACTGCCAAACGCGGCACGGAAAGTTTTGATAGTACGGTTATCTTTTTTGACCAGCAGTTTGTTCTGGTCGCGGACAATAACGATCTCAATACCATCGCCTGATGCAGCAGCCGGCAGGCTTAATACCATACAAAGCAGTAAGATAAATACACGCCACATAATCATCTGAACCTAAACAAGCTGATGACCGGTATTTTTGTCATATAAAGCATCAAATGTCACGTCTAATATTCTATTTTTTATAGAAATAATCGGGTTAAAAAAGACTGATTCTGACGAATCAACTGTTGTAAAGACTGTGGCAAGCTGGTCTGCAGACTGTCTTCTAATTGCTCAGCCAGTGAACGCAGCTTTTTCAATCTGGATGGATTAACCACTTGTTTTAGCGCGAGACCAATAACATTGCCCTTATCTGCGACTGGTAATATCAGGCTTTGATCATTAAAGCTTTGATTAATGCGCTGCATCGTCAAATTAAACGATGGGCGATCACTACCCCACAGGTTAATGCTCATTATCCCCCTCGGCGATAAAACACCCGAACAAGCATCAAAAAACACCTGCGCACCAATGCTTTGTGCCATTCCCTCATGATCATAAGCATCGACCAGTAACAAATCGAATTGTTGTTCACCCCGGTAAAAAATCTCACTGACTAATTGATAGCCGTCACCCTGTAAAATGGTCAGCCGTGGGTCGTTATCAGGTACACCGAAAAAGTTTTGTGCAACGTCGATAACATCCTGCCGGTATTCAATTACCGTAATCCGGCAATCGGGATAATGGTGCAATAAAAACTTGACCAATGAACCGCCACCCAAGCCCACCACCAAGATATTGTTGGGTAAAGGATTGAACAACAAACATGCCATCATCGATCGCGTGTAACTCAACTCCAGTCGATATGGCTGACGCATCGACATACTGCTTTGTCTGGGATACGTACCAAAATGCATTGAGCGAATGTCACCAATATCAATCACTTCTATGATGCCTTCATCGCTGCTGCGCTGCAGCACCACCTGACCACCGTTGTAGAGCTGCATATCAGGGCCGTAAATCGGCAATCAGCTGGCGGTGCAGCCAGCTGTGTACTTGTTTACTGAGCAACGTCTCCATACCCTCGAAATTACGATCAGCACCCGCTATTTTTCGCTGACTATAAGGTTGCGTGGTGTTAAATTTTAATTGGCTATAGCGCAGCACCGCAGCCCGCTTCGCTACAGCATCAATTTGACTGCCCATAATATCGAGCACCGGCACATTGGCATCAATAATCATTTCAGCCGTTATCTCTTCATTAGCACTAACCATCACCAGTGCACTGATTGGTCGCGGTGTTGCTGCAATAGCATCAATGGCCGTCTGCACGCCCGCGCCATGGCCCAGAAAAATTAAAAACTGTGGGTTTTTGGCGCTGAGCCAGGCAATTGCAGCATCCATTCGTGCCGGATTACCCGGCACAACAGCCTGAGCCGGTGGCATTTCGCTATTTTCTGAGCCGCTGTCTGCTGGCGGATTTTCAGGATCAGTCGTGTCATTCGCCGGCGGCTCAACTACATTATTATCATCTGGCGGTGTTGCATTTTCAGTTGCATCTGTAATGGGTAAATCATCCGTTTCTGGTTGAGCCGTCTCAGCTAGTGCCTGCTCGTTAAGTGAAACCGTCAAAGTGTCCCAACCAAAGGCCGGCAATTCTTCACGTAAACGACGTAGCAGCGGGCCATCATATTGCGTCGATTCATCATGCAGCAAAATAACAGCGCCCCGTAATTCACCCAACGTTTGCGGTAAATAGGTCGCCGCAACCGGCTGACCCGCAACATCCAGCGTAAATTCGCCGTTAACCGCCCCGCCACTTTGTACCATGGGCATTGTCGGCGATTTGCTTTCGGTATCTGCTGGAGCGCCGGCAAAGGCCTGATGACTAAGCACAATAAAAATCAGGACGGGCCAATACAATCGCGACAAGATATTCTCCGGTAATCAAACTACTGATAATTTGCTTCAGTATAATCACAGTAGTTACGTTTCAAAAGCTGAAAAATAGCCGTTTTTGGGGTAAAGTAACTGGTTTTGAGTCCGAATATAAAGAGAGAAATCGTCATGGCTGAATTTAAAATTGCTCCGTCCATTCTGTCTGCCGACTTTGCCCGCATTGGTGAAGAAGTCGTCAATGTGTTGGCATCAGGTGCCGACATTGTCCATTTTGATGTTATGGATAATCATTACGTACCAAACCTGACCATTGGGCCATTGGTTTGTGAAGCGTTACGTAAGCACGGCGTTACCGCTGAAATTGATGTGCATTTAATGGTTAAACCAGTTGATCGGATTATTCCTGACTTTGCTAAAGCTGGCGCCAGCTATATTACCTTCCACCCAGAAGCCTCTGAGCATATCGACCGCAGCTTGCAACTGGTTAAAGCTGAAGGTTGTAAATCCGGTCTGGTCTTTAATCCGGCTACCCCACTATCTTTAGCCGAGCACGTACTGGATAAAGTTGATCGTATTTTGCTGATGTCTGTTAACCCGGGTTTTGGTGGTCAGAAATTTATTCCACATACACTCGATAAATTGCGTCAGGCGCGCAAAATGATTGATGAAAGCGGTTATGACATTGATCTGGAAATCGATGGCGGTGTGAACGTACAAAATATCCGCGAAATCGCTGAAGCCGGTGCCCGTACTTTTGTTGCTGGCAGCGCAGTATTTGGCGCGGCCAATGCCAGCGATCCAAATCACTATGAAACTGTTATCGCAGCACTGCGCGCTGAACTGGCAAAAGCCAAAGTTTGATCTTAATTCAGCGTCAGAGATTTGAAAATTTGCCCGGTCCCGTGCCGGGCTTAATTTAGAAGCCATTCATGAAACAGGCACAATTCGACCAACTGGCTGAGGCCGGCTATAACCGCATTCCGCTATCGCGAGAAGTGCTGGCGGATTTAGATACACCGCTCAGTACCTATCTGAAACTGGCCGATGCGCCATACTCTTATCTATTTGAGTCAGTTCAGGGCGGTGAAAAATGGGGCCGGTATTCAATCATTGGTTTGCCCTGTCAGCAAGTCATCAAAATTTATGGCTCACAAATCCGTGTTTTCCAAAACAATGAATTAGTTCAAACGCTTATTAAACCCGACCCGCTGAATTGGATCGCGCAATTTCAGGCGACTTTCAATGTGCCTGAGATTGACGGATTACCTAAATTTAATGGCGGTCTGGTTGGCTATTTTGGCTATGACACCATTCGTTATGTAGAGACTCGTTTAGGTGAAGCACCGCCGAATGATCCGTTGGGCTGTCCTGATATTTTGCTGATGCTTTCTGATGAATTGGTGGTGTTTGATAATCTTAGTAATCGGCTTTTTTTAATTGTGCATGCCGATACGGCACAAGAAAATGCTTACCAACTGGCCCAAAATCGTTTGGACAGCCTGACACAGCAACTTCGCGAATCAACTCCAAAAACCCCTGCTCACACTGCCACTCATAAGGTCAGTGAACAGGATTTTATCTCCGGTTTTACCCACGATGGCTTTATCAACGCGGTGGAGAAAGCGAAGCAATACATTACTGATGGCGACATTATGCAAGTGGTGCTATCACAGCGTTTGTCGATTCCGTTTGAAGCCGCGCCCATTGATTTATAGCGGGCACTGCGGACCCTGAATCCATCACCCTACATGTTTCATCTGAATCTGGATGACTTCCATGTTGTAGGCTCGTCGCCGGAAATTTTGGTGCGTATGGAAGACCAGGAAGTCACGGTCAGACCGATTGCAGGTACCCGTCAGCGTGGTAAGAATGAAGAAGAAGATCAAGCTCTGGAAGACGATTTATTATCCGATCCGAAAGAACTCGCTGAGCATCTGATGCTGATAGATTTAGGTCGCAATGATATTGGCCGTGTCAGCCAGACCGGCACCGTCAAACTTACTGACAAGATGGTCATCGAACGCTACTCACATGTCATGCATATTGTCTCCAATGTCACCGGTAAAGTTTTACCCGGCATGACGGCTTTAGATGCGCTGCGAGCAACCTTCCCGGCCGGTACCGTCAGTGGCGCACCGAAAGTCCGGGCGATGGAAATCATTGATGAACTGGAGCCGGTCAAACGCGGCGTTTATGCCGGTGCGGTTGGTTATTTGTCATGGTCAGGCAATATGGATACTGCGATTGCCATCCGTACTGCGGTCATCAAAAATCAGCAACTGCATATTCAGGCGGGCGCGGGGATTGTTTATGATTCTGTGCCCGAATCCGAATGGCAGGAAACCATGAATAAAGCGCGCGCAGTATTTCGCGCAGTCGCCATGGCTGAGGCCGGTTTGCAACCACCCACCGCCGAACAGGCATAATCAGGATTAGTTCATGTTATTGATGATCGATAATTACGACTCGTTTACCTATAACCTTGTGCAGTATTTTGCCGAGTTGGGCGCCGAGGTAGAAGTTAAACGTAATGATCAGTTGAGCATTGCAGATATCGAAAAGCTCGATCCAACGCAAATCGTGATTTCGCCCGGCCCCTGCACACCGAATGAAGCTGGCGTATCGCTTGAGGTGATTAATCATTTTGCCGGCAACAAACCCATTCTGGGCGTTTGTCTCGGTCATCAGGCTATTGGCCAGGCATTTGGCGGCGATGTCGTGCATGCCCGAGAAATCATGCATGGCAAAACATCACCGGTTTATCATAACGATGCAGGCGTTTTTAAAGGCTTGAATAACCCGCTGCTGGCCACCCGCTATCATTCACTGGTCATTAAAAAAGACACCGTACCGGATTGTTTTGAAATCACCGCCTGGACCCAAAATGACGATGGCAGTATCGATGAAATTATGGGTGTCCGCCATAAAACGTTGCCGATTGAAGGCGTGCAATTTCACCCGGAATCGATTCTGACTGAACAAGGTCATCAGCTTTTGAAAAACTTTTTGGATGAACATCATGGCTGAGTATGTGATCAGCTTGCCACAGGCCATTAAACAGGTCATGCAACGGCAGAATTTAGCAGAACAGGAAATGAGTGCTGTCATGCAGCAAATCATGTCTGGCCAAGCGACCGATGCCCAAATTGGCGGTTTTTTGATTGGTCTTGCCATGAAAGGCGAAACCGTTGATGAAATTGCTGCCGCAGCTAAAGTTATGCGTCAGTTAGCCACACCGGTTTCGGTCACCGGCACACCCGTTCTCGATACCTGTGGCACTGGCGGTGATGGCGCCAGTAGTTTTAATGTGTCGACTGCCAGCGCTTTTGTCGTTGCTGCCGCCGGCGCTAAAGTTGCCAAACATGGTAATCGTTCTGTTTCCAGCACCTCGGGCAGTGCTGATGTACTGGAAACCGCTGGTGTTAACTTAGAGTTAACGCCAGAGCAAGTCGGCCATTGCATCGAAACTGCCGGCATTGGTTTTATGTTTGCTCAAAAACATCACGGCGCTATGAAACACGCTATTGGCGCTCGCAAACAGATGGCGGTCCGGACCATTTTTAATTTGTTGGGCCCGCTGACCAATCCTGCCAATGCGCCGCATCAGGTGCTCGGTGTCTATGATGCCAAATGGTTACGGCCAATGGCGGAAGTCCTGAAAAAACTGGGCAGCAAACATGTACTGATTGTTCATGCCGAAGATGGTATGGATGAAATCAGTATTGGCGCCGACACCCTGATCGCCGAATTGCACAACGGTGAGATCAATGAGTATCGCATCACGCCCGAAGATTTTGCCCTGCAACGCGCCGATATCAGTCAATTAGCCGTCAGCAATGCCGAACAAAGCCTTGATATCATCAAATGCATTTTTGCCGGTCAAAGTGGCCCGGCACGCGATATTGTCGTGCTCAATGCGGGCGCTGCCATTTACGCCGCCGATCTTGCACAAAGCTTAGCCGAGGGCATCAAACTCGCCCAACAAGCCATTGATAATGGTACGGCCCAGCAAAAACTCGATGCCTTAATTCAATGCAGTCAACAAGCCAGCTAATATGACCGATACGCCTGATATTCTGAAAAAAATTCTGCACCGCAAACAACAAGAAATTGACGAGCGCAGTGCCCGCGTACCCCAAAGCAAACTACAGGAAATGGCTGAAAATGCCTTGCCGGTTCGTGGTTTTGTTGAAGCGATGCAAGCGAAAATCGCTGTCGGCCAAAGTGCCGTAATTGCTGAAATCAAAAAAGCCTCACCGAGCAAAGGCCTGCTACGAGCTGATTTTCGGCCGGCAGATATTGCCCGGTCTTATCAATCTGGTGGCGCGGCCTGCTTATCGGTACTTACCGACCAGGATTTTTTTCAGGGTCATGAAGATTTCCTGCAGCAAGCACGTGCCGCATGTGAACTACCGGTTATCCGTAAGGATTTTATTATCGATCCGTATCAGGTATTTGAAGCGCGGGCGATTAATGCCGATTGTATTTTGCTGATTGTTGCAGCGCTCGATGATTATCAGCTTGAAGATCTTAGTCAGCTGGCGCTGCAACTGGATATGGATGTACTGGTTGAAGTGCATGATGCTGAGGAATTACATCGCGCGCTGGTATTAAATTTACCGTTAATTGGTATTAATAACCGCGATCTGCGTACTTTCGATACACGTCTGGAAACAACGTTAGATTTACTTAAACAGATCCCGGACGAAACAACCGTCGTCACGGAAAGTGGGATTCACTTACCGGCGGATGTTGCCTTGATGCGTGAACACCACGTCAATGCATTTCTGGTAGGTGAAGCGTTTATGCGCGCTGACGATCCCGGCGCGGCTTTAAGCGAGCTTTTTAAATAATCAGCCAGCTTGTTTTTTCAGCTGGGCTGACGTGCGGCGATGGGCTTCATCGTACAAAATCACCGTTTTGCCGTGCGCCCAGAGCATGCCTTGCTCCTGTAACTCTTTAAGTACACGGCCGACCATTTCGCGCGAACAACCAACAATACGGCTGATTTCCTGACGGGTAACTTTAATTTGCATGCCCTCTTCATGACGCATCGCATCCGGTTGGGCAGCAAGTTCTTCCAATGCAGCTGTCACGCGGCCTGCGACGTCCAGAAAGGCCATATCAGACGCTTTACGGGTGGTACTGAGCAGACGTCTCGCCAATTGCTCGGCCAAGGTTTGTAGCAAAACTGGGTAGCTGTTTTTCAGTTGTGTGGTCGCCATACTGCGAATTTGCTGGTAACTGATTTCTTCTGTCCGGCAGTCACTGCGCGCCCTGACCGTGACCATACGATCACCGACTTCGGAAAACAGACCGATTTCACCGATAAAATCACCCTGATTAAGATAGGCGACAATCAGCTCTTCGCCTTCTTCATTTTCCATGCAAATACTGACCGACCCCTCACGTAAATAATAGAGTTTGTCAGCAGCATCACCGGGGCGAACAATAATAGTTTTTGCGGGGTAATGCCGGCTATGACAGTGTTGAAAAAATTCAGCCAAACCGGCTTCGATTGCTTTATGTTTATGATAATCCATCGTTTTCCCCATCGCCGGGCCGGCGCGTCTAGTCGAACAAATTCTGCCCAAGTGTGACGAATATGGCAAAATTGTGACCATTTGGCAACGTAGATGGAATTGAATAATGAAAGCGCGGGTGAAATGGGTTGAAGATGTTTTATTTCTCGGTCAGAGCGGTACCGGCCATAC
>CAYYRO010000072.1:0-1534 GCA_964474075.1 uncultured Methylophaga sp.
CATTTGCGCAGCAAAAAAATCACGCAGTCCCAATTGCTGATGAAATTTATAAGCTCCGATTAAATCATCAATTGGAGACAGATACGGCAGCAAACAAAAAATTTGCTCATGCGGGGGTGGTTTTTGCAGACATTGACCGCAAATACCCGGGGCAGCAAGTGGTGTGGCACAACGAAAACAGCCGGTGGTCAAGTGCGGTAAATCGGCCTGACAGGCGATGCACAGCAAGCTGTCACCCGTCGGCGCAGCGCACAGGAAACACGGATTTGGCAGGCATTTGCTGTATAATCGCCGCAGTTGATGTGCCGCTGTGGCTATGAAGTCCCTGGTCATCTGATTGTTAATCCATTAAGCCGATGAAAAGACCATGTCCCAGACTATAACAGAACCGACCACTTCCATTCGTCATGACTGGCAACAAGCTGAAATTGAAGCTTTATTTGATTTGCCTTTTGCCGACTTAATGTACCGGGCACAGACCGTGCACCGGCAGCATTTTGATGCCAATGCCGTGCAAATCAGCACCTTGCTGAGTATTAAAACCGGTGGCTGTGCCGAAGATTGTGGCTACTGCCCGCAAAGCGCCCATCATGAATCAGCCGTTAAAGCTGAGCCGTTAATGCCGTTGGATAAAGTCCTGGAATCAGCTGCACAAGCCAAATCCACCGGTGCCAGCCGTTTTTGTATGGGCGCTGCGTGGCGTAACCTGAAAGACCGCGATGTGGATCGCGTTGCCGCGATGATTGAAGGCGTTAAGGATATGGGCCTTGAAACCTGTGTCACGCTGGGCATGCTGGAAGCGCATCAGGCAAAACGTTTGAAAGACGCCGGCCTTGATTACTACAACCACAACCTTGATACCTCACCGGAATTTTACGGCGAAATCATTTCTACCCGCACTTATCAGGATCGTCTCGACACGCTGAGTTATGTCCGCGAAGCGGGTATTAATGTTTGCAGTGGCGGCATTGTCGGTATGGGCGAAAGCCGTCAGGATCGCGGCGGTTTATTACGCAGTCTGGCGAATTTGCCAAGTCACCCTGAAAGTGTGCCAATTAACCTGCTGGTGCAGGTTGAAGGTACGCCACTCGATGGCATCAACAACCTAGATCCATTTGAGTTTGTTCGCACTATTGCTGTCGCACGGATCATGATGCCGAAATCTTATGTACGTTTATCAGCCGGCCGCGAAAATATGACTGATGAATTGCAGGCAATGAGCTTTTTAGCCGGTGCCAATTCTATTTTTTACGGCGAAAAACTGCTGACTACCGATAATCCCGATACTCAGCACGATCAGCAATTATTCCAACGTCTGGGTATCACACCACTGGATATTGCGCCGCAAGCGGATAAACACTGCTCGGCCGCATAATCCGATACTGATGTCGCAACTGCCCTGGCAAGACAGCCTGCAACAGGTGCTGGCGCAGCGTCGGGCTGACGGACTTTACCGGCAGACACGGCTGCGTGATGGGGCACAGGGCGTTAACGTTAATGTTGATGGCCGCGATTTAATCAGCTTTTGCAGCAA
>CAYYRO010000072.1:1634-4906 GCA_964474075.1 uncultured Methylophaga sp.
AAATTAATCGTCAGTGATGGTGTGTTCAGTATGGATGGTGATGTGGCGCCGCTACCCGAGATCATGGCTCTGGCTAAACAACACCGGACCGGCGTGGTCATTGATGATGCGCATGGTATGGGCGTGATAGGTGAGCAGGGTAAAGGCACTTTGCAATATTTCGCTGATAAGCTTACCGAAAAACCGATTCTGGTCGGCACTTTTGGCAAGGCATTTGGCACTGCCGGGGCATTTATTGCTGCCGATGCCTTAGTCATTGAAACGCTGACCCAACAAGCCCGCAGTTTTATCTACACTACAGCGCCGCCACCGGCGATTGCCGCGGCTACCGTAAAAGCATTGGAAATCATTGAAACTGAACCCGAGCGTCGTTTGCAATTGCAGGCACGGATTCAGCAATTTCGTGATGGCGCAAAACAATTGGGGCTGCAATTAATGGATTCATTTACTGCCATTCAGCCCGTCCTGATTGGTGATGACAAACGGGCGCTGGCAGTCGGTCAACAACTCGAACAACTGGGCTTTTTGGTGGGCGTGATCCGGCCGCCAACGGTGCCGAAAAATACCGCGAGATTACGCATTACTTTATCGGCAAATCACAGCGAAACGCAGGTAACGCAATTATTATCGGCGCTGGAGCAATGCCATGTTCATTGAAGTCAGTGGCCGGGGCCCGGATCTGGTGTTGCTGCATGGCTGGAGTATGAACCGCCGGGTCTGGCAGTTATTAAAACCCCACTTAGAAAATGACTTTACGCTGCATTGTGTCGATTTACCCGGGCATGGTGACAGCAACTGGCAAGCGGGCGCTTTTGATGCTGATAAATTATTACCGGCACTGGCAGCGCAGTTGCCACAGTCTGCTATCTGGCTGGGTTGGTCATTAGCCGGGCAGTTTGCTTTGCAGTTTGCCCATGCTTATCCGGATAGGGTGCAGCAATTGATTATGCTGGCGGCGACGCCAAAGTTTGTTGCTGACGATGATTGGCAGCCGGCCATGCCCGTTGCCACTTTTAATGATTTTTCTAATTCGCTTGAGCAAGACCCAGCACAGTTGATGCAGTCCTTTTTAACGCTTTTAGCGCGCGGCGCACAATATGCCCATGACACCATTAAAATTCTTCAAGAGGATGTGATGCAAGGCCATGCCGCGCATCCTGACGCATTACGCGAGGGCCTTAATTGTCTGGAAAGCTTTGATGGCCGGCAAATGCTGGCGGATTTAGAAGTGCCGGTCAGTGTACTGTTGGGCGAACGGGATAATTTGATCCCGGCAGAATTGGCTACTGCATTAATGGCCCTAAAGCCTGATATTGATTGTCAGGTTTTGCAAGGTGCTGGCCATGCCCCATTTATTTCCCATCCGGCGCAGAGCGCGGCGATGATAAAAAGCATGATCCATGATTGAAAATCGACCAGAAAAAAGCCGGGTCGCCGCATCATTTTCCGGCGCAGCACAGTCCTACGACGATGTCGCCGTATTGCAGCGACAAACGGCGGATGAATTGCTGGATCGTTTAAAACTTATCAAAATTCAACCGCAGACTATTGTTGATTTGGGCGCCGGTACTGGTCGTAATCTGCCATTGCTAAAACAGCATTATCCGGCAGCGAATGTTGTCGCTGTAGATATTGCGACGGCGATGTTACATCAGGCGCGAAGCCGGATGCAGCAGGGCATTAAACGATTCTGGCCGGACAAGTCGGTGCGATATCTGACAGGAGATGCTGAGGCGCTGCCACTTGCTGATAACAGTGTTGATTTGCTGTATGCCAATCTGGCATTGCAGTGGTGTGACTTAACGGCCAGCTTCGCTGAAATACAGCGGGTACTGAAACCCGGTGGCTTGCTGATGTTTACCACGCTGGGGCCGGATACCTTGCAGGAATTACGGCAAAGCTGGGCGGCCGTTGACAGTTATCCACATATCAACCAGTTTCTGGATATGCATGATGTTGCTGAAGCGATGCAACAAAGTGGTTTGCAGGATGCAGTACTCGATGTCGACCGGCATCAGTTGGGGTATTCCGATGCCACACAAATGATGCGCGATCTGAAATTATTAGGGGCTCGTAATCAGTTGCCAGGTCGACGAAAAGGCCTGACTGGTAAGCAAGCTTTGAAAAACATGCTGGCCGCCGCCGAACAGTTTCGTCTCGCTGATGGTCAGTTGCCAGCCACCTATGAAGTAATTTATGGCCACGCCTGGGGCGCCGAAAAACAACAGACAGTTGCTGCCGATGGCAGTGTCCGGGTCAGTCTGGATCAATTAAAAAGACGCTTATGAAACAAGGTTTTTTTGTCACCGGCACCGATACCGAAGTCGGTAAAACCGTTATCAGCGTCGGCCTGATTCATGCTCTTCAACAACAGGGGCTGAAAGTCGCCGCCATGAAACCGGTTGCCAGCGGCTGCCAAATGACAGATCAAGGTTTACGTAATGATGATGCGTTAGCACTACAACAGGCGGCAGATATCAAAGTCGATTATCAAGCCATCAATCCTTATGCTTTTGAACCTGCCATTGCGCCACATATTGCCGCGCAGCAAGCCGGAGTCGGCATTGATTTAAACAGATTGCAGCAAGGCTACCAACAATTAAAAAGTATGGCAGATGCCGTGGTGGTAGAAGGCGCGGGCGGCTGGCTGGTGCCTTTAAACGATAACCAAAGCATTGCTGACCTGGCCGTTAATATTAATTTGCCAGTGGTATTAGTGGTAGCCATTAAACTCGGCTGTATCAACCATGCGTTGCTGACCGCAGACAGTATCCGGTCCACAGGACTGAGTTTGGCCGGCTGGGTGGCTAATGACTTTCTTGATGATGAGCAGCATGACGAAATCATTCAATCTATTGCAGACCGGATTAATGCGCCGTGTCTGGGCGTGGTACCGCAATTGAAAAAAGCCGATAATGCAGGTGCATATATCAAATTAACGGGCTAACTATGCGCCTGATTATTTTTACACTGATGTTATTGTTGACTGGTTGTGGCAGTGCACCCAAATCCTCGACGGAGAGCGGTATCAGCAGTGCGACCGAGCAAAGGGTTGCGTCCTGGCGGCAACTGGTGGATAGGGGGCGTGGCTGGTCGGAACAACGTCAACTGGAAGCTACCAACGATTTCATCAACCAAAATCAGTTTGTCGACGATATTATTCATTGGGGAAAAGAGGACTACTGGGCAACGCCATTGCAGACAATTGTCACCGAGGGCGGGGACTGCGAAGATTTTGCGGTGGCCAAATATTTCACGCTGACCGAAATGGG
>CAYYRO010000072.1:5006-10560 GCA_964474075.1 uncultured Methylophaga sp.
AATTATTGAGAAGCATGGACGCTGAAGCCGCGGATGAGTCTTTCTATATCTGCCGTTACCAGCATTATGATTTGCCTTCGCAGCAGGCGCTGGAAATCTGTCGTTAATCCGCTGGAAACAATACGGTATCATTGCTCTGCTGCCATTGCGGATACTGCTGCATAACCTGTTTGAAAACAGCGGATTTTAAAAACGCATTAAGCCAGCGTTGTAACTGCTGATAGTTGTTGGCATTGTTAAACCAGTTTTGATCGACCATGACAAATTGCCGGATAAACGGCATCACCGCGATATCCGCCAACGCAGGTGTATCGCCGACCAGAAAATGCTGCCGGCTCAAAATCGCCTCCAGTTTTTGTAAAAATAATTCGCCTTGTTGCCGGTAAAACTGCTGATCATGCTCTGGATAGCGATCGGCATATTTATAACGATCCAGTGCGTTTTTAAATTCACCGTCGGTTTCAGCAATTAAATCCAGTGTTTGTTGCCGTGCCGTGTCTGATAAAGGCTGCCAGAAGCCAGCGGGATCCTGTTGTTGAAAAGCCCACAGGGCAATATCCCGGCTCTCGTCAATAACGTGTTCTGCTGTTTGTAAGACCGGTACCGTGCCTTTTGGTGAAATCTCCAGCAGTGCTGGCGGTTTATCTTTTAATACCACTTCGCGTAGTTCGACCTGAAGGCCAGCAGCAGCAATAGCAAAGCGGGCGCGCATTGCATAAGGACAGCGCCTGAAACTATATAAAACGGGCAGAGACATTAACGGATTACTCCGGACAAAACGCTTATTATAGAGCGCTTAAGCTGCGTGATAAAAATTAGCTCAGTTGTTTTTGCTGGCGCAGGTTTTCGGCCTGGCGGGTTAAAGTGTGCTTGACCAGAATATTACGATCGGTTTCATTCATATGGGTAAATGCCAGCCGCACGCTGAAAGCCTTGCCATCTTGCGCTGTCACTAATTGCTCACAGCTAATAACCTTGGCAACGGCCCGAATCGGTATGCCGGAAGGCAACAAGGTCATATTGACCTCAACAGGTGCTTTGGGGGCGATGACCTGATCACTTAACATCGATACCCCACCGGCGCTGAGATTGACTGCCTGCGCCTGCGTATCGTCGATAGGCTGTAATAAATGCTGCACATTGCTTGCCAGCAGATTAATTTTTTCGTCGAGCATGCGAAGCGCCCGGGCAACATCGCGATCAGCATGACCAATCTGATCCGTTAAATGATGAAAAGCGGTTTCCAGAGAGGAAAGTTGATGATGGGGATGCGTGGTATGCGGTGCACTGCTGACAATCTGTTTGCCCAGTTCCCAGGCCGTTTCCGGTTCTAACGGTTTAATGTTAATAACCAGCCGATCGTTGATCCGGAAATAAGCCCGGCGATCGGCGTTACTGTCAGTATTGCCATTCATGCGTTTGTCCTGCTACCACGGTTTATGAGTGAATGCTAACACGTACGATCACAAATTCTCAGAAGCAAAATCAGCCAGCCTTGAGCGTTCACCTCTTAACAGCGTGATATGACCGCTATGTGGCCAGTTTTTGAAATGATCGACGACGTAGGTTAAGCCTGATGTGGTCTCACTCAGGTACGGTGTATCAATCTGGGAAATATTACCTAAACAAACGATTTTTGTGCCGGGACCCGCACGAGTAATCAACGTTTTCATTTGTTTTGAGGTCAGGTTTTGCGCCTCATCAATAATAATAAACCGCTTCAGGAATGTCCGGCCGCGCATAAAGTTCAGCGAACGGATTTTGATCCAGCGTTGCAGTAAATCATTGGTTGCCTGACGACCCCAGTCGCCGCCTTCGGTTTTGTTGAGCACTTCAAGGTTATCCATTAAAGCGCCCATCCATGGCGTCATTTTTTCTTCTTCGGTGCCGGGTAAAAAGCCGATATCTTCACCGACTGGCACTGTGACACGGGTCATAATGATTTCGCCGTAGCGTTTATGTTCAATGGTCTGGGTTAGAGCGGCAGCGAGCGTCAGCAGGGTTTTGCCGGTACCGGCCTGACCGAGCAGGGTGACAAAATCAATATCCGGATCCATCAATAGATTCAGCGCAAAATTTTGCTCACGATTACGGGCAGTAATACCCCAGATGGCATGTTTGTCTTTGCGATAATCATGGATAAGTTCAATATCAGCCGAATCGCCGGTAGTACTGCGAACCACGGATTCAATGGCGTTTTCGGCTTCTGGTGAATAAATCAGCTGGTTGGGATACCAGTCTTTAACCACATCACCTTGTACCTGATAAAAAGTGCGACCATCCTGGGTCCACGATTCCAGACGATTCAGATCATCCCAAAAACTCGCGGCCAGTTCAGACGCGCCGCGATACAACAAGTCGACATCATCAAGCACTTTGTCGTTGTAATAATCTTCGGCGCAAATGCCCAGAACGGTGGCTTTGATACGCAGATTGATATCTTTGGAAACCAGAATGACATTGGTGTCGATCTGCGCCTGCTGCAAATTGATGGCTACTGCCAGAATGGCATTATCGGCCTGATGACCAGGGAGCTCTTTAGGTAAATCCTGTGCCATTTGCCGAGTCTGAAAAAACAACCGCCCGCTGGCCTGGGGCATTTCATTATTGGCGACACTGGGCAGCGGAATCCCATTGTTAATGGCTTCGTTATCAGTGGCCTGTAACAACAAGTCATCCAAAAACCGGCTGACCTGACGGACATTCCGGGAGACTTCTGATAAACCTTTTTTACCCCTGTCGAGCTCTTCCAGCACCACCATCGGCAGAAAGATATCGTGTTCATCAAAGCGGAATAACGCCGTCGGATCATGCATGAGCACATTGGTGTCGAGCACAAACAGACGTTTTGCGGCGTCGGGTCGTTTAATCATTCGGAAGCAGTCCTCTTATGAAGTTAAACCATGGCCTGAGTTCGATTATGATCGAGAAAACCGCGCCTGCAAAGGGTTTGCAACTGACTCCTTGAAATTGTTAAATATTATTCTATTGCAACAAGCGCCTGGCAGCCATTATTGCCGATAATCCGCGCATTATTTCTGTTAATGCAGCATAAATAATCGATGAATAACGCGGTTATTCAGGCACGACCGCTTTGCCAATGGTGTTGGCATCGGTGGCAAACCAGATAGCATTGCTGGCTTCATCAAACACCATATGACGGATGCTGATGCCCCCTGACGGAACTTCATCAATGGAAATAAATTTTTCGCTTTGACTGTCAAATCCAATAAACCGGTTGGGCTGCAGGCCGGTTTCCACGTACCAGATGCGATCCCGATGATCGACGGTCATGGCATATAAACCTGCCGCTTCACCGCCGGGGGTTGGCCATTGCTGCATCGATTTTTGCTGTTGATCATAAACGCCGATATGCCCCATGCCGGCATCAGTCCACCAGATGCGATCATCTGAGGTCACACCAATCCGGCGGATAATACTGTCCTGCGTGGGCGTATCAATAATTTGTAATGCCATTGATTTAGGATCGACGGTGCCGATAGCGTTATCCCCCATAAAAGCAATCCAAGGTCTGTCCTGACTATCCATGACCAAACCATAAGGCCGCCTATTTTTACCAGGCACTTCAATGATGTCGACATGGTGATCAGCCATATTTAGACGGCCAATAAAACCGGCCTTACCGCTATGCTGAACAGTAAACCAGATATAACCATCTGAGGTGAACGCCATCGTATGCGGATCGTTAACGCCGTCAGGCATGTTAATACGAATGACGTCACCGGTTTCGGGATCCATTTTGCCAATGTGCCGATCTTTATTACCGGCATACCATGGAGTTCCATCGTTATCGACAATCACGGTATGCGGTCCGGCTTTTGGGATATCAAACTTTTGCATCTCACCGGTTTTCGGATCCAGCGTGGCGACATAATCCCCAACCTGACCGACAAACCAGACTTTGCCATCTGGACCAACATAGGGATCGCGTGGTCTGGAGTTTTCCCACGGCACCTGCCATTCGGTAAATTCCAGCAGACCGGGGAGCGAATTCTTATTAGATTCTGCTTGCGTAGCGAAAGACAAACCCATAACGGCTAAGAAAGCGGCAAACCGCTTCAGACAGTTTGATTTTGCAGTGATCATTGCTGGCTCCTATTGGCAAACACCGATAAACATTGACCAATAGTTAGGTAAAAAGTGCAGCATTTAAGTGATGGATAACGCAGTAAAAGATGAAAAACCGGCATTGGTTGGTAGATAAAAAAATCCCGGCAACTACATATAGTTGTCGGGACAATTTCTTTAAATCTGCCATTATCAGAAATCAATCAGAGGATAAACATTGCCCTGAAAATGAACAGATAAATGGTTATGCGCTCAACCGTTATTACTCAACGCGAATAGCGGTGCTAAGCGCTGCATCACCTTCCAGTTCAACAAAGTCATCTGAGCCATAATCGTTCATCGCTTCAATGTCATCTTCATCTGCTTTGATATGCAGTTCATCGTTGATTTGTGTCAATTCTTCGAGGGAGACCAGTATATCGCGGCCACCCAGACCCAGGATGCTATTAACAGTAACAACAGCATGCACTTCGCTCTGGTCAGGACTCAAAACAATGCTGGTAACGTAGCCAATTTCTTCATCATCATTCGCTACAACGTTCATACCCGTTAATTCATCAGCCGACATTGAATATAAGTTACTGGCAGGTGAAGTAGTAGAGTTGTCTTTGTTGTGGGAATCAGAAGCTTCTTCCAATTGGATATTCATTTCAGTGTCGTCTGAATGATCCATTTTTTTCGTGTCATCTGAGTAATCTATTTCAGTTTCTTTATCACTTTCATTGTTAACACGAGGCATGACTTCTTCCTCTTCTTCCTCTTCTTCAGTGACATTATTCTGGTGATTGGTCAGTGGACGATCTTCTGCGTCACGTTGATCCATATCACGGTTTTCGGATTTGTAAGTTGCTCTCATGTCGCTTTCTTGGTCCGTAACATTGCCTTGATGATCTGTCAGAGGACGATCTTTTGCGTCGTTTTTATCCATATTCTGATTTTTGGATTGGTTATGACCCTTCATATCATCATTACAAGGCGCTTTTTTACCATCAATTGTTTCGCTGTAGTTCTGATTGGAATCAGATCTACTGTTTGATGAATTATCTTGTTGGCTATCAAGGCGACTTTGACCTGCTGTGTCGCTATCAATAGTGTCTTGATAATCTTCTTCCGCAATAGCTACGGTGCTTAAAATTAGCGAGAGGCTGCTAGCTATTAATGTTTTACGAAAAATAGAATTCATTATCGTACTCCTGATGTCACTTCGGGATAAATTTAATCTTCATACTAATCCGACGGATAAGCATAGACGGGTCCGAGTGTCCAGCAAGTATCTATGTTAATAATAAGATTATCTGTACGTTTCCGAACGTATTATTAATCACCTTATTTAATATTTTTTTATATTTTCATAATTGGCATTAAAACTTTGTGCGCAAGCGAACAGTAGCAACCTGAATTTGCAGTCACTATTTTAAAAGTTAAGCACTTTTAGCTAATAAGTTTTTATAGCAGTACTGGTCTT
>CAYYRO010000073.1:0-10495 GCA_964474075.1 uncultured Methylophaga sp.
TATTTACCGGTGTCATCATCCGACTGGTGGTGTTGCAGGTTGTTGAATTTGAACACTTTGATTCGCTGGCCAATCAAAACCGCGTTGATATAGAGCCTCTGCCCCCGCAGCGTGGGCTTATTTTTGATCGTAATGGCGTGGTGCTGGCTGAAAATATGCCCACTTTCAGCCTCGAATTGATCCCTGAAAAAGTGCCGGATCTGCCGGCAACCATTGATGCATTGGCCTCTTTATTTGCACTTAGCAAAGAAGATCTCGACAAGTTTCACGAAAGGCTCAAGCAACAGCGTAGTTTCGAGCAAGTTACGTTGCGTTATCAGTTAACGGAAGAAGAAGTCGCGCGATTTTCAATTAATCGTCATAGATTTCCGGGTGTTGATGTCATTGGCCGGTTGATTCGGCATTATCCACAGGGTGAGCTGTTCGCCCATGCAGTGGGGTATGTGGGGCGTATTAATCAACAGGATTTGCTGATTATTGATCAGCAAAACTACAAAGGCACGATGCAGATCGGTAAAACCGGTGTCGAGAAAGAATATGAAGATTTACTCCATGGTACGGTCGGTCACCGTCAGGTTGAGACCAATGTCCAGGGCCGCACAGTACGTGAATTAAAAAGTGTGCCGTCACAGCCTGGCAAAGATTTGTATTTGCATCTGGATATTGATTTACAGCGAACAGCGGCAGAAGCATTGACCGGTTTTAATGGCTCTGTGGTGGCGATGGACCCACGAAATGGCGGGATTCTGGCCATGGTCAGCCAGCCTGATTTTGATCCGAATTTGTTTGTTTCGGGCATCAGTATTAAAGACTATGCGGCGTTACGCGATTCATTGGATCAGCCTTTATACGATCGTTCACTGAGAGGCCACTATCCGCCGGGTTCGACCTTAAAGCCTTTTGTTGCGCTCGCCGGTATGGAGTTAGGTGTTATCAACGAACACTCCCGGACCTATTGCCCCGGCTGGTATTCATTACCGGGGCATTCGCACCGATACCGTTGCTGGAAACATCAGGGGCATGGTCATATGAATGCGCTGGATGCCATGGCGCAATCTTGTGATGTGTATTTTTATGATTTAGCCCATGCTCTGGGCATTGATCGCATGCATACTTTCCTTGATATGTTTGGCTTTGGTCGTAAAACCGGTGTTGATATTCCTAACGAAAGCAGTGGTTTGTTGCCTTCCAGTGAGTGGAAACGTAACAGCCGTAACCAGCCCTGGTTTCCTGGTGAAACGCTGATTGCCGGCATTGGTCAGGGATTTAATCAGACCACGCCACTGCAACTCGCGCATGCAACATCCATCCTGGCAATGCGTGGCACGGTACATACCCCCCAGTTAGTGCGTGCCAGCCGCAACGGTGGACAAGACGCGTTACAACTGATGAATGGTGCTCAGGCAAAAACTTTACCGATGCAAAGTGCGGATAACTGGCAGGCAGTGATTGATTCTATGGTTGAAGTCATTCACGGTGAGCGTGGCACGGCGCGACATATTGGTGAAAAAATGCCGTTTAATATCGCCGGTAAAACGGGTACAGCTCAAGTGTTTGGTATCGCACAAGATGAAAAATATGATGCCGAAACGCTGGCAAAAAAACTGCACGATCATGCTTTGTTTGTGGCCTTTGCGCCGGCGGATAATCCGGAATTTGCTGTGGCTGTAGTCGTTGAAAACGGCGGTAGTGGCAGCAAAGTCGCCGCGCCGATTGCCAAGAAAATGATTAGCCAATATTTCGGATTACCAGCCGAACCGGAACCGGAAACAACGGAAACAGAGCTGGTGCCTGCTGCTGTATCGGGGACACGTGATGAGTGAATTATTAAATCAACCTCGTCGCCGGCCTTATCGGCCAGCGGGTTACTGGTTACGTAATACCCATTTGGATGGTTGGCTGATGATAGGTCTGCTGGCCTTATTAACGGTCAGCATGGTGGTCTTATACAGTTCCGGTGGTGAAGATATCAGCCTGTCAATTCGTCAGGCTGTTCGCATGTCGATTGCTTTTATAGTGATGTTTATTGCCGCACAAATTCACCCGGATCGGCTGCGGGATATGGCTTATTGGGCGTATGGATTTGGCCTGTTATTGCTGCTTGCTGTGCTGTTTTTTGGTGATATTGGTAAAGGTGCACAACGTTGGCTTGATCTGGGGTTTATGCGTTTTCAGCCATCTGAAATCATGAAGATTGCAGTGCCGTTATTGGTAGCAGCGTATTTGTCCGAGCGGCCGTTGGCGCCATCGATGATGCGCATTATCACAGCGTTAGTAATAATTGCCATCCCAACCGTCCTGATTGCCAAACAACCCGATTTAGGTACGGCGATTTTGATTGCCAGTGCCGGTCTGGTGGTGATATTCCTGGCGGGTATTTCCTGGAAACTGATTTTCAGCTTTGTAGCGATCCTGGCCGCTGCTGCGCCATTGTTATGGTTCAACATGCATGCCTATCAGCAGCGGCGGGTATTAACCTTTTTAAACCCGGAAAACGATCCGCTGGGCGCCGGTTATCATATTATTCAATCCAAAATCGCTATTGGCAGTGGTGGTCTCAGTGGCCGGGGCTGGCTGCAGGGCACGCAATCGCATCTTGAGTTTTTACCCGAACGGTCGACGGATTTTATTTTTGCGGTGATCGGTGAAGAATTCGGCTTGATTGGTGTGGTCTTACTGATCATGTTGTATTTATTGATTACCGCCCGAGGACTGTTTATTGCCTCACAGGCACAGACCAGCTTTGGCAGTTTGTTAGCGGGCAGTTTAGCGATTACTTTTTTAGTTTATGTTTTTGTCAATATAGGCATGGTCACCGGTTTGTTGCCGGTGGTTGGCGTGCCTTTGCCGTTAGTCAGTTATGGGGGCACCTCGATGGTGACCTTGTTAGCCGGCTTCGGTATCCTGATGTCTATACACACCCACCGAAGGATGATGTCGCCGTGAGAAATCTGATTTTGTTACCTGCTTTGAGTCTTGTCAGCCAGCTGGCCTGGGCAGAACCGGATTTGCCGGGCCTCGATGCTTTTATTGAGGAAATGGTTACCGAACATCAGTTTGATGCGGCCGAGTTAGAAGCCGCTTTTGCTGAAGTGGAAGTCAAAGACAGTATTCTTAAAGCCATTGCCAGACCGGCTGAAAAAGCCAAGCCCTGGTATGAATATCGCAATATTTTTATGGATCAGGGGCGTATTTATGCCGGTGCCGAATATTGGCAAAAACATGCTGATACGCTGAGAATAGCCGAGCAAACTTATGGTGTTCCAGCAGAAATTATTCTGGCAATTTTAGGCGTTGAGACCCGTTTTGGGGGCAATGTTGGCAGCTTCAGGGTGATTGATGCCTTGTCTACATTGGCATTTCAATATCCGCCGCGCAGTAAATTTTTCCGCAGCGAGTTAAAAAACTTTCTAATTTTGACCCGTGAAGAGGCTATGCCGCCGTTAGAGCCAATCGGCTCTTATGCCGGTGCTATGGGTTTGGGACAATTTATGCCCAGCAGTTATCGAGCTTATGCCGTAGATTTTGATGCTGATGGTCATCGCGATATCTGGACTAATCCGGTTGATGCCATCGGCAGTATTGCCAATTATCTTCATGAACATGGCTGGCGCGCCGGTGAAAGCATTGTCCATCAAACCTCAACGAATAATGAGTCAGCAACACAAGCTTTGATCAAGCGTGGTTTAAAGCCATCTGTCAGCCGTGATGAAGCAAAAGCAGCCGGACTTTCTTTAGAGAATTTACCGGCTGATGCTGAAACCTTTAACGTGTTTAGTCTGACCCAGCGCCATGGTGAAGAATTGTGGCTGGGCCGGCAAAATTTTTATGCGATTACCCGTTATAATCACAGCCAGATGTACGCTATGGCGGTAGTTGAACTATCAGAGGCGATTCGGGCGCGATATGAGCGGATTCAATGAGATTTAGCTGGGTTCAGCTGGCACTGATGGGGTTTGTCAGTGCCTGGCTTGCTGGCTGCGGTGGTGTTACCGAGGTGCAAGATAGTGCGCCGGCGGCGCCGCCACGAGCCGAACAAATGCGTGATGCGATTCCCAAAAGTGAACCGCGCAGTAAATATGGCAACATGGCGAATTACGAAGTATTTGGCAAAACGTACTACACACTCGCCAGCAGTGAAGGCTATGTGGAACGTGGTATCGCTTCATGGTACGGCAATAAATTTCATGGTCGCCGGACGTCCAGTGGCGAGCCTTACGATATGTACAAAATGTCGGCTGCCCACAAAACATTGCCGCTGCCATCGTATGCTGAAGTCACCAATCTTAATAATGGCCGCAAAGTCATAGTGCGAATTAATGACCGGGGGCCATTTCATGGTGATCGGCTGATTGATTTATCGTATAGTGCCGCCACCAAGCTGGGGATTACGGCTAAAGGCACCGGGTATGTTGAAGTAAGGGCCATCGATCCTGATAACTATGCATCGAAGTCTGCTGATAACCAGCCGCAGCAGGTAGCAATGCAAAAAAACACCCTGGAAAATGTTGCGATGTTTTTGCAAGTGGGCGCATTCAGTACCCTTAGTAAAGCCGAGCAGATTAAAAACCGTATTCAGCAGGAAATCAGCGAACGGGTTCACATCAATCCGTTTAACAGCCAGGGCAATGCTTTGTACCGGGTTCGGATCGGGCCGCTGGCCAGTGCCGAAGTCGGCCAACGTATTGCAGATCGTTTATTAAGTCTGGGTATTCGAGATACTCAAATGATTACCGAACAACCCACCAACTGAGAGTTAGTATGATTAAATTGTTCAAAAATCTTCTTGCTTCGGCAGTGATTCTGACGGCCAGCACAGCCAGTTTTGCCGGCGCCGTGGTGCCGAATCCAGTTGCACCAAGTATTGGCGCTGAGTCCTATATTCTGATGGACCACGACAGCGGTAAAGTGCTGGCAGAGGATGCAGCAGATGAGCGTTTGCCGCCCGCCAGTATTACCAAGTTGATGACGTCTTATGTCGTTTCCCATGAACTGGAAGCTGGCAATATCAAGCTCGAAGATGAAGTGTTGATTAGTGAAAATGCCTGGCGGATGATTGGTTCGCGCAGCTTTATTGAAGTGAATACCAAAGTCCCGGTTGAAGCTTTGTTGCGAGGCATGATTGTACAATCCGGTAATGACGCTGCTGTTGCTTTAGCAGAACACATTGCCGGCAGTGAAGAAGTGTTCGCGCAAATGATGAATCAATACGCGCAGCAACTGGGTATGAACAATACCAACTTTATGAATTCCACCGGTTTACCGGATCCAAACCATTACACGACCGCACGTGACATTGCGATTTTGTCATCGGCATTAATTCGTGACTTTCCCGATCACTACAAATGGTATGCCGAAAAGGAATACACCTATAACGGCATTACGCAGCACAATCGTAATAAATTACTGTGGCGTGATAACAGCGTTGATGGCTTGAAAACCGGCCATACAGAAGAAGCGGGCTATTGCCTGTCGGCCTCTGCTAAACGCGACGGTATGCGTCTGATTGCAGTGGTATTGGGCACCAGCAGTGAAAATGCCCGTGCCCAGGAAATCCAGAAATTGTTCAACTATGGTTTCCGTTTCTTTGAAACCCATCAGTTATATGCCGCCGGTGAGAAAATCACTGACAGCAAAGTCTGGAAAGGCGCTTCGGAAACGGTTGACCTCGGCCTGGCACAAGGTTTCTCGGTGACTGTACCGCGTGGTCAATACCAGGATCTGCAAGCGACTAGTAATCTACAGCAACCGATGATTGCGCCAATCGCTGCGGGTACCGAGTTGGGTCAGGTTGAAGTGCGTTTAGGCGATGAAGTTATTACCACCCAAAAATTAGTTGCTCTCAGCGATGTGCAAAAAGGCAGCTGGTGGCGACGCCTGATTGATAGTTTGTTGCTGTTGATCTGGGGCTAATTTGTGCCGGTTGTCTATTTAAACGGTCGTTTTATTCCGGCTGAAGATGCCAAAGTTTCCGTCATGGATCGCGGTTACCTGTTTGGTGACGGTATTTACGAAGTGATCCCGGTATATCGTGGTAAAGCGTTTATGCTGGAAGGCCATCTGGCCCGTCTGCAACGCAGTCTCGATGCCATTAAGCTTGCTAATCCGCTGGATAATGTTTCTTGGGCGGAGCTTATTGCTGATTTGGTTGATCAAAATGGCGGCGGCGATCAATCGGTCTATTTACAGATCACCCGTGGTACAGCGGCGCAGCGGGATCATATTTTTCCGCAAGCGGTTTTACCGGGGATCTTTATGATGAGCAATCCGTTGAAACCGGTGCCGGCCGACTGGCATAGCAAAGGTATTAACTGTATCAGCGTTGACGATATTCGCTGGCAACGCTGTGATATCAAGGCAATTGCCTTGTTAGCCAATTGCCTGATGAAACAACGGGCACAGGAAGCCGGTGCTCAGGAAGCATTATTACTACGTGATGGTGAGCTGACCGAAGGCGCGGCCAGTAATGCCTATATCGTTATCAATGGTGAAATTATTACCGCGCCAAGCGGCCCGCAGATTTTGTCAGGAATAACCCGTGATTTAGTGTTGGCATTAGCGGATGAAGCGGGTGTAAACATTCAGCAACGTTTTGCCAGTGACAGCGAATTACGGGCAGCGGATGAGGTTTGGATCAGCAGCTCCACCAAAGAACTGGTGCCGGTCACGATGCTGGATGGTAAGACAGTTGGCAACGGTGAACCCGGCCCGCTCTGGCAGGATTTACACCAGCGCTTTCAGCAATACAAAAGCGAGGTATTAGTGTGACCACGCCGGAACAACCCGAAACGCTACTGGAATTTCCCTGTGAATATCCACTGAAAGCGATGGGCGAAACCAGCGCTGATTTTGAGGCAATCGTTCTCGAAATCGTCGGTCGTCATGTTAAGCATATTGCAGAAAATGCCGTTAGTAGCCGGCAAAGCAGCGGTGGTAAATTCACGTCGGTTACTGTCACTATTCAGGCGACCAGCAAAGCGCAGTTAGATGCGATTTATCAGGATTTGACCGACGATTCGCGGATCAAATACGCACTGTAATGATCATTCGTGATTTGGGCTTACAGCCCTATCAACCGATCTGGGCTGAGATGCAGCAATTTACCGCGCAGCGTAATGCGACCAGTGAAGATGAATTATGGTTATTAGAGCATTCGCCGGTATTTACCCTCGGCCGCAATGGCAAAGACGAACATTTATTAGAGACCGGTGAGATTCCCGTGGTACAGACCGATCGCGGTGGCCAGGTGACTTATCATGGTCCAGGTCAGTTAATTGGTTACAGCTTATTGGATTTGCGGCGGTTAGGCATTGGTGTCCGCCAAATGGTCAGTATCCTGGAAAACAGCATTATCGCCGTGCTGGCAGATTTTGCCATTACAGCTACAGCACGACCTGATGCGCCGGGTGTCTATGTTGATGATGCTAAAATTGCAGCACTGGGCCTGCGGGTTAAAAATGGCGCCTGTTATCATGGTGTCAGTTTTAATATTGAGATGGACTTAACACCGTTTGCCCGAATCAATCCTTGCGGTTTTGCTGGCATGGCAGTAACCGATTGCCGGCAATTGGGCATTAAGATCGATATGCAACAGGCGCAAACAGCATTCAGCGAAGCCTTAATGGCACAGCTGGCAAAGGTTTAATATGACGCAAAGCACTGAAAAACGTGATATCAAAGCACTGAAGGGTGAATCCAAAGTATCGCGGATCCCGATTAAAATTGTGCCTTCTGAGCCAAAACGCAAACCATCGTGGATCCGTGCACAGTCGCAAGGTCATCCGGAAGTAAAACGCATTAAAAAAATGCTCCGCGAGCATAATCTGCATACGGTTTGTGAAGAAGCGGCTTGCCCCAATCTGGGCGAATGTTTTGCTCACGGCACCGCGACTTTTTTGATCATGGGTAATATTTGTACACGGCGTTGCCCGTTTTGTGATGTCGCCCATGGCCGGCCGGATCCGCTCGATGAAAACGAACCAGAGCATTTGGCACAAACCATCGCTGCCATGCAGTTAAAGCATGTTGTCGTGACGTCGGTAGATCGTGACGATTTACGTGATGGCGGCGCCGGACACTTTTCCCGTTGTATCAGTGAAATCCGCCGGCAATCTCCTCAAACCCGTATTGAAGTATTGGTGCCGGATTTTCGCGGGCGGATGGATGCGGCGTTGGAAATTCTGGCCGACAATCCACCGGATATTTTTAATCATAATCTGGAGTCTATTCCGCGTTTATATAAAGCGGTGCGGCCCGGTTCAGATTATGACTGGTCGCTGGATTTAATAGAGCGCTTTCAAAAGACGCATCCTGAGGTACCCACTAAATCCGGCCTGATGCTGGGGCTTGGTGAGTCTATTGATGAAGTTAAACAAGTGCTTCGTGATTTACGCGCACATGGTTGCCGGATGCTGACTTTGGGACAATACTTACAACCCAGCCGCCACCATTTACCGGTTGAACGATTTGTCACCCCGGAAGAATTCGCCGAATTGGCTGAATTTGCCAAATCATTGGGCTTTGAGCAGGTGGCCAGCGGACCCATGGTACGCTCGTCCTATCATGCTGATTTACAGGCGGCCGGAGATTTTGTCGCTTGACCCGATAACGAGGAAGCGCATTGATGCAAACTAACCGTCGTCGTTTTTTGCAATTGACCGCTGCCGGCAGTGTCGCAGTCGCTTTACCATTTAGCTTCAGTGCCTGCAGTAAATCCCCGAAAGCTAAAGTGGTCATCATCGGTGGGGGTTATGCCGGCGCGACGGCAGCACGTTATTTAGCATTATGGGCGCCGGATATTGATGTCACTGTTATTGAACAAAACAGCCAGTTTATTTCCTGTCCCCAAAGTAATTTAGTGCTTAGTGGCACGCGTGAAATCAGTGATTTAACCCGTCAATACAACCAGCTGGCAGCACAGCCATCGATTCGCTGGGTACAAAATACCGTCACGGCAATAGACTCTGATAAACAGCAGGTTCAGATCGAAAATGGCGATAAATTTGCCTATGACCGGCTGATCCTGGCGCCGGGCATTGCGTTTGATTATGACGGGTTGCCGATGCTGAGAACCGCGGATGCACAGGAAAAAGTACCCCATGCCTGGAAAGCCGGTGCGCAAACCGAGTTGCTGTATCAGCAAATTCAGTCGATGCCCGCAGGGGGTAAGGTGGTGATGACCATTCCGGCGGCGCCGTATCGTTGTCCGCCCGGTCCGTACGAGCGCGCCTGTCAGATTGCTTTGTATTTAAAACGGCATAATCCGACCGGTAAAATGCTGGTGCTGGATGCTAATCCGGATGTGATTTCTAAAAAAGCCTTGTTTGTGGAAGCGTGGCAACAGCAGTATGCCGGTTTGATTGAGTATGTGCCGACCAGCGCTGTTGAATCAGTCAACGTTGATGCACTGAGTGTTGAAACACTGTTTGATAATTATCAGGCTGATGTGCTGAATGTTATCCCTCCACAAAAAGCTGGCGCTGTGGCAGCCATGGCCGGAGTGATTAATATTGATAATCGTTGGTGTGATGTTGATTTTTTGAGTTATGAATCGACAGCGGTGCCAAACATCCATGTCATTGGTGATTCAGTAGCGGCAAAAACCCCGAAATCCGGCCATATAGCCAATCAGCAAGCCAAAGTCTGCGCCGCTGCTGTTATCAGTTTATTACGTGATCAGGCACCGGCAGCCCAGCCGGTATTCAGTAATACCTGCTACAGCTTTGTCAGTGATACCGAGGCCATGCATGTTGCCAATGTCTATCGATATGATGCGCAGCAACGCGAAATGCTGACTATGGACGGAGGCGGTGTTTCTGACAAAGCCAGTGAACAGGAAGCGCTCTATGCACAAGGCTGGGCGGAAAATATCTGGGCTGATATGTTCGGTTGAAGCCTGTTTCCATCTTGGAATTCACGGGATGGCGTCATGGGGCTTAGCAGGTATAATGGCCTGCTATTGGATAAGCTCCACCATCTGAAAAAACACGAGGTTGTAGATGAGCGATTTTTTACCCGGTCTGGAAGGCGTGCCGGCCACCAAGTCAGCGATTTCTTTTATTGATGGCGAAAAAGGCATCCTGAGCTACCGCGGTTATCCGCTGGAAACGCTGGCAACTAACAGCACTTTTGAAGAAACCACACTGCTGTTATTGGACGGTGAACTGCCGACCAAAGCCAACCTGAATCGCTTTCAAAAACAACTGCGCGCCAATTACCGGATCAAATATCACATCCGTGAAATGATGCGGCATTTTCCGCATACCGGTCACCCAATGGATATGCTGCAAACTGCCGTTTCCAGTTTGGGTATGTTTTATCCAGGCACCGAATGTCTGACCGATTCCGATGTTTGTGTCGATAAAGATTACGTCCGTAATATGACGGTCAATATCATTGCGCAGATGGCACCGCTGGTCGCCATGTGGCAACACATGCGTCATGGCTATGATCCGATTAATCCGCGTGATGATTTATCGGTTGCTGAGAATTTGTT
>CAYYRO010000074.1:0-10404 GCA_964474075.1 uncultured Methylophaga sp.
AGTGTTGTCATTTCGTCATCAAGCAAGGTTAACGTCACAGAGCATCCCGCCATATCTAACGATGTAGTGAAGTTACCGACCAGCGAACGATGAATTTCAACACCTTTGTTTTGCCAGTATTTGGCAGCAATATCAAAAACCAGGTACAACTCCATTAATGGCGTGGCACCCAGGCCATTCACATGCAAAAGAACTTTTTGACCGGCTTTGGGTTGCAATGCTTTATCGATGGTATCGGCGAGCTGTTTTACCAGTTCATCAGCGGATGTTAAAGGCACGATTTCCCGGCCACGTTCACCATGAATACCCACGCCCATTTCGATTTCGTTATCGGCAATAGTAAAAGTCGGTTTACCGGCTGCAGGCACCGTACAACTGCTTAAAGCCAGGCCCATTGAGGCGGTATTTTGGGCAACTTTATCGCCCAGCGCTTTGCAAGCCGCCAGATCCCAGCCTTGTTCGGCCGCTGCACCGACGATTTTTTCAACAATCAGCGTACCGGCAACACCGCGACGGCCAGTGCTGTGATCCGCCGGTAAGGCAACATCATCGGCAACCAACACGGTCGCGTTTTCAGATTCGAGCATTTCTGAGGCGATCTCAAAATTCATCACATCGCCGGCATAATTTTTAACGATAAACAGAACGCCAGCCCCATTTTCAACTGCTTCAGCAGCCGCCAGCATTTGATCGGGGGTTGGTGAGGTAAATACCTGCCCCGGACACGCCGCATCTAACATGCCCTTCCCCACTAAGCCGGTATGTAACGGTTCATGACCACTGCCACCACCAGAAACCAATGCCACTTTGGGCTTATCTGCCAGATTTTTACGTTTTACAAATCGGGGATTGGCATTAAAACTGACAATATCCTGATGCGCCGTTGCAAAACCATGCAAGCTTTCATCAAGCAGCGTTTCAGTATCATTGATAATTTTTTTCATGGTGGCCTTCCTTAATAAATTGCGCTTTATTACACACTGGCTTTAAGCGTCTCAGTAATGGCTTGAATATCCGGCAAAATCCAGTCTGGTGCATAGTCCACTTCGGCGATATCCGCCTCACTGGAAACCCCGGTCAGCACCATCAAACTGCGCATACCCGCGTTAACGGCACCGAGGATATCGGTATTTAACCGATCACCAATCGCAATGGTGTTGTGCTGATCGGTGCCGAGAATTTCAAAAGCCTGTTGGTACAAAATTGGTTCCGGTTTACCAATTACGGTCGGGGTTTGGCCGGTCGCTGCGGTTAAAGCGGCAAGCACGCCACCATTTCCCATCACTTCACCCAACTCTGTCGGCAAAGTGGTATCAGCGTTGGTGGCATAAAATGCCGCGCCGGCGCGGATATTGAGTGTTGCGGTCGCCAGTTTATCCCAGGTTAATTTGCGATCCAGCCCGGAAACAACAATATCGGCACCTTCGTTATTGATACCTTTATCTGGGTGATTAACCTGATATAAATCAGTCAGGGTGAAGCCTTGTTTTTGTAAGGGTTCTGTCAGCCCCACTTCACCAATGACATACACTCTTCGCTGATTTTCAGGCAGATTTTCTTTCAAATAACGCGCCGTTGCCATGCTGGATGTGAGAATTTCTTTTGCTGCAACTTCAACATCCATGCCGGCTAATTTATCAATGTATTGCTGTTGGGTCAGACTGGCATTATTGGTGGCTAATACAAACGGGATTTGCAGTTTTCGTAAGGTGTCAAAAAAATCACTGAGCCCCGGCAAAGGCTTGCTACCATGCCAGAGTACACCGTCCATATCGATTATAAGGCCGCCAATATTGCTGATAATTTGTGTCATAAAAATACTCAATCTGCCTGAAAACCGGCAATCAACACCGGGCTGTAATTGAGGCAAAGCCTCGCACAATTGAATTCATCCTGTCCAGAAAACGGCTGCGCCAAAAGTGTGCACTATGCCGTAAAAATTGACAGGCCTAAAGTATGTGCTTTATAGTCTGCGAGCGTATTTTCAACGTAAAACCATAAATTAAATCAATTTTTAGGAGCATGTCAGCATGGCAAAAGCACTTATTCAAATGGCTCTGGATTCTCTGGATTTCGACCAAACCCTCGCACTTGCAGAGCAAGTTGCCCCTTATGTCGACATTCTTGAAGTCGGTACCCCTTGCATCAAGTATAACGGTCTTGAGATCGTTACTGCGCTGAAAGCCAAATTCCCAAACAACCTGATTCTGGTTGATTTGAAAACAATGGATGCTGGCGAGTATGAAGCGACACCTTTCTATGAAGCAGGTGCTGATATCTGTACTGTTTTAGGTGTATCTGATAAAGCCACAATGGGCGGCGTTATCAAAGCAGCTAATGCTAACAACGCAGAAGCGCAAATCGATTTGATCAGCGTTAAAGACAAAAAAGCTGTTGCAACTGAAGCAGCTAAAAACGGCGCGCAAATCATCGGTGTTCACACTGGTCTCGACGCACAAGCAGCTGGCCAAACACCATTTGCCGATCTGCAAGCAATCGCTTCATTGAACCTGGGTGTTCGCATCTCTGTTGCCGGTGGTCTGAACAAAGACACCATTCAGAAAACAGTTCAAGCTGGCGCAACTATCGTTGTTGTTGGTGCTGCTATCTACGGCGCGCCTTCTCCAGCAGAATCTGCTAAAGAACTGCGTGCATTGGTTGACGCTGCATAAGCGGAACCTGACAAGCACGATGTAAATGAAACGAGTGGCTTAAAGTCACTCGTTTTTTTTATCAAAGTTCATTCACACCGGGTTAAGCGCACCAAATTAAGACAACGTATGTTGTAAGTTGGTGACAGTGGTCAAACCCAATGAAGCAGGTCTATAATAAAAGATCTACTTATATGGGTTGGCTTGCCACAATAAACCTAAAATAGTAATTTACCCGTTGCACCAACCTCACTAACTGTTGGGCAGATGGGGTTCGAATAAAGGTAACAGGGGTATTTCTCATGAGTGATAAAGGTTTATTAGCGTCTATCTGCAGCTTTTTTAAAGGCTTGTTTTCATCATCTGACAGCAATGATTGCTGCGGTAAAGATGCTGCAAAAAAATCAGCGAACGATGGTCTGACAGGTGTAGAGCGTTATATCCGTAACAGAGCGCAAAACGGTCAGCAATTAACAGGTGTTGAAAGCTACGTCCGTAAAAAGATGAGTAACAACAAACCGATGACCGGCGTTGAGAAGTACATCCGTAAAAATGCCAATGGCAAGCCTATGACAGGTGTAGAAAGCTACATCCGTAGCAAAGCTTAAGCATTTATCATCAGTTCGACCTTCATCAGCGTTTTATCGCTGATGAGTTTTGCTCTGAAAACTGCCGGCCTGGGCCGGCACTTTTTACTGAGCACACCCAACAGTGACAGAAAACTATTTTAATTAGCTACGAAAAAGGTACTCACATGGCGAACTTACTTGATCAACTGAAGCAAATGACCGTGGTCGTGGCCGACACCGGTGACATTCAAGCCATCGAAAAATACACGCCGCGCGATGCAACTACTAATCCATCGCTGATCACTGCCGCTGCGCAGATGCCACAATATCAAAGCATTGTTGATGATACGCTGAAAGCTGCCCGCCAATCTCTGGGCGATAATGCTGCAGCCAAAGAAGTCGCAACGCTGGCATTTGACCGTTTAGCAGTATCATTTGGTCTGAAAATTCTCGATATTATTCCGGGTCGTGTTTCAACAGAAGTTGATGCGCGTCTGTCTTACGATACTGAATCGACCATCGCTAAAGGTCGTGAAATTATCGCGCAATACGAAGCAGCAGGTGTTTCTAAAGATCGCATCCTGATTAAAATTGCTTCTACCTGGGAAGGCATTCAGGCCGCTGCGGTATTGGAAAAAGAAGGCATTCACTGCAACCTGACTTTACTGTTCGGTCTGCATCAAGCAATTGCTTGTGCTGAAAATGGTATTACCCTGATTTCACCATTTGTTGGCCGTATTCTTGACTGGTACAAAAATGACACTGGTCGTGATTCATATGAATCACACGAAGATCCAGGTGTATTGTCAGTCACAGAAATCTACAGCTATTACAAAAAATTCGGTTACAACACTGAAGTTATGGGCGCAAGCTTCCGTAACGTTGGTGAAATCACCGAACTGGCCGGCGTTGATTTGCTGACCATTTCACCAAAACTGCTGGATGAATTGCAAAGTACTGAAGGCACGCTGGAGCGTAAATTGTCTCCTGAAGTAGCAGCTAAAGCTGACATTCAGAAGATCAACATGGATAAAGCCACCTTCGACAAAATGCATCAAGATAACCGAATGGCTGCTGAGAAGCTGTCAGAAGGTATTGATGGTTTTGCCAAAGCATTGGAATCATTAGAAGACCTGCTGGCTAAACGTCTGGCAGAACTGGAAGGCTAATCGCAGTTTATTAGCACCCGTCCCGCCGCTCTTTTTAGCGGCGGGACAACACAGTCTCTTAGAACAGCATGCTGTTCTGATTGCTGATTAGAAAGTCCCACAATAAATACGGGATTATTTTTAAATTAATAGGAGAAAAAAACATGGCTGAAATTCAAATGGCTCTGGATTCATTGGATTTTGACGCAACTATGGCGCTGGCTGAACAAGTCGCTCCTTATGTTGACATCCTGGAAATTGGTACACCTTGCATCAAGTACAACGGTCTGAAACTGGTTAAAGCGTTGAAAGCGGCTCACCCAGACAAGAAAATCCTGGTTGACCTGAAAACTATGGATGCTGGTGAATACGAAGCAACTCCTTTCTTCGAAGCTGGTGGTGATATCACTACTGTATTGGGTGCTTCTGATATGGCCACAATCAATGGCGTTATCAAAGCTGCTAATGCTAACGGTGGCGAAGCCCAAGTTGACTTGATTGGTGTTGAAGATAAATCTGCTGTTGCTAAAGAAGCAGCATCTAACGGTGCGCACATCATCGGTGTTCACACTGGTCTGGACGCACAAGCTGCAGGTCAAACACCATTCGAAGATCTGAAAACCATCACTGGTCTGGGTCTGAATGTTAAAGTTTCTGTTGCTGGTGGTATCAACAAAGACACTATCCAAAGCTGCGTTAAAGCAGGTGCGGCTATCGTTGTTGTTGGTGCAGCAATCTACGGTGCGCCTTCTCCAGCAGAATCTGCTAAAGAACTGCGCGCTCTGGTTGACGCAGCCTAAGCATAAAAATAAGGAAATAAAATCATGCATCGTGATCTACTCTTAAACAAATTTACTGACATCCTCGGCGCAACCGACGATTCATACGAAGCCAAACTGGTTTCAATGTGTGATGAAGCCAATCGCATCTTTATTACTGGTGCGGGTCGCTCAAAGTTAGTAGGTAATTTCCTAGGTATGAGATTGATGCATAGTGGTTATGAAACCTACGTTCAAGGTGAAGTTGCCACACCCAGCATCCGTAGTGGCGATTTATTGATCGTCATTTCGGGTTCAGGTGAAACAACGCAGTTGGTCTCTTTTGCCAACAAAGCCAAGTCCGAGGGCGCCAAAGTAGTTTTGATTTGTTCAAAATCAAAATCAACGATTGGTGATATAGCAGATCAAACGATTCAAATCGGTAACGACAATAGCTTTGCCACAACTAAAGGCATGCCTATGGGTACCATGTTTGAATTATCGACATTGATTTTTCTGGAAGCGACTATTTCTTATTTGATTCACGAGAAAGATATTGCAGAAGAAGATATGCGGTATAGACACGCTAATATGGAATAACCACTTTTCCTGAAGTCATATGCCAGAAAAAGGCAGCCTGCGGGCTGCCTTTTTTTTGCCTGAAAATCGTTAATAAAGCTAACAATTGAACTGCCAATAGAGTGCCCCCACTTATCGCTGTATAATGCTTTGTTTACTCCAATTTATAGTCTAAAACCATGACCGCCAAAACACTTTACGACAAATTGTGGGATCAACATGTAGTACGTAGCGAAAGCGACGGTACTGCATTGCTTTATATTGATCGCCATCTGGTCCACGAAGTCACGTCACCTCAGGCTTTTGAAGGCCTGCGTTTGGCTGGTCGTCTGCCCTATCGCCTGAGTTCAATTTTAGCAACGCCGGATCATAATGTACCGACCAGTCATCGCGATCAGGGTATTGCTGATCCGATTTCCCGTTTACAAGTTGAAACGCTGGATCAAAACTGCGCCCAATTTGGTATTACCGAGTTTGGTCTTAATGATATGCGTCAGGGGATTGTCCATGTCGTAGGTCCGGAACAAGGCGCCACCCTGCCCGGTATGACTGTGGTCTGTGGTGATTCACATACCTCTACCCACGGCGCATTTGGTGCTTTAGCATTTGGCATCGGTACCTCCGAAGTTGAACATGTCATGGCTACCCAATGCCTGATTCAGCGTAAATCAAAAAACATGCAGGTTCGTGTTGAGGGTCATGTGAATCCCGGCATTACCGCCAAAGATATTGTACTGGCGATTATTGGTGAAATTGGTACTGCTGGCGGCAACGGTTTCGCGATTGAATTTGCCGGTGAAGCGATTCAGGCCTTATCGATGGAAGGCCGCATGACGGTCTGTAATATGACTATCGAAGCCGGTGCCCGCGCCGGTATGGTTGCGGTTGATGACACCACAATCAATTATTTAAAAGATCGGCCGTTTGCGCCCAAAGGCGATAACTGGAATAAAGCAGTCACAGCCTGGCGGGATTTGCATTCCGATGCCGGCGCACATTTCGATAAAGTCGTGGTGTTAAAAGCTGCTGATATCAAACCACAGGTTACCTGGGGTACGTCACCGGAAATGGTGGTGCCCGTTGATGCAAATATCCCGGATCCGGCTGCTGAACAAGATGCGGTTAAGCGCAATGGTATGCAAAAAGCACTGAATTATATGGGGTTATCAGCCAGCCAGCCGATCACTAATATCCAATTGGATCGGGTGTTTATCGGCTCCTGTACCAACTCGCGTATCGAAGATTTGCGGGAAGCGGCCGCGGCCATCAAAGGCGGAAAAGTTGCCAGCAGCGTCAAACAAGCCATGGTCGTACCCGGTTCAGGTTTGGTTAAACAACAAGCCGAGCAGGAAGGCTTGGACAAAGTGTTTATCGAAGCCGGTTTTGAATGGCGCGATCCAGGTTGTTCTATGTGCTTAGCCATGAATGCCGATCGACTGGAAGCCGGAGAGCACTGCGCTTCAACATCCAACCGTAATTTTGAAGGCCGCCAGGGTCAGGGCGGCCGTACGCATCTGGTCAGCCCGGCGATGGCTGCAGCGGCAGCGATTGCTGGTCATTTCGTTGATATTACAGCTCATTAATGACGGCTGATTATCAAACTGCGGCGGCGGAGCTTGTTACGCTGCGCGATTTTTTGCGCTGGACCACCTCACGCTTTCATGAAGCGCAGCTGTTTTATGGCCATGGCAATGATGATGCCTTTAACGAAGCAACGCAGTTGATTCTGCACAGTCTGCAATTGCCGGTCAGCGAAATGCCCGACATATTTCTTGATGCGCGGCTGACAAACGATGAGAAAAAAACGTTAATAAAACTAATTCAGCAACGTATTGATAATCGGATACCGGTGCCGTATCTGACCCATGAAGCCTGGTTTGCCGGTCTGCCGTTTTTCGTCGATGATCGGGTGTTAATTCCCCGCTCACCGTTTGCTGAACTGATTGCCAACGATTTTTCACCGTGGCTTTCGGCACCGGAAAACGTCACACGGATACTTGATATGTGTACCGGCAGTGCTTGTATTGCCATTGCCTTGGCTTATGCTTTCCCTGAAGCAACTGTTGATGCCGTGGATATCAGTAAGGATGCGCTGGACGTTGCCAAAATCAATCAATCAAAACACCAATTGACGGATCGGCTGCAATTAATTGAATCTGATTTATGGGCCAAACTGGACAATACACAGCAGTACGATCTGATCGTCAGTAATCCGCCGTATGTGGGGGATGCCGAAATGGCGACTCTGCCAGCGGAATATCGTCATGAACCCGCTGCCGCATTACGCGCCGACGACAATGGCCTCGCGTTAGTCGAGCAGATTATTATGGGCGCCGCAGAATTTTTAACCCCGGAAGGACTGTTATTTGTCGAGGTCGGCAACAGCGATGAAGCGGTATCCGAAAAATGGCCAACGATGGATTTTATGTGGCTGGATTTTGAGCATGGTGGTCACGGCATATTTATGCTGACTCAGCCACAATGTCAGGCCTTTGCCAAAACCCGTTAATCTTTTTTAGTCGGTTTCCGGTTGGTATAGCCGGACACAATTACGTCCGGCCATTTTTGCCTGATACATGGCCCGGTCGGCCATTTCAAACAAACTATTTAAGTTATCCTGCTGATCATGGCGCAGTTCTGCAACACCGACGCTGAGGGAAATATCCAGATTGGCCGGCTTAAAGCGCGACAATCGTTTTTGCATTCTTTCGATCAGTGCCGCAGCCTCCTGTGCATCACAACCCGGTAATAACATAACAAATTCTTCACCCGCCCAGCGCGCCACCATATCAACATCACGGACATGCCGTTTTAACCAGTTACCAAGCTCCGCCAGCACCTGATCACCTTTGATATGACCATGCTCATCATTGAGTGCCCGAAAGTTATCAAGATCCAGCACTGCCATCGTTAAATCACGTTTAAACCGGTACGCCTCGCTAAAATATTTGCCGGCGAATTCCCGTAAGGCATGCCGGTTAAATAACTGGGTCAGTTGATCCAGCATCGCCAGGCTGTATAAAGAATTTTGCTGGGCACGCAGTTCACGGACATTCTGATAACTGGTGATATGGTTAAATACCCGTTGTCGCAATTCCTCTCGGACAATGGGCTTAGACACAAAGTCATTGACACCGAGGTGAAACAGCTCGATTTTGCGAGAAATATTATCAAACCCCGAAGTCGCGATGATCGGCACGTTACCGTATTCCTCACGTAGCCTGCGGATTTTTCGCACCAGGGTAATGCCGCTCATGCTGCCTTCAAGCATGATATCGGTAATCACCAGATCGTAGTCACCGCCGTTAAAGGCTTCCCAGGCCTCTTCAGCAAAGGTATAGGCATCAACATCCAACCCCATATCGGTCAGTAAATCGATGATGATCGTTTGCAATACCCGGGAATCTTCGATAAAAAGCACGCGGCCTGATAAATGACGGGTCTCACGCTCAGCCAGTCGCTGTACATAGGTTTCCAGCTCTTTGCCATCATGCTTGCTGAAGATATCAGTAGCACCGGCCAGCAAGGCTTGTTTGAGCGTGCGTGCCGTGTCGTTTTCAGTCAGCACTAAAACGGCCACAAAGTCGTAACCGTTAACAGCGCGCAACTGCCCACAAAATTCACTACCGGCAATATCCGGTAAATCATCGCTACAGCAGACTAAACGAAACCGTGAGGCATTAGCCAATACCAATCCCTGTTGACCATTTTCTGCCAGTTCGACACTGAAACCAGCAGACTCCAGTATTTTTTTTGCTTTTTCACGAAACTCGGCGGACGCATCCACCACTAGCGCATTGAGTTTTTGCACAGGCGATTCCTTCTCCATTGCCGCCATTCTGCCTTTTCAAACGGGTAAACGGCAAGCCTTATTGCCCTGTAAGATCTTGCCGGTGAATTCACTCCGCAGATAAAAGCCACGTGGATTTTGCTGATTCAGGCTGCCATCGTCGGCTATCGCCTGTGCCAATATCCGGCTATTGGCGGCTTTGGGACGAATTTGCAGCACTTGGCCCTGCTTTGCGGATAAGCCGGACTGACCACTGAGTACCAGCGCATCCATCAGCTCTTCCCAGTCTTGTTTTAAAAGCGCTGTTTGCTCAGCATCCGGCTGCCATAAAAAGCCTTCGCCAACATAGCGCTCAGCGAGCGGAATCGTGTTATCAGCTTCAACCGGCAGCCATAATACGTTTGCCAATTTGCGGCGGAGCCAGCTTTCCTGCCAGCGCAATTCGCCGGTTTCAGTCATATTGACCGTACACACATAGGTCGATTCTTTAGGCAAACCATTGGCAGCCAGCGGTAAGGTTTTCAGCTCAATCCCCAGCCCGGTGAAATCGGGCTCAGCATGACTCCCCGCATCAGCGCCAAGTATTTTTTCCAATAAACCGCCGACCCAGCCTTTATGACGACGCAAATCTGCTGGCACCGTAATATTCAACTGGGCTGCCAATTGTCCCAGCGTTTGTCCGGCAATTGTTTGGCAGCGCCGCATTAATTCAGCTTCGGATTGAGGCGGAACTTGGCTGCGGTAAATTTCATCTGACATACGGGCATGATAATCTAGCCCATCGATTTATGCTCGGGACCAAACATTTTGACCGCACTGACCATCGAACATCTCAACAAAACCTATGGCAATGGCCTGCAGGCGCTGAAAGACATAAATCTTAACGTCGAACAAGGCGATTTTTTTGCT
>CAYYRO010000075.1:0-10359 GCA_964474075.1 uncultured Methylophaga sp.
CTGCTGGCCTGGGGCTATCTCGGCCCCTGAGATTCGGGCCCTTCGATTAGGTTCCCCAGCAGACAGTCCCCGAACGCGAGCACCAGGAACGCCCCCACGACGTCGTAGACGATATCGAGGAGCGTGTCGCGCTTGCCGTAGTGGACGAGCAGGGGTTCGACGCCGAGCCGGTTGGCCACGGCGTGGACGACGTACTCCATCAGCTCCCAGAGTGCGCCGGCGCCGACGACCACGGCGAGCACGCGCGGGCGGGGGTCGCGACCACGGCGGCGCGCGGCGGCGTGGACGACGCCCCCGAACACCGTCGCCGAATGGGCGTGGGTGAGGTGGTCCCACCACCACACGTCGTCGTAGGGGCCGAGCATCCCCACCGCGTGCGTGAGCATCGCGCTCTCGACGTAGACGCGCTGCCAGGGCGCGAGTTCGACGTCGAAGACCGTCTCGACTGCGCCCGGCAGATACGTCGCGAGGAAGGCGAAGACGGCGTTCGCCACCGCCCCGGGGTCGCGACGGCGGACGCCGACGATGAGGACCGCGACGATGCCGTATCTGATGCCGCGTTCGGTCTCCCGCGCCACCGTCGTCCATATGGGTCCCGTCACGGCTGCGATTCCATACTGGGACTCCCCGAAAAAATAGCTTATCAGTGTCCGGCCCTTGAGGGTGGCTACCATGCCGTCGACGCTCTTTCACGCGGCAATCGGTGGCCTCGTCGCCGCCGCGCTCCTCCACGACGAGTTCGACCACCGCGCCGTGGCCGTGGTGGCGCTCGCGACCGTGATTCCGGAACTGGATACGTTCCTGGGCCTCTGGATACCGGGGGCCCACCGGACGTACACGAACAACGTGTTCGTCCCGCTCGCGTTCGCGGCCGTCGTCCACTACGACGTCTCGGTGCGTCCCCGGTCGTCTCTCCGCGAGCGCTGGGGGACCGGAATGCCACGCATCGCGTGGGTGGGCGTGCTCGTCCTCGCGGTCGCGGGAATCGGCATCGACCTCTTCTACAACGGCGTGAACCTGTTCTTCCCGGTGGTCGACCAGTTCTACAGTTTCTCCGGCGAGGTGCTGGTCTCGAACCAGCGGGGGCTGGTCCAGACGATGATAGACGTACAGGAGTCGGCGAAAGGGACCACGGAGACGGTCCACTACCGGACGGGCGTCGACCCGACGGCGGGCGCCGAGCCGAAGAACGTCGAGCGAATCTTCCCGCTCTCGGGGTCGGGCATCCAGTTCCTGCTGACGGTCACGGGGTTCTGCGTGGTCGCCTACCGCCTCGCAGAAAACAGGTGAGAAAGATTAGGGACCGAGCTGGTCGGGGAGACGGCTTCCCGCCATCCACGAGAAGGCGAGGAAGACGAGGAACGCGATGGCACCGAACACAATCTGCACCGTCGACCCACCTTTCCCGAAGGTTTCACCGCCCGGCGCGGCGCCGAAGCCGACGTCAGTCATGCCGATGGAGAGGGCGATACCGATGACCACCCAGAGCACCGAGACGGCCACGATGCCCCACGCCGCGGTGACCATCCGCGAACTGCCCCGGTCGGGCAGGTCCTCGGGGTCGAGGATGTCCGGGTAGAGCAGACCCATGTCCTTGATGCGCGGGTAGATGAGGTAGAGCAGCGGCGGCCCGAGGATGGCCGCGGCGAGGAAGTTGTTGACGACGATGAGCGTCCCGAGCACCGAGAAGGGGAACAGCCCAAGCACCTCGACCCACCACGAGATGATGCCTGCACAGATGGCGGCCGCCGCCAGCGCGATGACGCCGTACTCGACGACCTGCCGGCCGGCGTTCTCGCGGATGTTGGGTTCAGACCCCGAGGAGAGCGACCCGAGGTTGCCCCAGAGCTTGTAGCCGACGAACCCGAAGAAGAAGTTGCCGACGAACCCACCGATGCTCCCCGGCCCGAGCGTTCCGCCGAAGATGTCACCGATGAGGTTACCGATGGCCGCCCCCCACGCGGCTGCCGGGCCGAACAGGATTCCGAAGACGACCGGAATCACGTTCGCCGGCCGAACGGACGTGATACCCGGAATTATTGTCAACGTCTTGAATGGTATGAGCACGGCCGCGTAGAGGGCCGCCACCACTGCGACGAGCATTATCATCCGCGTGTCTTTCCACATCGTGAGTATTTCCCGCATGACAGTTCCTATGGCCCCCCAAACCCGCTAAAACGTTTCGGTGAATCCTGCGCAGAACCGGGCACACGGCGGAAGTCAACGGTCGAGCCGTGGCCCGGCCATCATGTCCATTTAATTATAAATTACCCGCGTGTTTGAAGGTCTCCAGTATCTCCCCACGTTCGGCCGTCGTCGGCGGGAGCGTGACGATGGTTTCGGCGACGCCTTCGTATCCGGCCAGCGATTCCTTGGCCTGGTCGGGCGTGCCGGCGATGGCAATCTCCGCCAGGAGTTCGTCGGAGACGGCCTCGCGGGCGCCCTCGTGGTCGCCGTCCTGCCAGCGCTCCCGGATGGCCTCCGCGGTGTCGCGGAAGCCGTGCTCGGCGACGGCCCGGAAGTGGTAGTCGCCCATCGCTCCCACGTAGAACGCGATGAACTCTCGGCACCGCCGCCGGGCCTGCTCGCCATCGTCCAGGATGCAGGTGGCGACGTAGGGGATGGTCTCGACCGCCTCGGGGTCGCGGTCCTGCTTTTCTGCCCCGCGGTCGACGTGCTCTCGGACGTCGGGCAACGAGGAGACCGGAATCCGGTTGGGGAGCCAGCCGTCGGCGAACCCGCCGGTGAGTTCGCAGTTGGTCGGGCCCTGTGCCGCGATGTAGATGGGGAGGTCTTCCCGGACGGGGTCGAACCGGAGCCGGAAGTGCTCGACGTCGAACACGTCCCCGTCGTATTCCAGTTCCTCGCCCGAGAGCACCTGCCGAACGATTTCGACGGTCTCGCGCTGGCGGCGGAGCGCGGGCTCCCACTCGGCGCCGTGCCAGTTCCGCATCACGTGCGGCGAGGAGAGGCCGAGTCCCAGCACCGCCCGCCCGTCGGTGAGCTCGTCGAGCGTCGCGGCCGCCTGTGCGATGAGCGCTGGCGAACGCGAGTGGACGGGGACGATGCCCGTCCCGAGCCTGATGTCGTCGAGGTGGGCCGCGAGCCACCCGAGGCGGGTGAACGACTCCCTGCCCCACGTCTCGGCGATGAACAGCGTCTCGTAGCCCGCCGACTCGGCGGCCTGCGCGATCTCCAGTTGGTCTGCCGGGTCGACGCTCCCCGTCGCGGGCAGCGGCGTCGCGAGGTCGAAATCCATGCAGGCGGGTCGACCCCCTGGACCAAAAACCTACGACCTCCCGCTTCCCCCGAACTGCCCTTCGAGGAGCGCGGCGAGGAGGGACGCGCCGAGCAGCGCCGTCCGGCACTCCCCGTCGAAGGGTGGAGCCACCTCGACGAGGTCGGCCGCGGTCACCGCGTCGTGGGCTCCCAGCACGTCCATCGCCCGGAGCGCTTCCCGTGCCGAGAGCCCACCGGGTTCGGGGGTACCCGTCCCCGGCGCTCCGGCGGGGTCGACCGAGTCGATGTCGAAGGTGACGTACACCGCGTCGGCGCCCTCGCTCGCGCGCTCGATGGCCGACTCGACGACCGGTTCGATGCCCCGCTCGCGGACGTCGCCCATCGTGAACACGGAGAGCCCCACGTCGTCCGCGAACTCGAAGAAGTCGGGCGCCTCGTAGCCGCGGATGCCCACCTGCGCGACGTTCTCGAACGAACCTTTGGAAGAGTCGGCGATGTGGTAGGTGCTGGAGCCGTGGAACTCGCGCCCGTAGACGGCGCTCTCCTCGACCGTGTCGGTGTGGGCGTCTATCTGGACGAGCCCGAGCCGGTCGTATCCGCGGGCCTCCGCCACACCGAGAAAGGCGGGAAGCGTCACCGAGTGGTCGCCGCCCAGCAATAGCGGAAAGGTCTCCTGTGCCAGCGTCGCGGCGTGTGCCCGGACGCTTTCGGCGGTCGTCTCGTGGTCCATCGGAAACACGGGTGCGTCGCCGCAGTCGACCACGTCGATGACCGAGTAATCCACCGTCTCACGGGTCCGCACGTTGGTGAACCCGCCCTTGTATCCACCGAGGTAGGCGAGCCAGCAACTCGCCCGCCGGAGCGCTCGCGGGCCGTAACGTGCGCCGGGGCGGTTGCTCGCCGCCGCGTCGTAGGGCACCCCGAGGACGCCTACATCTGTATTGCCGACCCCGTCGACCGGTCGGTACTCGCCCCGCAGGAACGTCTCGATGCCCGCGTAGGGGAGGTCGACCTCGGTGCCTGTCTGTTCGCGCCTGAACCGCGCGGCGGGCGTCTCGTCGGCTGGCATGACACCCAGTCTCGGGGGGAGGGTCCTTATAACTCTGCTCGCGAACGTCTCACAAAGCTCAAATAACCGACCGACGCGCCCATAGTCCATGGACGTTCTGACCACCCACTTCGAGCAATACGAGACCGCAGAGGCCTCCATCCAGAGCCTGCGGGAGCAACTCGGAGACGACGACGAGATATACGTCGTCGATGCCGGGTCGACCGACGACTCGTTCCACCTGCTGGAACGGTTCGATTCTCAGGGTGACATCCGGCTCGTTCACGAATCCGGCGTGACGCGGGGGATGGGCCGCCAGTACGCATTCGAGCTATCTGACTCCGACGTCGTCGTCGCACAGGCTGACCTGGACAGTATCTTCCGGCCGGTTCTCCCGGATCTGGTCGACTACTACGAGACGGTGCGTGACAGACACGGCCCGGGGCTCCTGCTGGCTCACGGCTGTCTCGTCGGAACCCGCAGGGACATTGAGCGCGCCGATGGCTGGAACGACCTGCAGGTTCACGAGGACAAGGACCTCTGGGTCAGGGCGGACAGCCACATGAACGTCTATCACCTGCCCGTTTCGGTCGTCGAAGACCACGTCAACTTCGAGTGGGATTCCGCGTCCTACCGGCTCAGACGCGTCTACCAGAACTATCGTGACGGGCTTCGGCTCGGCATCCCGCCGGACGCGTTTCGACGGTCCATCCGCTATCACTGCCCCCGTCGGTCGTGGCCATCGCAGTACGCGATACTGTCGCTCGCCTCTCTCAGGGCGAGCGGGCTCGATACGTACGAGACGCTGGCGGACACCGATCTCGACCCGAGGGACGGATTCCTCCGCGAACTGACGTTCGACATGCTTCAGCGGAGTGGCCATCTCTCGCCCGAACGCGTGCCCGTCCCGGACGCGCTCGAACGCTACGAGTCCTCCCGGACGTATCCTGGCCAGACCAGTTACTCGTTGCGCTGGGCCTGAATCTTCTCGCGTTCGAGACGGCGAAACCGGTTGAAACTGTGTTCGACCGGATTGTGTTTGACGACCTGCTTGAGCAGGTAGTAGGTGATGACCAGGAAGGTGGCGTAGATGAGCGTGAGGATGCCCCCTGCCAGGTCGCTGATTGCACCGGGGTGCCAGACCCAGATGGCGACAATTCCGCTGGCGATGATGAGCATGAACACCCCGAGGACCATGTTCTGGGCACGGTAGTGGTACTCGTAGATGTCGCGCTCGGGCTGTTCGCTCGCACGGAATCGGAGCCACGTCTCCCAGAGCATGACCGGCTTCTCGAACTCCTCTTCGTTGAATCGCGTCTCGATGGTGGAGATGTAATCGCCGGCACGCATCATCCGCGTCTGTTCGACGTTCCAGAGGACCGAGAAGAAGAACGCCAGAAACGGGAGCGTGGTGATGACGAGCAGCGAGTTCTGTATGGCTCCGAACCCCACGATGAGCGAGAGGGCGGTCCCGCCGTACCCCAGAATCCGCACCTGATTCTGTATGGCCATCTCTATCTCCGAGCGAAGGCTCTGGTACTCCAGGCGCATCGCCTCTCTCTCCTCGTCGCTCAACGTTTCGTCTCCCGTCATTGGATCGGCTGGTCGCTATGTTCCGACCGGTCCGTCGGCACCGTAATGATTTCGGAAACGGCGTCCGTGGAACGTCAAGAGACTTCACCGCGCGGTTTCAGGTTCGCCCATGGACAAGGAGACACTCCGCGAACGCATCTGGGACGCGCTCGAAGCGTCGGGCGAGGCCCGGTTTCCGTTTCCGCCCCACGGCCGGATTCCCAACTTCGCGGGCGCGAGCGAGGCCGCGGACCGACTTGCCGACACCGCTGTCTGGCGGCGCGCGGAAACCATCAAGGCCAACCCGGACGCGCCCCAGTTGCCCGTCCGGCGGCGGGCGCTCCACGGGGGCAAGACCGTCTACATGGCGGTCCCGCGCCTCGGCGACGAACGGCCGTTCATGGAACTCGACCCGGAACGCATCCCAGAGGACGAACTCGATTCCGCGCCGACCGTCTCCTCGGGGGCGGAGTATGCACGGAAGGTCGCTCCCGACGAGATGCCGGCCGTCGACCTCGTGGTCTCGGGGGGCGTCGCCGTCACGGAAGACGGCGCCCGCGTCGGGAAGGGCGAGGGGTACTCCGACATCGAGTACGCACTCCTGCGCGAACTCGACTTGCTGGACGAATCCACGCCGGTGGTGACGACGGTCCACGAGCGGCAGGTCGTGGACGACAACGTGCTCGTCGAGGCCCACGACGTGCCGATGGACCTCGTGGTGACGCCCGACCGGGTCGTCAAGACGAACACGCCGTATACGAAACCGGAGGGTATCGAGGAGGCGGTGCTCACCGAGGACCAGTTGGCCGAGATTCCGATTCTGGGCGGGCGCTGACGGCTCAGCCGATGACGTCCTCGACGACGAGGTCCGCGAGGAGTTCCTCGGGCGTCGCGTCGCGCTCCTGTGCCCACGCTTCGAGCGTGCGGGCGATGTCGACGGGCAGCGAGAACGTGTGTTCGACCGTCCCGGGTGCCAGACAGAGTTCCTCGCGGAGCGCCGTCTCGACGAATCGCGCCTGTGACCCGTCGGCGGTCGCTTCCTCGACGGTGCGTTCGAGCAGTCGAACGTCGCTGGCGGGAAGCGCGACGGAGAGATCCGCAGTCCGACCGTCCGGCGGGTCGACGAGTTCGGCCGGGGGGTCAGACAGCGCCGACTGGATGGCCCGCGTGACGAGCGCCTCGACGCCGTCCGCGTCGTCACCGGTCTGGGCCGCGAGGTGTACCATCGCGACGACGCCCGCGCTGAGCGTGTAGGCCGTCTTGACCGTGTCCGCGTCACCGCGTCCGCCGTCGAGCGTCGAGACGGTCTGTCGGTCGATGCGGTAGCGCGGTTCGGTTTCGAGGGCGTCCTCACCGCCGAGGGCGTCGGCCAGCCGCTGGTAGTTCGTCCGGATGGTCACCTCGGTGGTTCCGGCGACGTCGGCGATGCGGTCCTGCGTGAATTCGAGTCTGAGCCCGTTGAGCTTGGCCGCCAGATAGAGCGCGGCGGCCGCGCTCCCGCTGGGAGAGGTGCCCCCCGCGACCACGGAGGGTTCGGCTTCGAGGACGTCGCGCAGGATGCGGTCCGCCACGTCTGCCATCTCCTCGGGCATGTCCAGTTCCCGCGCGTAGCGGTCCGTGAGGTCCGTCGGTTGCGTCGGCGGGGCGGGGACCGAGAGCGTGTCGGTCAGGGTGTTCATGCGCCGGCTCACCAGCTTCTCTTCGAACTCCGGCGAGACGCCGTCCGTCGGCGGCGTCGTCTGCCAGGCACGCGATACGTCGCCCAGCGTGATGGGCAAGCCCCCCTGCTTGCAGGCGATGAGCAGCGCCGCTGCTGCGATGGCGTCGACGTTGCGCCCCTCGAATTCCAGTTCCGTTCGGGCGCGCGTGAGCAAGAGCTCGGCCGTCTCGATAGTGTCCGCGGGAATCCCGAGCGCCTCCCCCACGGCCTCGATTCGGTCCCGAACGCGCGCTACGGCCTCCGTCTCACTCATCCTCCGGGCAATGCAGAGGGGAGGGTCTTATAGCTTGCCCCGTGGTACCAACTCACTTGGATAGTTCCCGCTCCACAGCGTCTTTCCGGACCTTTCCGGTGTCCGTCCGGGGGAAGTCACCCTCCCAGACCTCGATGACGTCGGGGACTTTGTAGGAGGAGAGGCGCTCGCGCAGGTACGACCGCACCGTCTCGCGATCCAGGTCGGCCCCCTCGATGGGACGAATTGCGGCGGCGACAATCTCGTCTTTTTCGGAGTCGGGGAGGCCGACGACCGTCGCCTCGCGCACGTCGTCGTGTGTCTCCAGGGCGTTCTCGACCTCCTCGGGGGAGACGTTGATACCCCCAGTCTTTATCATGTCCTTGTAGCGCCCCTCGAAGAGCAGCCTGCCCTGCGGGTCGAGCCGGCCCACGTCGCCGGTCCTGAAGTACCCCCGGTTGTCGAAGGCGGCGGTCGTCTGCTCGGGCTTGCCGTAGTATTCACGAAACAGCGTGCGCGCGCGGAGGCGCACCTCGCCCTGCTCGCCCGGGGGGACCTCCCGATCGGTGTCCGGGTCGACGATACGGACGTCCACGTTGGGGAGGGGCCGACCGACGGTGCGGTGGCGCGCCGCCGCGCTCGCCTCGTGGGACGCGAGCGTGCAGATGGCACACGTCTCGGTCAGGCCATACCCCGAGACCACCCTGTCGATGCCGTACTCGGTCTCGAAGCGCTCTTGCAGGGTCGTGGGCGCGAGCAACTGCGCCCGTCGCACGCTCGCGAGCGACGCCGAGAGGTCGTCTGCTTCTGCTTCCATTCCACGGGCCATGTTCGCCATCCCGTAGAGGACGGTCACCGACTCGCGCTCGATGACCGCCAGTGCCTCCGCGGGGTCGAACTGCTCCAACAAGACGAGGGTCGCGCCGTGTGAGAGGGCCGTCACCGACTCGTTGCAGGCCGCAAAGGAGAAGAAGAGCGGAAGAGGGAGCAGGAAGGTGTCGTCGGCGTCGACGCCGATGCGTGCGCCGACGCCGCGGGGGTTCGTCGTCACGCCGTCCTGTCGGAGGACGATTGGCTTCGGCCGGCCCGTCGTTCCCGACGAGAAGAGGATGTAGGCGTCGTCCTCCGGCGCGACGCCGGCCTTCGCGGCGTCGAGGCGCTCGGGGGAGACGGACTCCCCGACGTCGAGGACGTCGTCCCAGGGCGTCGTCCACTCGCGGTGGCCGTCGATGGTCACGACCCGCTGGAGGTGCGGGAGTTCGCTCGACTCGCCGTCCTCGGCCACTCCGGGCGCCACGGTCGTCAACTGGTCGAGGTAGTCGTTCCCCGCGAACGAATCCATCGTGACGAGCGCCGAGACGTCGGTCTGGGAGAGCGCGTAGCGGAGTTCGTCCGGCTGGTACCACGTGTTGAGCCCGACCATCGTCGCGCCCACCCGCTGGATGGCGTAGGTGGCGACGAACCACTCGGTGCGGGTGCTCACGCGCACGCCGACGTGATCGCCGGCCCCGATTCCCATTCCGAGCAACCCGCGGGCGAACGCGTCGACCCGCTCGCGCAATTCGGCGTAGGTGAGTCGTTCGTCGGAACCGACCAGCGCCTCGCGGTCGGCGTACGCCTCCGCGACGTGGTCCAGCATCGCCGACAGCGTGGGTTCGTACTCCATGGCCGCGGGGTTCGTCGGACCCTGACTTATACTATTGGCTGTACGCGCGTGAACGAATTCGCCACCCCGGGGTAGCGAATATCGGCACGTAGTTACAGCCGACAGTATCAAGCTCTATCCCCCGACCGTAAACCGAAGCTATCTTGGTGGTTTACGGGAATTCCCTGGACATGAGTACACAGAGCGAAACCGTCGACCTCGTCGGCGACGAACTGGTCGTCAACCTCGCCCGCGCGGGCCTGTTCGCCGCGCTCATGGGCGCGTTCGCGTTCGTCTCGTTCCCCAACCCACTCTCCCCCGCGCCGGTCACCTTGCAGGTGCTTGGCGTCTTCCTCGCGGGCATCATGCTCGGCCCCATCTGGGGTGGCGTCTCGATGGTCTTCTACCTCGTCGCGGGCGCGCTGGGCGCTCCGATATTCGCCGGCGCATCCGCCGGACTCGGCGTCCTGCTCGGCCCGACCGGGGGGTACCTGTTCTCCTACCCCATCGCCGCGTTCGCTATCGGCGCCATCGTCCACCGCGGGCTCACGCTGGGCGACTACCGCGAGACCGGCCTCCCCGCGCTCGTCGGCGCGATGGTCGCCGGAACCGCCATCATCTACGTGCTGGGCATCGCCGGCCTCATGCTCGTCCTCGGCATGGGTCCCGTCGAGGCGTTCATGGCGGGCGCCGCGGCGTTCATCCCCGCAGAGGCGTTCAAGATCGCCGCCGCCGTGGGCATCGTCCGGAGCGACGCCGTCGCCGCGGCCTGATGATAGACGTCCGGGAACTCACCCACCGATATGGAGAGCGCGCGGCGCTCGACGACGTCTCCCTCTCCGTGCCCGACGGTCAGTTCCTCCTGCTCGTCGGGCCCAACGGCTCGGGGAAGACGACGCTCG
>CAYYRO010000076.1:0-10314 GCA_964474075.1 uncultured Methylophaga sp.
TTACTGGATTGATCCTTAGCAGTGCTTCCAGGAACCCATCAACGGTTCGCAATTTCTTTTGCCTATTTAACAGGCACCTTACGTGCTTCCCACATAGATATATCAATAGATCCACCGAGCAATCATTAGAGCTATTTCCGTTGATATGACTTTAGTACCGAACCACGCATTCAAAACATTAATATTAATGATGAGTCACCACCTGCAAGGGCAGAATATCTGTATAAACTTGTGTCTGGAATTAGCAGACCACGCCACGTGCCTTTCTCTGGCCATAAAAAACGCTTGCTTCCAACCTTGACTCTGAGAATCCATGATTTAGCATCTTGCGATGCAATTTGAAGTTTAAAATCAGCAACGCCGCCTTCAGAGTGATATTTTTCCTTTTGAAGATCACTGATTTTCTTGGCAGGCATTTCTTTAACCTTCCTTGTCGTATCTACCCCTCCTTGCACCCGCAATAAGCAATGCTTATTAGATAATATTGAATGAGACAATATGGATCAATAGTTTATTGTAAGCACATGTAATTAAATGAGTTTAATTTGTCTTGCGTTATCTCATTCAGACTTAAATAATCGGACTGTCCCTCCGGCAAATTCGCTATAAATTTATATTATTAGCTTTAATATATTTATTTAACCTCGCCAAAATGAAACCTATCATTGAAAAAATGGTGGTTTTTTTTGTTTCTGATGTTTGGCTTTCTGTATTAGCAACATGGTTAACACAGCGATGATTGTGGCAATCAACATCGGCCATATAAGCGCCCAAAGCTGGTACGTTGCAGGCAACCATACCGGTGATTTGACTAGGCCCTTCACATCCCATGGCATCCACCAAAAGGCTACCAGGCTGCTTATAACAGCCGCTAACCATCCCAAAATTAGCATTGGTGGATTACGGCCAGTCTCAGACTGTTCTAAAAGAATCCATAAAAAACGCAGCACTAGTAACAAGGTAGCCACAGCACCAGCAGTCATCAACATAGGAAGATAACTGGCTGCCACAAAATCCAATTTGTCTTCCGATAAGCCCTCTTTCATAGCCAACTTGGCAAGTGCGCCACTGGTGAACGGTAATCCAGCCAATGATAGACCCGGCAACGCTATCAGCAGCCAGACAGCATATCTTCGAATCTTGTCAGAAGGCAGCATGACACCGGCAGACAGAAACATACTGCCCTTGGCCAAACCATGATGAAGGGTATACAAGGCAATCACAGAAAATAGTATGGGTGCGCGCTCAGGATCGGAAAGAGCGGCACCAACCATTAGTACCATCAATCCCATCTGGCTGATACTGGAATAAGCCAATACGGATTTTGCACGGTCCTGGTATAAACCGAGCACTGCAGCACCAATCGAAGCAATAGCACCTACCACTGTCATTAAGATCGCCCAATTGGTCAAACCGATTTCACCATATGGCAAAGTAATAAGCCAGCCGAGCAAGCCAGCTTTAATCATGGCCCCACTGAGCACAGCGCTGGCAGGTGTCGGTGCTACCGGATGGGCCAGTGGCAGCCAGAAATGCAATAACGGTAAACCAGCTTTCACACCAAAACCAGCAACTAACAGTGCAATGATCAAATCCCTTCTTGGTGCACCGGCAATTGCTTGTGGCAGATCCGCAAGCATCTGACTGTCCGCTGCGGCAGATGCCAGCAGTAAACCTGCCAGAATGGCCATTTCTCCCAGCACCGCCATCACCATATAAACCCAACCAGCATAGCTGGCTTCTTTGGTTCCCTCATGAACCACCAAGCCATAACCAGCGAAGGTCATTAAAGCAAAGAAGCTGTAAAAGCTGCCAACATCCATGGCGATGGTCAAGCCGAGATTACCCGCCAAAGTTAATCCCCAGAACACGCAAAACCGCCGCAAATGATGAGCAGCCAGATAACCCACCGCATAAACTCCAGCAACCGTCCACAGCACCGCTGTCAGCAATAAAAACACCCTTCGTAATTCATCCATTGCCAATAGCCCGCCATTAAGCAGCCATGGTAATTCCAGCTGCCAGCCAGGCTGACTGAAAACGGCTAACATCAATGCTGGTAATGGCAGAACAGGGAGGAGGTATCGCATGACCTTTCTCCATCCATCCCGCAAGGCAATCAATGGGTAAAATAACGGCCAGCACACAGCCAGCAAAATCAGATGTGATTCAGCAGTCATGGCAGCGAATATTCCCGATGAATAATCAGTTCTGCCCACGACAACGGACTGAATGGCATAGATGCCAGTACCCCTGCCATCACTATCATCAAAGTTGTCAGCATCGGCGGCCAGAATAACCAGGCGCTGGTCTCCAGCCGTCCCCAATGTCGCTCATTCACCCAGCCTGCCGACTCACGAAACCACAACCGGTGTACTATCGGCAGAAAATACGCTGCATTAAGCAGACTGCTGAGCACCAGTAAACCCACCACCCAATCCATATTGACCGCCAGTGCGCCGCTGGCTAGTGTCCATTTACTGATAAAGCCTGCCAATGGCGGCGCTCCAATCATGCCAAAGGCGCCAATAGTAAAAGCTATCGAAGTTCCTGGCATACGCAGTCCGGCACCATCCATCTCATCAATTCGGTGAATACCCAGCGTTTCGGCATAGTTACCGGCGCAGAAAAATAAAGTAATTTTCATAATGCCCTGATGAAGCAAATGTACGAGTCCGCCGACCGCCGCGACCGGCCCTAACATTGAAATCCCGAGAATGATGTAGGAAATCTGGCTTACCGTTGAGAATGCCAGCCGGCGTTTAAGATCCGACTGTAGCCAAGCCAAGATTGAACCATAAATAATCGTAAAAGCCGCCAACCAGGCTAGTGGCTGCAATAATCCCAAGGCTGATGCTGCACCTACACCATAAATATCGTGAACGACACGCACAATACCAAAAGCCCCGGCTTTCACCACCGCAACGGCATGCAACAATGCACTTACTGGTGCCGGCGCTACCATTGCTTTGGGTAACCAACCGTGCAATGGAAAGAGTGCAGCCTTCACCCCAAGTCCAGCCATCAACAGGATGAAAATCATGATTAGCGAAAAATGTATGTCGGGCGGTGCATCAGCAAAATGACCACTTTCCCGAAATGGCAGGTCTCCCGCCAAATCATGTAACCATACAATCGCCAGCAACAGCACTGCCCCGCCCGTGAGGGTATAAATGATATAAGTCCGCCCCGCTTTAAGGGCCTGTTCAGTTCCACGGTGTACGACTAATGGATAGGTAGACAGCGTCAGCATTTCGTAGAACAAAAAGAAGGTAAACAGGTTACCGGCCAAGGCAACCCCCATGGTGCTGGCCACACAAAGACTGAAAAAACCAAAAAAACGACTACGATTGGCTGAATTTTCGAGATAGCCGACAGCATAGATAATCGTCAGCAGCCAGAGTACTGCTGATAAACTTGCAAAGATGATTGACAACGAGTCAGCTTTCAAAATAAACGCAACACCCGGCACCATGGTAAAGCGTATTTCGTAGTCCACCCCGTGAAATATTCCCCAGGCCATAACGATCACAAGAATCAGCTTTATAACAGCTACACTCAGGTTTACGATTGTTCTTAAACGGTGACCTTTTTCAGGCAAAGTAAAGATCATCAACGCAGCAAACAGCGGCGTTATCAGCGTTAATAGCGGCAACCAGGTATTCAATGTCATTGCGAGCCCACCACTTCAAATGGTAATGACATTACTGATAGCACAGGCTCAGCAATCAGCCCTAATCCCAGTGCCATTAATGCCAGAATCATCGGGATGACCTCCAGACTTTTCGATGGATGGTAGAACTTATCCGTCTCAGAACTCTCAAGGAACGATGCATGGTAAATCCTGAACACATACACCGCCGAGAGTAGTCCACCAGCCAATAAAACCAGCACCCACCACCACTGGCCACTTTTCAGGCTGGCCTGAAGCAATAACCACTTAGCTGCAAAGCCACCGGATGGTGGCAGACTCATTAGTGATACCCCGGCCAAACCAAAGGAAAACAGCGAAAATGGTAAAAAACGGCTGACACCTGTCAGGGCATCGACGCGGTTACTGCCCATGGACAGGATCAGATTGCCAGCTGCGAGAAACATGGCAGCCTTGGCCAGTGCGTGACTGATAACTTGCAATGTCATTCCTTGTTGAGCTTGCAATGAGACTGACTCCGACACTGCAAACGTCAGTGGGAATAACAGAAAAAGATAACCAATCTGGGCTACTGAAGAATAGGCAACCACTTGCTTAAGTTGCTGTTGCCGGCATGCCAGCCAACTTCCCCAGATCACTGCCACACTACCTAACAAACCAACCAGCTGTGCTAAAACAAAATGCCCCAGCTGTTCGCCAAATTCGAGCCATAATCTGGCAGCAATATAAAAAGAAGCCTTGACCACCAGTGCCGATAACAATGCACTCACCGGCGATTTTGCAATGCTGTGTGCTGGTGGTAACCATCTGTGAAAAGGAAACAGCGCTGTTTTTACGGCCAATCCGGCAATCATCAGTACCATCGCCATTCTGGCACCCGTTGGTTCAGAAAAATCTTCCAACAAAAGAACCACTCCGGCAATCGACAAGGTGCCAAATTGTCCATAGAGCAATGCAACACCCAGCAAATAAAAGAGCGATCCTAATAATGCTGCAAACAAGTATCTGAGTGCTGCACGCAACGCTGCTGCATTGCCACCCAATGCCACAAGACCAACTGCGGAGAGACTTATCAGCTCCAGTCCGACGTAGAGATTAAACAAATCACCGCCTAACCAGACAGTATTCAGTCCAGACCACAGAAACCAGAATAATGGCCAGAAATACCGATGCCAGGATTTATCCGGATCGATGTAAACGCCTGCGTGCCATCCACAAGCGCTGGCCACCACTGCAGTCAACAATATAAAAGTGACGGCAAGTCCATCCACACGTAGCTCAATACCCAATGGAGCATCCCAACCACCAAGGCCATAATAGAAGCCACCATCGTGTGCCACGACCAGCCAAAGTCCCAGCGATATCAAAATCTGAATTAAAATACCGGCCCAAGTTACCCTTCGACCTCCGGTAAAGTTTGTCAGCAGCGTCAGCACAGCCAAAGCGAGCGGCGTAAATAACAATCCGGCCATCAACCATAATGTCATTACGTTATTTTCTCCCTGGTGTTCAGCTCCCCTTCAAGGCTGGTCATACCAGACAAATGAAAATAACGTCGGATCAACACCACAGCCAGTGCGGTCGCGGCAATGGCAACCACGATGCCGGTAAGCACCAGAGCCTGTGGAATCGGATCTGCCCCGCCGTGATGTTGGGGTAACCCAACCAGTATCAGAAACACGCCGGATCCCGTAACATTAAAAGCCAGTAGTTTGCGCAGCAGATGGGATAACTGCAGCAATCCGAACACACCGATGCCAAACAAAATGGCGCCTGTGAACGCGTATAACAGTGATCCTGTCATTAAGACGCCCCTTCTTCAGGTTCCTCAACGTCGTTGACCGGTGCCGAAACAAAAAGCGCTAATAACACCATAGCGATGGAGAATGTCAGAACTGTCTCAATGATTAAGATCAAAGGTTTTGTCAAAGCCGGTGGATAGCCCAGAAAGGCACTGCCACCAATGGCACTCGCCACACCAACCAATAGAAACATCATAAAACCCAGAACCAAGCCAAGACGCAACAGCAGGCCGGGTTGGATAAATGCCATTGGAATACCGCTTAAACGCATTAAAACACCAGTGGCAGCCAATACAGCGCCAGCTTGAAATGCACCGCCGGGCCGGTCAGAACCAGCCCATAACAAGTATCCCGCAAGCATTAGCATCAACGGCAAAAACCAGCGTTGCAATGCGTAGAGTAAGGAATCTGACGTCCTCAGTTCCGGATCTTCGAGTGAAGCAGTTTTAGCCATTGATATTCCAGCAATACCAGCAATCACCAGAACGCCAATTTCCAGCAAAGTGTCGTAACTGCGAAAATTCAGTAAAACCGCCGTAATCGGATGTTCTACTCCGCTAAGTTCAAGGTTTTGGTAAAGCAGTTGTGACAGATTCACAGGCGGCGGATTGTCGGCAATATTCCAGATACTCATGCTGAGCAAACCAACTAGCGTAAGGCATCCCAGAGTAATAAAACCCACTCGTATCATAGATCCCGGCCTTCACTTTCTATCCTGCTACGTGAGGAACGACCGAAATGACTGACAGCATCCAATAACAGCACACCGGTCAGGCCGGCGCCAATCGCGGCTTCCGCCAAAGCAATATCAGGCGCTTGCAATCGGACCCAGGCTATGGCCATCAGCAGACCAAAGGCAATAAATACTACTACGGCACGAAATAAATCCCGTGACAACAATGCCGCCGATGCTGTCGCTAACAAAGCGAAAACGATCAAACCATCCAGCAACCATTCAGTCATAAGGCGTCCTTTCAGTCGGGAGCTCAGGATCCTTCGACCAAACCGCTTTGGCGATCAGGTGAGCAGATGTAGCACTGGCCGCTAATGCCACGGCCCAAATAAGGATCACTTTCATTGCTGTTGCAAGAGAAGGGACAGACAGAAGCAATGCTAAAGCGATAAATCCCAGGCCCAGATTATCCACCTTGGTCAGGGCATGAATACGCGTAAGCGTATCTTTGAAACGAAATAGCCCCAGCGTACCAATGGCAAAAAACAGGCAGCCTGTCACCAGAAGAAATCCTTGAATAAACATCAATACCGACATCATGGTTGCCTCTCATCGATGCGAATTACCCGCGTCACAAAACCGACAATAGCCAACACGGACAACAATGCCAAAATCAGTGCCACATCTCTTAGTGCCGGCGCACCCTGAGCCTCTGCCAGTACCAGCAACAAAGCAACACCAGTGGTGCCGAATAACTGGGATGCCAACATGCGATCAGAAGCGGTCGGCCCCAGCCAGATGCGAGTAAGCGCCACCAGTAAATTCAACAGTAGAAAAGCACCGACTAGATTTAACACCAAGGTCATTAGTTTTCCTCCGTCTGCCCAGTGTTTTCCTTAAGTACTAGACCGAAAACTCGCGCCACTCTGTGTTCAACAGCGCTCACATTGTCTTCAATCGGGGTTCGGGTATCCAGACAATGCAGGTACAGTCGGTTTTTCTCTAACTTAACACTCAGGGTACCCGGCATCAGCGACATGGTATTTGCCAGAAGCCAGCGTGGGCTACCCTCGGCCAGACACAGATTAACAACGCAATAACCGGGCCTGACAGGTAAAGAAGGTGACAGCAAACGTCGGGCAACATCAATCCCTGCCAACACAGATCGCCCGATAAAAAACATTAGAAAAGCAATGAATGGAATCAGATGAATCCGCTGCTTAGCAGCAGGAAAAAGGAGCAAAGAGATAAATGTGACAAGTACGGTGATGAGCAGACCAGACCCGATTCCGGATCTGTCTCCTTCGGTAAGCGCCCACCAAATGAGCAAAAGCAATAACATTCGCCCAGGAATCGCTCTGATTGTCTTCATGAATGCACCATATCATGACCTGCTAAAAGAGATGCTTAACAGTAAAAAGGCTAACACAACAGCAATTCATACCCTTTTTTTAGCAGGAAAAATTTTTGTAGAGAAGAGTGAAGGCACCATGTACTGTCGTGAAGCAGCAATAGTTAAAAATAGTTGAGAAACCCTGCCTGAGAGCAGTTATGGCAAAAACTTGATGACACATAATCATATAAATTTCATAAAAAAAAGCGCTGGCAATTTTTTATTGGCAGCGCTTTTTTCAATACAAAAAATTTTTGACGTTAATGATAATATTCAATCATAAACAAATATTTACAGCTCTTTTTCAGCACCAATTTCATAAAGCTCTAAATTGGCTTCTTCAATTTCGCCAGTGGCCGCATTGACGTCCACTTTATACTCACGGCCGTGAACGTTCAGGATGTCATATTCATAGGTCACGTTACCTTCCATACCAATTTCGTATTCCATCGATACGACATCACCCGGAATAAAGTCCAGTGCAATCTGGCGGGCTTCGGCTTCTGAAATTTTGGCATATCTTTCAAAGACCGGATCATTGGCTTGTGCTTCGCGCTCTACTTCAGTGACAAAACCTTCTTCAGCATTACATTCAACATTGTAGGTATGACCATCGGCCGTCGCTTCAATATCAAACTCATAAGTCGGATCGTCGCCTTCCATCTTCATCTCCAGCTTGCGTGGATTACCGGGAATGGTATCCAGCGCGGCATCCAGACAGGCTTCCATGGGGACTAAGTCCCAACCTCGGATATCATCCAGGTCGTAGTTATCTTCTGCAAAGGCGGTTGCTGAAACTGACATTAATGCTGCCAGTGGCAATAATTTAAATGTTTTTAACATGATTTGTGCTCCAAAGTGTGACGGTTTAAAGATCCATTCTCTACCCGCAAGAGCAATGTAAAAGATTTTAATTATTAGAGTGTTACGGGACTGTAATTACAACGCAACTAGGGTGATTATAATGTGAAAGCCCGCTAATTAACAATTTCGCGGGCTTTCAGGGGGTTAGGCAACTTCTACATTAATCCGTTTAGGTTGGGTTTGCGGGATTTTAGGGATCATCAATTCCAGTACCCCGTCACGGGTAGTCGCTTTGATATTCTCAATATCAGCAGTATCTGGCAGGGTAAATCGGCGCATAAAGGTACCGGTAAAACGTTCGATGCGTTTGAAGTTATCTTTTTCCGATTCGGTCTTTTCTTGCCGCTGACCTTTAATAGTCAATACACCGCTTTCTGCTGTAACTTCAATATCTTCAGATTTAACGCCCGGCAAATCAGCATGAATTTGATAAGCCTCAGTCGTTTCGGCAATATCTACTGCAGGCGTCCATTCCTCGCTGCCAAAATTGGACTCTACGGATGGCGGATTAAAAACAGATGCCATTTCCCGTTGTAATTGATCAATAAGACTTACCGGTCTATATCTTTGAATAGCCATAAACACCTCCACAATGTATTAAGATCATGAAGACGAAACTGTCTTCTGATCTGCCATATAGGGATGCTGTATTTAGGTTTCAAGATTGATAAATAAAAATTTATTTATCAATATAATCATTAAATTAAAGCCAAATTATCATGTCAATACTACGGTTTGATTATACCTAATACCACGGCAATATTAGCCAAATCAGCGGTGGTATTTACGTTCAGTTTATTTTTGATTGTGGTGTTGTAGTTGGCAACCGTTTTATAGCCAAGATGTAATTCGGCAGCTACTTCATGCGCGGTCATGCCGCGAGCAGTACGGCAAAACACATCAAATTCGCGCGGTGACAAAGCATCAATTACCTGTCCATAATGCAAAGCATCTGCAGGTTGCTTGAAATCATCTAGACTCGGCAAAATTTCCGGATCAATATAACGTTTGCCTTGCACGACTGTTGACACGGCTTCTGCCAATACTTCGGCTGCACTATTTTTAGTGACATAACCTTTTGCACCGGCCTGAATAGCACGTTCGACATATACCGACTCATCATGAATGCTGTACACCAGCACTATGGCCTGCGGATCCTGGCGCTTTAAACGCCGAATAGTTTCCAGTCCACCAATACCCGGCATAGATAAATCCATGACTACTACATCGGGACGGCTACGCTCATATTCGTGGCAGACCAGCTCACCCCGGTCAACATCGACAATATTGCCGATAAACGACTGTGACGACAGTAACATGCGGAATCCAGCCCGAACCACTGCATGGTCATCGACCAAAAGTACATCAATCTTCTTCTGATTCATCAGTTTTATTCTCTAAAATCGGCATCCAAGCCTGGACACATACGCCCTGTTCAGGAGCAGATTCAAAGCGAAACCGCCCGCCCATATTTTCTACGCGCTCACGCATCGCTAATACGCCAAAACCACCACCGTCAGCTTGCCCCCCCTGACCGTTATCTTTAATTCGCATTACGACACGCGGTGAACTGACTTCACCCTCTTGCATGACTTTGATCCATACCTGTGTGGCATTAGCATGACGCACAACATTGGTCAGCGACTCCTGAACAATCCTGTATACGTGGATCGCCAGCTCGTGTGGCACTTCATCCAACCGTTCATCGTATTGCAGATCGATGGTCAGATTCGGATAACGCCGGCGCCATTCACGTACCAAATCCGATAAAGTCGCCCCTAAACCTAAATCGGCCAAACTCAGCGGATGTAACGTGCGCATCATTGAGCGCACCACGCCCGATAAATGGCTGCAAATATCAATAATCGAATCTGAAATTTCTACATGATCGGCCTTATCATTGCGGTTGGCCACGGCCATCGCTTTGATC
>CAYYRO010000077.1:0-3186 GCA_964474075.1 uncultured Methylophaga sp.
TAGCGAACCTGTTTCGCTCGACCTGGACCGCAGGTCGTTCCTGAAAGCGAGCGCGATCGCCGGCGGGCTCGCACTCATCTTCTTCTGGACGCTGATGATGCTGACCACCTCGACGGGCCGGAGCAACTTCCGTGCCATCATGCCGACGGCGGGCGACGTCGAGGCGGTCGTCCAGGACTTCAAGTTCGTCGCGGGTCGCGCGGACGAACGCCACCCCAACGCCCGGCAATTCGCCGGCTACTCCGCCGACGAGGTGCCCCTGCTCACGTACGTGGGGAAGGGCGTCGTGTTCATCTTCGCCATCGAACTCACCCTCCTCTCGATATCGGGGCTGCTCATCTGGAGCAAGACCGGGCTGATGCAGCTCATGGCCACCAAGTCGGCGGCGATGGCGTTCGTCGTCTTCCACGGCCTGCTCGGGGTCATCATGCTGATGGGGGTGATGTTCCACGTCTTCGAGCACGGGTTCCACCCCGCGTTTTACCCCGTCGAGACGAAGGCGTTCATCCCCAAATCGCTCGTGCCCGCGGGTCACGCCGAACCCGAGGCCGACGCGAGCGTCACCGGCATCGAGCGGCTCTCGCTGGCTCCCTCGTGGGGGCGGTGACGAACGTGATGGGCGGACTCACCGTCATCGGCATCGTGGGCGTCCTGCTGGCGAGCATCTTCGATTACGCCTCCCCCGTCCCGAAGGACCTCGTCGTCGGGGGCGGCCCGACCAATCTGCTGGTCACGGTCGGCGTCAACGCCGGTATCTTCGTGCTGTTCGTCGGACTCGCGCGCTCGATGTACGGGAACCTGCTGCGGCGCCGCTGGCAGCAACAGGCCGCGCAACGCGAGACCGAGGCCGTCGCTGACGGCGGCTCCGAGCAGTAGATACTATACACATTGGATTCTTTCCGATTGACGCAATCTACGTAGTTACAACTTCTATCGGCGTGGGATTTCAGTACCCTGTACGATGGATAGTACCGAAACGACGTGCTGTGCGGTCTGCGGGAGCGACGTCGAGACCCAGGAGTGGCATCCGGCCGCTATCGACGAGGTTCCGGGGGGAGACATTCGCGTCCGTGAGTTCTGCTCGGAGGACTGCCGGGCAGAGTGGGAAGAGGCCGACCAGGACGTCGCCGCCGCGGACCTCTAGAGCTTCTCTCCTGAACTGCCGGTTCCCACCAGCAGTCGCCGATGGACGGTGTACTAGGAGAGCAGTTTCGCGCCCTCGTCGGAGAGGTCGACCGTGACGTCCTGGCGCGTCTGCTCGCTTATCTGGTCGATGTTGCGCGAGAGGACTTCGAGGATGTCCTCGGGTTCGGGGTAGACGAGCATGTTCCCATCGTCGTCTTCCATGACCAGCTGGGTGTCCGTGAGCCGGATCTGTTTGCCGTCGAGGCTCGCGACGACGGCCGGGAGTGCCTCGCCGCCGCCGCTCTCGCCCTCCGAGACCATCGTGATGTAGATGGCGTCGATGCCGATGAGGTCCTTGTACTCCCTGACGCGCTCGGCACACCGGACCATGTCGCGCGTCACCTCCGTCTTCTGTGGGTTTCCGTGTTCGCCCTCGTGGCAGTGCTTGCACACCCGAAGTTCCATCCGCATACCACACACTCCGGGCTGGCGCCCGGATATAGCTTGGCGTGACGTGCTTGGGCCGCCTTCGGCGAGAGCCATTAAGTGGCCTCCCTGCCAAGGCCTCACACATGGCTGGGGTACTCGATGCCATCTACACCGTACTGGTCGTGCTCGTCGCGGTCTGTGGAACGGTCGCGGTCCTCTGGGCGACCGATTCGCCCCGGAGCGAGGGGTCGGCCGCGACCGGGGCGACGGCGCTGGCCGTCGTCGTCTTCACCGTCGCCATCGGCGCGAGCCTCCTCTGACCGGGTGTGCATCGGCCGCGCCGATTCGCCGTCTACCTAAACCGCCATCGCCCCCAGTGGGTACTGTATGTCTCTCGAAGGAACGCAGGCACCCGATTTCACACTCGAAAGCACGACTGGCGGCGACGTATCCCTCTCGGAATCGCTGGCGGACGGTCCCGCCATCGTCCTCATCAACCGCGGGTCGTGGTGCAGTTTCTGTGCCGAACAGCTCCAGACGTTCAGCGAAGTCGCCTACGACCTCTGGTTCAACGACGACGTCGACGTCCTCCCCGTCGTGACCTCGCCGCCCGCCGACCTCGTCGAGATGCGCGACCGCTTCGACCTCGACTTTCAACTGCTGGCCGACCCCGGCGGCGATGTCGCCAGGCAGTACAGCGGCGTCGAGGAGACCAGCCACGGCGTGACGGGCATCGCGGCGACGTACGTCGTCGACGAGGACGGCGTCGTCCAGTACGAGCAGGTCGCCGACCACCCCGCAGACCGGACCTACGGCAACTGGGTTCGCTACTTCATCCGCAACGACTACGAGGACGTCTTCGCGTAAGCGGCGACGGTTGGCTTTATCCGACACCCCCGTATCGCTCCGCACATGCTCATCGGCGACATCGTGCGGCGAACCGCTGACCGGTGGCCCGACGTGGAGGCCATCGTCGACGCCACGGCTGCCGGGCAAGGCCGGCGACTGACCTACGCCGAGTGGAACCGCGAGGTGAACGCGCTGGCCGACGCCCTCGCTTCACGTGGAATCGGCGTCGGCGACCGGGTCGCCCTCTTCACCTACAACTCGGTCCCCGAGGTGACGACCTACCTCGCGACGGCCAAACTCGGAGCCGTGACCGTCCCCACGAACCACCGGCTGGCGGCGGGCGAACTCGAACACATCGTCGGGAGCGCCGACGCCGACCTGCTCGTCTACGACCCCGACCTCGAAGTCACGGTCCGGGAGTCGGGCCTCGATATGGAGATGGTCGCCACGGAGGCGGTCTCGGATGCGACGGCCGACCTGACCGACGAACGGTTCGCCGCACTACTCGAAGAGGGCGACCCGGCCGAACCCCCACGTCCGACAATCGACCCGACGGCGACGAGCATCCTGATGCACACCTCCGGGACGACGGGGATGCCCAAACTCGTCTCCGTCGACCACCGCGGCCAGTGGATGAACAGCATGAGCAACGTCGCCGAACCGGGGTACGAACACGGCGACCGCGCGCTCAACCTCGCACCACTCTACCACTCGGCGGGTTACTTCAACAACTTCCTCCCCTGCCTGCAGGTCGGCGGGACGAACGTCGTCGTCGCCGAGTTC
>CAYYRO010000077.1:3196-10192 GCA_964474075.1 uncultured Methylophaga sp.
ACGACACCGACTCGCTCCGTTTCGTCGTCACCTCGGGCGCGTCGCTCTCGCGGCCGACCGTCGAGTGGGTGCGCGAGCACCTCACCGAGCAGTTCTTCAACGTCTACGGGCTCACCGAGTCGACGGGGCTGGTCACCATCCTCTACCCAGGGGACTTCGACCGCATGGACCGCGACTACTGCATCGGCGAGCCGTTTCTCAACGTCGACGTCCGCGTCGTGGAAGCCACCGAGGACGCCACGCCCGAGGACGCCGTCCCCCGCGGCGAGCGCGGCCAGCTCATCTGCCGGAGCGACAAGGTGATGGCCGGCTACCACGGCCAGCCGGAGAAGACCGCCGACGCTCTCAGAGAGGGATGGCTGTTCACCGGCGACGTGGTCGAGCGCGACGAGGATGGGTATTTCTACCTCGTCGACCGGATGGACAACCGCCTCATCACCGGCGGGGAGAACGTCTACCCCGCGGAGGTCGAGCGGGTGCTGGACGACGTCCCCGGGGTCGAGGAGTCGGCCGTCGCCGGCGAGGCCGACCCCGAATGGGGCGAGAAGGTGGTCGCCTACGTGGTCCGCGACGACCCCGATTTGAGTGAGGAGGACATCGAGCGCTACTGGCGCGAGCAGACGCGGGTGGCCGACTTCAAGCGCCCGCGAGAGGTGCGGTTCGTCGACTCCATCCCGAAGAATCCCAGCGGGAAGATACTCCGTGACCGACTGGAGTAGGGTTATATCCCCTCCGGCGACACCGGAGGATATGACGATTCCCGACCGGATGCGCGCCGTGGGGTTCCACGAACACGGCGACGTCGACCAGTTCGAACTGCTGGAGGTAGCGACGCCCGAGGCGGGTCGTGGGGAGGTGCTCGTGGAGGTGTCGGCCTGCGCGCTCAACCGCCAGGACCTCATCGCGGTGCGAGAACTCGACCACTACATCCCCGACTACCCCTTCTGGGGTGGCGGCGACGTGGCGGGCCGGGTCGCCGCGGTGGGTCCGGGCGTCGACGACTGGACGGCGGGCGACCGCGTCGTCGTCGACCCCGCGATGCCCTGCGGGGAGTGTGAGTTCTGCATCCAGGGCGAGGGGTCGATGTGCAAGAACTACGAGGTGCTCGGCGAACACCGGAAGGGCGGGTTCGCGGAGTACATCGCCGTCCCCGCCGAGAATCTCTATCCGGTCACCGACGGGTACTCCCTCCACACGGCGGCGGCCGCGCCGATGGCCGGCGGGACGGCGTGGCGGGCGCTCGCCCACCGCGCGGACGTCGAACCCTATCACGACGTGCTGGTCGTCGGCGCGACCGGTGGACTGGGCACCTTCTCGGTCCAGTTCGCAAAGCGGGTGCTCAACGTCGACACCCTCTATACGACCACCAGCACCGAGGAGAAAGCCGACTTCCTGCGGGAACTGGGCGCCGACCACGTCGTCGACTACACCGAGGAGTCCTTCTCCGAGCGCGTCTGGGACCTCACGGAGGGCCGGGGCGTCGACGTGGTCTACAACAGCGTCGGCGGGGAGACGTGGGTCCCCTCCATGCGCGCGCTCGCGAACGGGGGCGTGCTGGTCACCTCGGGTGCGACCGCAGGCCCGACCCCCGAAACGGAGATTCGACTGATGTTCGTCCGCCAGTTCGACATCCGGGGGACGACCACCCACAACCGCCACCAGTTCCGCCAGGCCATGAACTACGTCTTCGAGGGCCCCGTCGACCCGGTCGTGGACGCGACCTATCCCCTGGAGGAGTTCGAGCGGGCGTTCCGGAAGATGGACGACCGCCAGCTCAAGGGGAAAGTCGTGTTGACCCTGTGAGGGCTCCCTTTGAAGTCGTGTGGGGTGCTGTCACGAACCGATGACGAAACGCTACTTCGAGGAGTTCGAGGTGGGGGACGCCACGACGACCATCGGCCGCACGGTGAGCGAGTCGGAGGTCTATCGCTACGCGGGGCTGGCGGGGAGTTACAGCGAACTCCACACGAACCAGGCGGCGATGGAGGAGACGCCCTACGGCGAGCGGCTCGTCCAGGGTCCCCTGACGCTGACGTATCTCTACGGGTTCACGACCATGTGGGAGTGGGACCCGGAAGTCCGCGCGCTCTATGGCATCGACGGCGTTCGCTTCGTCGAGCCGGTGTTCATCGACGACACCGTCCACCTGGAGGCCGAGGTGACCGGGACGGACCCGCGGGACGACGCCGGGGTCGTCACCTTCGACTGCCAGCTCTGCAAGGAAGACGGGACCGTCGCGACGGTCTGTGACTGGTCGTTGCTCGTCGGCAGGGAGTGATACAGCCAATCGTATGACCTATTCCGTGAAGTCGAACTCCTCGGGCGGTCTGCCGGCGGCATCGAGCACCTCGTCGGCGACTTCGATGTCGCAGTCGACGCGGAGGCCGAGCGCGATGCCGTCGCTCGGGCGGGCGTCGAAGACGAGTTCGCGGCGTTCGCCCGAGCGGTACTGCTCGGCGTCGATCTTCGCGAGGAACGTGCCGTCGGTGAGCCCGTCGATGCGGACGCGGTCGATGGCGCCGCCGAACTCCGCTGTCATCTCGACCAGCAGGTCGTGGGTGAGCGGGCGCTCGAACCGGCTGCCGTTCAGCGCGTGCTTGATAGACTGGGCCTGGTCGGCACTGATGAAGATGGGGAGGACCTCGTCGCGGGCTTCGAGCAGGACGACGGGGACCTCCTCCCCCGACTCGCCGCTTGCGGCCAGTCCCCTGACCGTCGCGGTGTGTGCCATCGTGGGCCCATTGGACCGGGTGTATGAAAAGCTACCTGTGACGGCACGTTCAGCCACGGTTCGTCCATCCCGTTCATTCCGTTTAAAACGCTCCATTTCGCGGAGTAGCGGGCTCAACGGACTGAACTGGGATGGACTTTCTCCCCGGTTCATTATCCCCTGGCGGCAAGGATGGGATGCACCGAGCCATGAAACGCACAACCATCACGACCGTGCTGGTGGCACTCGCCCTCATCGCGACAGGTGCGGGCGCAGCCGCTGCCGCCGGTCAGAACGCGGACGCACAGACACAGACTGACGGACAGGCGGGTCCGCCGTCGGACCTCCCCGGTTCAGTCCCCGACTTCGTGGGTGACATCCACGACCTCGTCACCGACCACATCGAGGGGCTCCTGCCGGGGAGCGAGCTCGGTGACGGCGTCTCGGAGAACGCCTCCGGCAACGACGCCACTCCCACCCCGAGCTAACCCCGCCCGTTCCACACACCCACTGTCAGAGGCACACCACCCCACTCCGACTGGCACCCTCACACGCTCCCGCTGACGCTCCCCCCACACGCTCCCGCTGACGTTCCCCTTCCCACGACGGGGCCCACTTCAGAGTCACCCCTTCCCGGGCTCCGTCCCCCTTCCTTCCGACGCCGCAGCCGTGCAGGGACCTTTATGCCCTCCCGGCTGGCATGCGGCCTCATGCGCGAGATAGGCAGCGGCAATGCCGGCATCGAAGTCGACGGTCACCGCGTCGACGTCTACCTGAATCGGCCCGACAAACGAAACGCGCTCAACCGCCAGACCATCGCCGACGTGACCGAGGCGATGCGCGCGGCACAGGACGTCGAGGACGTCCGCGCCATCACCATCCTCGGGAAGGGCCCGGTCCTCTGTGCGGGAATGGACCTGGAGATGATGTACGAGGCCGACCGGGAGACCCACGAGGAGATCGGCGCAGAGTTTCGCGAGCTCCGGGAGGTGGTCCACGACTGTGACGTCCCCACGGTCGGGGGCATCAAGCGCGCGGCCGTCGCGGGCGCGTTCGAACTCGTCCTGCCAGCCGACTTCCGCGTCATCGGCGAGAACGCACAGTACGGCCTGCTGGAGGTCAATCTCGGGGTCTTCCCCTCCGGTGGCTCCACGCAGTTGCTCCCGCGGATGGTCGGGCTCTCGAAGGCCAAGGAGATCGTCATGAGCGGCGAGCTCATCGACCCACAGGAGGCCGCAGACATCGGCCTCGTCCACGAAATCGTCCCCGAGGACGAGGACGTCGACGAGGCGACGAAGGCATACGCGGACGACCTCACGGAGAAAGCTCCGCTGGGAATGCGGCGCGCGAAGGTCGCGCTCAACGACGCCTTCGACGTCTCGCTCGATGCGGGGCTGGACATGGAGGCGTCGCTCTCACACGACCTCTACACCACGCACGACCGCAAGGAGGGGTTCAAGGCGCGACTGGAGGGCCGCGAGCCCGAGTTCGAGGGCGAGTAGGCCATAGCGAGTATCGTCGCCAGCCGGCGGTCCCGCGACCCGCGACCCGCGACCATACGGTCTTCGATTCGGCTGAAACCGAATCGAGGGACGTCTACGATACTCGCTATCAGTACGTATCCTGCCAGGGCCGTTCGCGCTCGAGGGCGGCGCTGGCCGCGAGGACGGTGCCGTCGGCGTGGCGCCGGCCGACGAGCTGGAGCCCGACGGGGAGGCCGTCGACCATCCCCGCGGGCGCTGAGGCGGCGGGGTGGCCCGTCATGTTGAACGGCTGGGTCAGATACCACCCCGTGTAGGGGTCGACCTCCTCGCCGTCTATCTCTTGGGGGCCGGGTTCGGTCTTGTCGAAGGGGATGGTTCCGAGCGTCGGCGACACCAGCAGGTCGTACTCCGTGAGACAGTCCTGTACCGCGTCGAACACCTCCGTCCGGACGGCGTTGGCCTCCCCGAACTCGACGGCTGAGATGTTCTCGCCGCGTTTCATCATCGCCGCCAGCGACGGCGTCAGGTCGTCGAGGTGGTCGCGGAGGTCGACGCCGAAGGCGTCCTCCGAGGTGGCGCCGAGTTCGGCCATCCGCGCCTGGAAGATGGTCCGGGAGGCGTCTTGACAGCGGTCCCAGAGCCCGTCGAGGGCGGGGTCGGCCCGCTCGACGGTCATACCCGCGTTCGCGAGCGCGTCGGCGGCGTCCTCGACGACGTCGCGGACGCCCTGCGAGACGGCGAAGGCGGCGAGGTCGGGGCTGTAGGCCACCCGGAGGTCGTCGACCGGCCGGTCGACGGCCGCCCGGTAGGACCCGTCCTCGTCGGGCAGCGAGAAGGGGTCACGCGGGTGGGTGCCGGCGGCCACGTCGAGCATGGCCGCCGCGTCCGTGACGGTTCGTGCGATGGGGCCGACACAGGAGAACGGCTGGGCCTGAATCAGTCCGTCGGGCCGGGAGGGATTTGGAACGCGCCCGAAGGAGGGTTTGATGCCGTAGACGCCACAGGCCGACGCGGGGATGCGGATGGAGCCGCCGGCGTCGGACCCCTCGGCCAGCGGGACCAGCCCGTCGGCGACAGCGGCGGCGGACCCCCCTGAAGACCCGCCGGCTGTCTTCTCGGGGTCGAACGGCGTCCCCGTCGGGCCGAAGAGGGGGTTGTCGGTGACGGCGACGTGGCCGAACTCGGAGGTGTTGGTCTTGCCCACCACGATGGCGCCCGCCTCCTTCAGGCGGGCGACGACGGGGGCGTCCTCGTCGGGGACGTTCCCCTCCAGCGGCGCCGACCCGTAGGTCGTCCGGACGCCGGCGACGGGCGTGAGGTCCTTGATGGCGACGGGGACGCCCGCGAGCGGTCCCGGGTCCCCACCGTCCTCGATTTCCCGTTCGAGTTCTCGCGCGCGCTCGCGTGCGTCGTCCGCGGTGACGGTGACGAAGGCGTTGGTGTGGTCGTTGCGGTCCTCGATGCGCTCGATGGTCTCCTCGACGACGTCGACGGGCGAGCGCTCGCCCGCGCGGACGGCGTCGGCGATGTCGGTGGCACTGGCTGTCATGGCCCCCCGTTCAGGCCCGACCGGCAAAAGCGTGCGCCCGGAGGACAAGCCATTAGCCCTCCCCCGCTGGAGTCGGGGTATGGACCCGACGGACGCGCAGACGGCGTGTTTCGAGGCCGGCATCAAGTTCGGCGCGCTCTACCACCAGTTCGCGGGGACGCCCGTCAGCCCCGAGTCGGCGGGGTCGCTCGAAACGGCCATCGAGGAGAGCATTGAGAACCAACCCCACTGCGTCGACGTCTCGGTCGACATCCTCGACGACGAACTCGACACCGAACACGGCTACACCGAACTCACGGGCGAGCGCCTCGAGGTCGAGGTCGTGGTCGACTACGAGGGCACCGGGGTCCGTACCCGGATGGACATGGAGGAGGGGTACCCGCTGATGCGCGTCGCCGACGTTTCCGAGTGAGTTTCGATTCGCGTGAGCGGGCCCCTTCGCTTGCCCCGGGTTTTCACTTTCGCTTTCGGGCGGGATTTTAACCTCTCCGGGGTCTACATAGGGGATATGAGCCAGTCGACCCTGGACGACGACGAACTGTTCGGCGAGGCGGCAAACGAGATGCGCGCGGACGTCGAGGAGGGGCTCGCGGCCGCGCGGGCGGCGCTCCCCGACCCCGACGACATCTGGGAGGTCGAGGCCGACAACACCCTCGGGATGCTCAACGGGCTCCGGGCCGCGCTCGACGTCGGCGACGCCGACGACCACCTGCGCGACGCCAAGAAGTGGTTCACGATGGGCCAGCGCGCGGACGCCTTCGAGGACGCCGAGGACCTCGAAGCGGAACTCGCGGAGGTCGAGACCCTCCTCGACCAGGTGCGGACGGCCCACGAGCAGGTGGGTGAACTCACGAGCACCGTCCCCGAACTCCGCTCGTCGCTCGAAGAGGCCCACGCCGCGGCCGAGGAAGCCGAAGACGCCGAAGCCGTCGAGGCCGAGTAATCAGTCGCGGTCGACGACGGCCCCGACGAGCGCCGAAAGCGCCGACGCCGCCTCCGCCAGCAGGGCCTCCCCGCGCTCGGCATCCCCGTCCGTGGGGTCGCCGACGACGCCGTTCTCGGTAAACTCGGCCGAGTCGTAGGCGAGATTGACGCCGCTTTGCCACTCGCCCCAGCGGTCGGCTCCCCCCTCGCTCGCTTCTTCGAGTCGGTCTTCGCACACGAATTCCGGATGGGTGTGGAAGAGCAGCGACGTCTCCATCGCACCCGCGTGGCCCATCGAGACGTCGTCGGGGTCGACGCCGTCGAACCAC
>CAYYRO010000078.1:0-10033 GCA_964474075.1 uncultured Methylophaga sp.
AACTAATACCCAGGACGCGTTTGATACGATCAGCGCGCAACGTGATTTCGGCAGGTTTTGGCAAATCAGCGGCACTACTTTGCTCAATAACCGGGCCTGATTGACCACCGGCAATATCAATAATTAACTGACTGGCCCGTTGCATTGCCAGTTTAGCTAACTCAGGATCAACACCGCGTTCAAAGCGGTGTGAAGAGTCGGTATGCAGACCATAACCACGAGCCTGTCCGGCAATCGCATCTGGTGCAAAGAAAGCTGACTCCAGGAATATATCAACGGTCTCATCGCTGACTGCACTGTCTTGTCCGCCCATAATACCTGCGAGGGCCAACGGCCCGTCTGCATCAGTGATCAATAAACTACTGTCTTGCAATTCAATGGTCTGGCCATCCAGTAACAATAGTGATTCGCCCTGTTTAGCTAACCGTACCTCAATACCACCCGTGATTTTTGTCAAATCAAAGGCATGCATCGGCTGGCCCAGTTCCAACAACACATAGTTGGTAATATCGACAATCGCGCCCAGACTGCGCAGACCACTGCGACGCAGTTTTTCCTGCAACCATAACGGCGAGTCAGCTTGTGGGTTAATGCCCTTGATTACTCTGCCCAAATAACGCGGACAGGCTTTTGTTGCTGATACTTTAACCGGCAGCGTTGCATCACATACTGGTGTAACGTCAGGCATATCAGGCGCTGTTACATCAGTCTGGCTAATGACACCCACTTCACGGGCAATACCGGCAATACCAAGACAATCACTACGATTGGGGGTTAAATCGACTTCAATACTGTGATCATTTAAATCCAGATAATCACGGATATCCTGGCCGACTGGTGCATCAGCAGCTAATTCCAGTAAGCCTTCCGAGCTTTCGGCAAGGCCCAATTCTTTGGCAGAACACAACATGCCAAAAGAGGGCTCACCGCGAAGTTTTGCTTGTTTAATTTTAAAGTTACCCGGCAATACAGCGCCAATGACAGCAACCGGTATTTTCAGCCCTTCACGGACATTGGCGGCGCCACACACAATATGCAGCAATTCTTCGCCGGCAACATCGACTTCACAGACCCGCAATTTATCAGCGTCGGGATGGGCTTTGACTGATTTAACTTCACCAACCAACACACCCTGAAAATCACCGGCAACCGGCGTCACGGCATCCACTTCCAAACCTGCCTGGGTTAATTTTGCGACCAGCGTTTCGGTATCAATAGCTGGATTGACCCATTCGCGTAACCACTTTTCACTAAACTTCATTATCAGCCATCCACTTATTTAAACTGGCGCAGAAAACGCAGGTCATTTTCAAAGAATAAGCGCAGATCATTCACGCCATAACGCAACATGGCTAAACGTTCGACGCCCATGCCAAAGGCCAGGCCCAGATATTTTTCGCTGTCGATATTAACGTGCTCAAACACTTTTGGATGCACCATGCCGCAACCCAGCACTTCCAGCCAGCCGGTATGGCTACATACACGGCAGCCGTTACCATCACACATCACACATTCAATATCAGCTTCAGCTGACGGCTCAGTAAACGGAAAATACGAAGGCCGGAAACGAACATTCAAAGGCTTTTCAAAAAATGCCTGTAAAAAGTCCGCCAGAATACCCTTCAGATCGGTAAAACTGACGTTTTCATCGACCATAAGGCCTTCAACCTGATGAAACATCGGCGTATGGGTTAAATCTGAATCACAGCGATAGACTCGGCCGGGCGCAATAACACGTAGCGGCGGCGCTTCATTTTCCATCACCCGGATTTGTACTGGCGAAGTATGAGTTCGCAGTAATAAATCGGCATCAAAATAGAAAGTATCGTGCATCGCCCGCGCTGGATGCGTTTCCGGAATATTCAGCGCTGTGAAATTATGATCGCCATCTTCAATTTCCGGGCCTTCGGCAATCTGAAAACCGATTTGCCGGAAATACCGTTCAATGCGCTGTAATGTTCGGGTTACCGGATGCAAACCACCTACTTCGCTATGACGACCGGGCAGACTGACATCAATCGTTTCGGCGGCCAATGCTGCATTTAATGCCGCTTCGCTAAGCACTTTATTGCGTTTATCAATTAACGCAGCAACCTCTTGCTTGGCAATATTAACTTCTTTACCAATCAACGGCCGCTCATCAGCACTGACATTACCCAGTGCTTTTAAATAGGCGGTGATTTCGCCTTTTTTACCAAGAAAAGCGACTCGCAAATCGTCCAGTTGCCGGACATTGTCAGCTTCGGCAATGGCTTGCCGGGCACGTTCAACGATTGTTTGCAAAGCCTGTAACTGTGATGACAGTTCAGCCATAACTCCCCCATCTGAGGATCTATCAGAAACAAAAAAGGGCCGAACAAACGGCCCTTTTCAGTGTACTTATCATGTGATTCGCTACGCGCGAATCGACATTACTGAGCTAATGCCGCTTTAGCTTTTTCAGCGATAGTGGCAAAAGCCGCGCTATCGTGAACGGCAATATCAGCCAGTACTTTACGATCGATTTCAATCGCTGCTTTTTTCAGGCCATCAATCAAACGGCTGTATGACATTCCGCATTCACGGGCAGCAGCATTGATACGGGCAATCCACAAAGTGCGGAAAACACGTTTTTTCTGACGACGATCACGGTAAGCATATTGACCAGCTTTGGTAACGGCCTGAACCGCAACCCGATAAACATTTTTGCGACGGCCGTAATAACCTTTGGCCTGGGCAATGACTTTTTTATGGCGTGCGCGTGCGGTAACACCGCGTTTTACTCTTGGCATCGGAAATCTCCTCGGTTACAGGTTAGGCAACATCTTGCGGACTGACAAATGATCTGCTTTGCAGATTGTCAGCATTGAGCGCAATTGACGCTTCCGCTTAGTGCTTTTCTTGGTGAGGATATGGCTGGTAAACGCTTGTGCGCGTTTAAACTTGCCGCTGCCGGTGCGTTTAAAACGCTTCGCTGCACCGCTATGGTTTTTCAATTTGGGCATTTGGAACTCCGCATTGTTAATTAATAGTTATTTTTTATTACTGGGCGCCAAAACCATAATCATTTGCCGGCCTTCTTTCTTAGGACGTTGCTCAATGGTTGACAGGTCTTGTAAATCTTCAGCAACTCTTTCAAGTAACTTAAGACCTAAATCCTGATGCGCCATCTCACGCCCACGAAAACGCAGACTAACTTTGGTTTTATTGCCTTCTTCTAGGAAACGAGTCAGGTTGCGTAGTTTTACCTGGTAGTCTCCTTCTTCCGTCCCTGGTCGGAATTTTATTTCCTTAACTTGTATCTGTTTTTGCTTTTTCTTCGCAATGGCTTTTTGTTTATTAGCCTCAAATACAAATTTGCCGTAATCCATGATACGACAAACTGGTGGCTCCGCCTGTGGGGCGATCTCCACCAAATCCAATTCGGCCTCTTCAGCTAATTCCAGGGCTCTTGCCAATGGCAAAATACCCAGTTGATCGCCGTCTGCACCGGTAACACGTACTTCTCTGGCTGTAATTTCTTGGTTCAGCCGTTTCTGATCTGTAGCGATGTTTTTAATCCTCTAAAATAATTCGACCGCGGCGAGCAACGTCCTCTTTCAGCAATGAAACGAAGCTATCAAGCGGCATTGCGCCTAAATCTTCGCCCTTGCGGGTACGTACTGCCACGGCATTGTCTTGTGCTTCGCGTTCGCCGACAACAATTAAATACGGGACGCGTCGCAATGTATGCTCGCGTATTTTAAAGCCAATCTTCTCATTTCTCAAGTCTGTATCGGCTCTAAATCCCTGATCCTGCAATTGCCGGGCAATTTTTTGCACATAATCTGACTGTTTATCCGTGATTCCCATGACCATGACCTGACGTGGCGATAACCAGGTTGGAAAGGCGCCCGCATACTCTTCAATCAAAATCCCGATAAAGCGTTCAAGCGATCCGAGAATGGCCCGATGCAACATAACGGGTACTTGTTTGCTGCCATCATCAGCGACATATGTCGCATCCAGCCGACCCGGCATAGAGAAATCGACCTGAATCGTGCCGCACTGCCAGACCCGGCCGAGACAATCCTTCAGCGAGAATTCAATCTTCGGTCCATAGAACGCACCCTCACCCGGCTGCAAATCCCAGTCGAGGCCTTTGGTATTTAATGCCTGTTCCAGTGCAACTTCGGCTTTGTCCCAGACCGCATCACTGCCTACCCGGTTTTCCGGACGGGTCGATAATTTAACGATGATTTCGTTAAAGCCGAAGTCTTTATAAACGTCAAACAACAAGTCTATAAATGTCGAAACTTCTGATTGGATTTGATCTTCGGTACAGAAGATATGCGCATCATCCTGAGTGAAATTGCGCAAACGCATCAAGCCATGCAGCGTGCCAGACGGCTCATTACGATGGCATGAGCCAAATTCCGCCATACGCAGCGGTAAGTCGCGGTAACTTTTCAGGCCCTGATTATAAATCTGGATATGACACGGGCAGTTCATCGGTTTCACCGCATAATCACGGTTTTCCGAGTGGGTGGTGAAAATCATGTCACCGAATTTGTCCCAGTGACCCGATTTCTCCCACAGGCTGCGATCAACAACTTGTGGGGTTTTAACTTCCTGATAACCGTTATCACGCATGACATTACGGATATGATTTTCGACTTCACGGAAAATCCGCCAGCCGTTGTCATGCCAGAAAATCATACCGGCAGCTTCATCCTGCATATGAAACAGGTCTAAGCTTTTTGCCAACTTGCGATGATCACGTTTTTCGGCTTCTTCGAGACGATGTAAATAGGCTTTCAGGGCCTTTTTATCAGACCAGGCAGTGCCATAAATGCGTTGCAGCATTTCGTTTTCAGATTTACCGCGCCAGTATGCACCGGCCAACTTCATTAATTTAAAGGCTTTCAGCTTGCCGGTATTAGGCACATGCGGACCACGGCATAAATCCATAAACTCGCCCTGGCGATACAGCGACAGGATTTCGTCTTTAGGAATATCTTCAATGATTTTGGCTTTGTACTCTTCGCCCATTTCGCGAAAGATAGCAATCGCAGCATCACGGGGCACTTCTTCACGAACGACTTCGAGATCTTGCTTAACCAGCTCTTCCATCCGCTTTTCGATCTTTTCCAGATCTTCAGGCGTAAAGCCTTTAGGGTAAGAAAAGTCGTAGTAAAAGCCATCCTCAATGACTGGACCAATCGTTACCTGGGCATCCGGGTACAGTTGTTTAACCGCTTGCGCCATCAGATGTGAGGTGGAGTGACGAATAATGTCCAGTCCCTCTTCATCACGTTCAGTGATGATGGCGACGTTAGCATCATTATCAACAACATGATTAGTATCGACCAGTTGGCCATTGACCTTGCCTGCTAATGCGGCACGGGCTAAACCGGCACCAATGTCATTGGCAATATCAAAAATGCTGACAGGGTGATCAAATTGACGCTGGCTGCCGTCGGGAAGTGTGATTGCAATCATCAATAATCCTTGGTTGTGGCCGATACGAGAGGCCATAAAAACCAAAAAAGCGCCGAAGCGCTTAAAAATTTTGGTAGGCACGAGTGGATTCGAACCACCGACCCCCACCATGTCAAGGTGGTGCTCTAACCAACTGAGCTACGTGCCTGCCGTGAAAGCGCGAAATTATACGCAGTCAGGTCGATAATGCAAGCATTTAAACGGTGACCGGCCCTAACGCAACTTTGCGGACATGCTCCAGTTCATCACGCAGTTTGGCGGCTTCTTCAAACTCCAGATTTTGCGCGTGTTTGTACATGGCATTTTCAATTTGCTGGATCCGCTTAGCCAGCTGTTGCGGACTGAGCCTCGCGTACTCCGCCTGCTCTTCAGCAACTTGTTTAAGTTGTTGACGTGCTTCATTACTGGCTTTGACATCATCCATACCGCCACGGATAGATTTGATAATCCCCACCGGGGTAATGCCATGGGCCAAATTATGGGCAACTTGTTTTTCACGCCGTCGCTCGGTTTCTTCGATAGCACGTTGCATTGAGCCGGTAATTTCATCGGCATACAAAATCGCCCGGCCATTCAAGTTCCGTGCTGCCCGGCCAATGGTCTGAATCAACGACCGGTCACTGCGTAAAAAGCCTTCCTTATCCGCATCGAGAATTGCTACCAAAGACACTTCCGGGATATCCAGTCCCTCACGCAGCAAGTTGATACCGACCAGCACATCAAATTCACCCAGCCTTAAGTCACGGATGATTTCCACCCGCTCCACCGTATCAATATCAGAATGCAGGTAGCGAACCTTGACGTTGTGCTCGCGCAGATAGTCGGTCAAATCTTCCGCCATCCGCTTGGTCAAGGTTGTCACCAGTACCCGCTCATTGACCGCAGCACGCTTTTTAATTTCGGATAATAAATCGTCAACCTGAGTGCCTACTGGCCGGATTTCCACTTCCGGATCTACCAGTCCCGTCGGCCGCACAACTTGCTCAACGATATTACCGGCATTGGCGGCTTCATACTTACCGGGAGTCGCTGATACAAAAATGGTTTGTGGTGCCTGTCTTTCCCATTCTTCAAACATCATCGGCCGGTTATCCAGTGCCGATGGCAGCCGGAAACCATAATCCACCAGTGTTTGTTTACGTGACCTGTCACCTTTATACATGGCACCAATTTGCGGGATCATCACGTGGCTTTCATCGATAATCAGAATCGCATCATCAGGTAAATAATCAAACAAGGTAGGCGGTGCCGCGCCAGCTTCGCGGCCTGACAGATGCCTGGAATAATTTTCGATACCGTTGCAATAGCCCAGCTCCAGTAGCATCTCCAAATCATAGCGGGTCCGCTGTTCGAGGCGCTGTGCTTCTACCAGTTTGTTTTGATCAGTCAGTTCTTTCAGCCGATCAGCCATTTCGATTTTAATGGCATCAATGGCTTTTAAGAGATTTTCGCGTGGCGTGACATAGTGAGTTTTCGGATAAATGGTAATACGGTTGAGGCGCTGCAGAATTTCACCGGTCAACGGATCGAAATAGCTGATTTGCTCGACTTCGTCATCAAACAGCTCAATACGCACCGCATCCCGTTCTGATTCCGCCGGAAAAATATCAATAACTTCACCGCGCACACGATAAGTACCACGCGATAATTCAATATCATTACGGGTGTATTGCAATTCAGCTAAACGGCGCAGCACGTCCCGCTGGTTAATAACATCGCCCTGTACCAGATGCAGGACCATCGACAAATAAGCGTCTTTTTCACCCAAGCCGTAGATGCACGACACACTGGAGACGATAATCGCGTCACGGCGCTCCAGCATCGCTTTGGTGGCCGATAAACGCATCTGTTCTATCTGCTCATTAACCGAGGCATCTTTATCGATAAAAGTATCAGACGAGGGTACATAAGCTTCAGGCTGATAATAGTCGTAATAGGAAACAAAATATTCCACCGCATTATTGGGAAAGAATTCTTTCATCTCACTATATAACTGGGCCGCCAGTGTTTTATTGGGCGCCAAAACCATCACCGGCCGCTGGACTGCTTGCGCAACATTGGCGATGGTGAAGGTTTTACCGGAGCCGGTCACCCCTAACAGGGTTTGCCACATCTCTCCATTGTTCAGGCCGTCAACCAGCGACGCAATCGCCGCTGGCTGATCACCAGCCGGTTGAAACTCACTGACTAACTCAAATTGTTTTTTCATAGGCTTTAGCAATATTGACGATTGTCGTATATTACGAGGTTCTCAATTTATTTGTTTTTCGAAGGTTTTATTTTGACTATCAAACTCTCAAAGCGCGTCCAAAGCATCAAACCCTCACCTACTTTAGCTATTACCGCTCGTGCCGCAGCACTCAGAGCTGAAGGCAAAGATATCATCGGACTGGGCGCCGGGGAGCCAGACTTTGACACCCCGGATCATATAAAAAATGCCGCCGTTGAAGCCCTCAACAAGGGTCAAACTAAATACACCGCTGTTGATGGCACCGCTGATTTGAAACAAGCCATCATCAAAAAGTTTGCCCGTGATAACGGATTGGACTATCAACCAAACCAGATCCTAGTGTCATGTGGAGGCAAACAAAGCTTTTTCAACCTGGCGCAAGCAATGTTAGAAGCCGGTGATGAAGTTATTATCCCGGCGCCTTACTGGGTGTCTTACCCGGATATGGTGCTGCTGGCTGACGGTAAACCAGTGATTATCGAAGGTGACATCAATCAACGCTATAAAATCACGCCAGCGCAATTAGAAGCGGCGATCACCGATAAAACCCGTTTATTTGTGATCAACAGCCCTTCCAACCCGACTGGTATGACCTATAGCAAAGCAGAACTGCAAGCTTTAGGTGATGTGCTGCGTAAACATCCTCAGATCATGATTGCCACTGATGATATGTATGAACATATCCATTGGGCTGATGAACCGTTTGTGAATATCGTTATGGCGTGCCCGGATCTGTATGACCGGACTGTGGTTATGAATGGCGTTTCCAAAGCCTATTCAATGACCGGCTGGCGCATTGGTTATGCCGGTGGCCCGGAAGAACTGATTAAAGCGATGAAAAAGATTCAATCGCAAAGTACTTCAAATCCGACGTCGATTTCACAGGCGGCTTCCGTAGAAGCGCTGAATGGCGATCAGGGCTGCATTCAAACCATGCTCAGTGAATTCAAAAAACGCCATGATTTTGTTGTAGCCGAACTAAACGCCATGCCAGGCGTCACGGCACTGGAAACCGATGGCACTTTTTACGTATTTCCCGATATCAGCGGCGTTATCGAAAACATGCCCGGTATCAATGATGATCTGGAATTTGCCGAAGCACTTTTGAATGACAAAGGCGTTGCAGTCGTTCCGGGCAGTGCCTTTGGTTTAAAGAACCATATGCGGTTGTCGATTGCCACCAGCGAATCAAACCTGCGTAGTGCACTGGAACGCATCGCCGCGTTTATCGCCGGGTAAACAGTTATTTACGGTCTGACGGCTCCTCTTGCCGGGAGCTGTCTGATTCCGAACGGCCTGTTCTGCTCGGTTTCAAATCACTTTCAATCCATTTTCTGACAGCGTCCTGGTCACGTCGCCTGTTAAGCTGTTCAGTATGGATATTGGTTGGCTGAATCCGGGTGGTAGGTTCCTGTTCTATCAGAAATGAACGCCGGGCACCGATAGGAAAACGACTGGGACCGTGAATCACGGCAACTCTCAACTCCAGTCCTTCAATCTCGTTTAAATTGTAACTTTCAGCCTCATCGCCGATGAGCATATCTCTGAAACTTCCCAGCACAATATAACCTCCGGACAACAGCGGCCCCTGCCGCAAACTTTGCTGAACGTTTTGATGTTCCACATTGATTCGGTTGTAGTCAGTCACAGTGTATAGCGTTGAATCGCCGTTACGATAATAGGTAACGGCTTGAACCGTTTGTACGTGCACCGGTAACTCGCCCATATTCACCAATAAACACAGCGCATCAGGGTTATCATTCTGGGCATGATGAAAGACGAGGTAAGGACGACTGTTACGGCGATACTGCAAGAAAAAAAGCTGAAAATAAATTACCCATACCACAGCCATCACTGCCGTACTTATCGGTACCAAATAGTCCAAACATAACCTCCTGCGGTGATACATTAACTGCGCAAAGTTTATAAATTGTGCTTTGCCGCAGAATAGAAAATCAATTACTTAGATTAACTAATCTAATGGTTACTAATCTAATCGTAAAAAAATGGCGCTAATCCTTGACGCCCAAGCCCCAAAACTCTACCATACGCATCTTTCTGTTCCCCGATAGCTCAGTTGGTAGAGCAAATGACTGTTAATCATTGGGTCGCTGGTTCGAGCCCAGCAGGCGGAGCCAAATTACTAGCCACGCGCTAGACCGAAAACCACCCTGACCCGGGTGGTTTTTTTATGCCCGCGTTTTCCCTCCCCTTTTCGATCACTACTCACAAGGTTCCTGCTTTCCCTTCGGGCCGCGCGGTGCCGCCGGGGTCCATTCCTCTTCCGGGTTGTCCAGAAACGCACCCAGGCTGGATTCGGCGCAGGTGTCCGACCAGAGGACG
>CAYYRO010000079.1:0-1438 GCA_964474075.1 uncultured Methylophaga sp.
ATCGGCAGCAGGATCATTGATTTGCACAAATTCAATATCTGGCCAATCCCACGCAGCGCGCATGCATAAACGACCAATCCGGCCAAAACCATTAATACCTATTTTGAGCGTCATCAAATACCTCTGAATATCGTTGGACGGTCAGCTGTTAGCAGCAAATTGTGGGCGGTTGAATGCTATTTTTATCAGCAGTTAGAGCGGTTTTTGGGCTTTGCAAACCAGCTTGAATAATGGCTTTTGCCCAGTCAGGTAAATTCGGGTGCAGTTGATAAAACACCCATTGACCTTGTCGACGATCTGTTAGCAGATTGGCATCACGTAACAAGGCTAAATGTCGGGAGATTTTGGGTTGGCTGGTATCAAGGGCCTGCGTCAGATCACAGACACATAACTCACCCTGATCAGCAATCAGTTGAACGCAGCGTAGCCGGGTGTCATCAGCCAGTGCTTTATGGAGTTGCAACAAATCCATAATATGAATTCCAAATAAATATATGGAATATCATATATATGGAAAATCGAATGTCAATCGATTAACTTCAGAATTTGTTCGCCCAATTCAATTTGATCGCCGGCGACCAGCTTGCGGGCTTTACGGGTCTCAATTTCACCGTTTACTTTGACATGCCCTTCAGCGACCAATTGTTTGGCCTCGGCGCCACTGCTGGCGAGACCTTCAAATTTCAGCACTTTAAATAAAGCTACCGGGCTGCTGTGCAGCACTACTTCAGTTATCGATTGGGTCATTGTGTGTCACCTTAGAACAGGAAAATGCCAAATGGCAGCTGTATTTTTGAATAAAGATAAGCGCATAATCACGGCATTATCAAAGGATTGGATATGAAGCTTATCGTTAATTTAATGCAATTATTAATTATTGCCGTGTTGATATACCCATTTTTTTATTTATGGGAAACGGACAAAATTGAGAAGTTGTGTGATGAACTTGCCATCGGTACGCCGGCAGAAGAAATTATTGCTAAAGCCGATCAATATTTTTTGAAGTGGTATGAGAAGCCAGTATCCGATCCCGAAAAATGGCATTTGAAGATTGTTTCCCGGGCATCTTTTGCAGGGCTTACCTGCGATATTAAAGGCATGGGCAAAAAAATGTCATCCGCCCATATTATTGAAGGCGCGGATACACCCTGAGATGTATCCGCGTTAATCCTAAATAGCGCCGGATGCGAAATTAATCAGAATACCTGCCGCAACCGCTGAGCCAATGACACCGGCCACATTTGGACCCATCGCGTGCATCAGCAGGAAGTTATGTTTATCAGCTTCAAGACCTAGCTTGTTCGATACCCGTGCGGCCATCGGTACGGCTGATACACCGGCGGAACCAATCAACGGATTAATCGGTTCTTTAATGAGTTTGTTGAGAATTTTCGCCATGATAACGCCCGACGCGGTACCAATCGAAAATGCCACCATA
>CAYYRO010000079.1:1448-9861 GCA_964474075.1 uncultured Methylophaga sp.
ATACCCAGTAACAGAATGCCCAGGGTAGTTGGATTCAGGAATGATTCAGCGTGGAGTTTTGAGCCAACGGCTAACCCTAAGAAAATAGTAACGGTATTGATTAACGAGTTTTGTGTGGTGTTGCTTAAACGATCCACTACAGCACATTCTTTCAGTAAGTTACCAAAGCAGAACATCCCTAACAGCGGTGCAGCATCAGGTAATAAAAACGCCACCAGAATCAATAGCACTAACGGAAAAACAATTTTTTCCCGCTGCGACACTTCACGCTGCTGATGCATGCGAATTTTGCGTTCTTTTTCAGTGGTCAAAGCACGCATGATCGGTGGCTGAATCAGTGGTACTAACGCCATGTAGGAATAGGAGGCCACGGCAATTGCACCGAGCAAATCTGGCGCTAATTTACTGGCGACATAAATGGATGTCGGGCCATCAGCACCGCCAATAATGCCGATTGCTGCAGCATCGGCCAGACTGAAATCAAATACGCCAAAGGCTGACAGTAATACCGCACCCATTAACGTTGCGAAGATACCAAACTGAGCAGCAGCACCTAAAAATAACGTTTTCGGATTGGCTAATAGCGGACCAAAGTCGGTCATCGCGCCAACGCCCATGAAAATGATCAGTGGGAAAGCACCGCTTTCGATACCAATGACATAAAACATATGCAAAATGCCACCGGGCTCGGCCATGCCCGCAACAGGAATATTCGCTAACACGGCACCAAAACCAATTGGAACTAGTAGCAATGGTTCAAAGTTTTTCTTGATCGCGAGATACAGCAGCAACATGCCTATCAAGATCATTACACCTTGCCCGGCTTGCATTTGATGTATGCCAGTAGCATCCCAGAGTTGTTGTAGTTTATCCATGTTCAGCCTTTACGCGATGGTTACAAGGACGTCACCGACTTTGGTGGTATCGCCTGGTTTAACAAAGACACCTGCAATGGTGCCGGCTTTCTCAGCAACGATCTGGGTTTCCATTTTCATTGCTTCCAGAATCAATAACACATCGCCTTCTTCGACTTTTTGTCCGGTAGAAACCAACACCTTCCAGATGTTACCGGATAAAGGTGCTTTGACCGGCTCACCTTCACCGACGGGTTCAGCTTTCGGTTTGCTGGCTACCTGACTGATGTCACCGCCCTCATTGACTTCAACGATATATTGTTCGCCGTTAACGTTAATGGTGTAAGTTTCTGAACCGGCAGTAGCGGTTCTTGAGGCAGTGGCAGCCGCAGCTGTTTCTAATGTTGGGGCGGGTTCAAAAGCGTCTGGATTATTGCGGTTTTTCAGGAATTTAAGTGCTGTCTGATGGAATAAGGCATAGGTCAGCACGTCATCAATTTTTTGTTCACCCTCGGCGAGTTCAAAGTCTTCTTCAGTAGCAAGCTTATCCAGTTCAGCAGTGATGGATTCAAGTTCTGGTTCAATGTTGTCGGCAGGACGGCAAGTGATGGGTTGCGCGCCTTCCAAAACCCGATCTTGTAATTCTTTATTAAACGGTGCAGGGGCAGCGCCATATTCACCACGGAGCAGGGCCTGTGTTTCTTCAGTAATCGTTTTATATCGTTCACCAGTCAAAACGTTGATGACCGCCTGCGTGCCGACGATCTGCGATGTAGGTGTCACCAGCGGAATAAAACCAAGATCTTCGCGTACCCGCGGGATTTCTTTTAAAACTTCATCCATACGATCCAGTGCATTTTGCTCGCGCAGCTGGTTTTCCATATTGGTTAACATGCCACCCGGGACTTGTGCCACCAGAATACGGGCATCAACACCGCGCAGTGAGCCTTCAAAGGCAGCATATTTTTTACGCACTTCACGGAAATAAGTGGCGATTTCTTCCAGTAATTCGATATTAAGGCCGGTATCACGGTCGCTGTCTTTAAAAATAGCAACGACTGATTCGGTGGCAGAGTGACCATAAGTCATCGACATGGATGAAATGGCACTGTCGACATTATCAATGCCCGCTTCAACACATTTCATAATGGTGGCGGTAGACAAGCCGGTGGTGGCATGCGATTGCATGTGAATTGGGATAGAGACGGTTTCTTTGAGACTGCTAACCAGTTCAAACGCTTTATACGGCGTTAACAAACCAGCCATATCTTTAATGGCCAGAGAATCAGCGCCCATTTCTTCTATGCGTTTGGCCATATCCAGCCACATTTGCAAATCATGCACCGGGCTGATGGTGTAAGCCATAGTGCCTTGTGCGTGTTTGCCGGTATCCAGTACCGCTTTAATGGCAACTTCCAGATTGCGTGGGTCGTTCATGGCATCAAACACGCGGAATACGTCAACACCGTTAATGGCAGCACGTTCAACGAATTTGGCCACGACATCATCGGCGTAATGCCGGTAGCCCAACAAATTCTGACCACGCAGCAACATTTGTTGCCGGGTATTGGGCATGGCTTCTTTTAAACTACGGATACGATGCCAGGGATCTTCACCTAAATAACGAATACAGGCATCAAATGTGGCGCCGCCCCAGCTTTCAACGGACCAGAAACCAACCTGGTCCAGTTTGTCTGCAATTGGCAGCATATCGTCCAGCCGTAGCCGGGTGGCAAATAAAGATTGATGGGCGTCGCGCAATACGACATCAGTGATTCCCAAAGCTTGCTTTTTATCAGTCATGACGGGGCCTTAAACTAAGTTCAGTGACGGCGAAAGCATTATTTATGCTTGGCACGATAACGGTGAATGGCACCGGATAATACGCTGATGAGATTGGTGTCTTTAGAAGCGCTGCTGGGTTCATTGGAAACACCCAACACGGCTGTGGGTGCAGGAACACCTTCAGCTGGCAGCATGCCGACGCGTTTTTCATAGAAAGTGATTACTCGCGACATCAGGGCAGTCGCCAGCACCAACAGGGTCAAAAATACAAAAACAAAACCCATGCCGATCAGCATGAGATTAAAGCCTTCTGCGATAAAGTTGTCCGCATTCATTTTCCGTCTCCGCTATCAGGACGGCTTAACTATCCAAACTCAATTTGAACAAATCGCTTTCGGGATCAGATAGTTAAACCAAAACAGCCGCGCATTATAGCACTCTCGGACAGGCTCACCTATTCCGAAAAGCAAAACGCAGCAAGAAAATGTTTGCAGCAGTTTACAAAATGGTCAACCAAATACAGTTAAAGTTTGCACAAAAATGAACTGGCGAAAATTTTTTGCAGTCCTATACTGGGCTTGTTTTTAAAGCAGAAATTAACAGCAGGAGCAATATTTAATATGACACCTGGCAGCGATGATTTATGGTTTTTGCCGTTAGGCGGCTGCGGGGAAATTGGCATGAATCTCAACCTGTACGGTCATAATGGCCGTTGGTTAATGGTCGATTGTGGTGTCACTTTTGAGTCTGAAACCGATATTGATGGTCTGCCCACAGCGGCACGTGCCCACGTGCAAATGGCTGATCCACAGTTTATTACTGAACGTTATCAATTATTAGATGGTTTGGTCATCACACACGCCCATGAAGATCATGTCGGGGCGGTGGCGTATTTGTGGCCACAGTTAAAATGTCCTGTTTATACCACGGCATTTACCGCCGAAATTTTGCGTCGCAAATTGGCTGAAGCCAACCTGCTTGATCAAGTGCCGCTGATTATTGTTGATCCCTCTGAAAAACGGCAGATTGGTGTTTTTGAGTTACGCTGGTTACGTTTGACGCACTCTATTCCTGAGCCATTTGCTTTATTAATCACCACCCCTGCGGGTAAGGTTTTTCATACCGCTGACTGGAAGCTTGATAAAGCACCGGTGCTGGGTTTGCCATACAACGCCACAGACTTTCAGGATCTGGCCAAAGATGAAGTGAATGCCATGGTCTGTGATTCGACCAATGCCAATGTGCAGGGCTGGTCAGCGACTGAGGCGAGTTTGCATAAAGGCTTGCTCAAACATATTGAACAAGCCAAAGGCCGGGTCGTGGTGACTTGTTTCGGCAGTAATATTGCCCGTCTGCACACGCTGGCCAATATTGCCCAGCAAACCAGCCGTCATATTGGTTTATTAGGCCGCTCTTTGCTGAATACCTTATCGGCTGCCAAAGCCACCGGCTTTTGGAATGGTGCCGAAACACTGGTTGATCCGGCACACCTTTCTTACTTACCAAAACACACCGTGTTATTGATCGCCACCGGTAGTCAGGGTGAGCCGCGTACAGCACTCAATCGTCTGAGTTTAAATAGCTTTCGGGATTTGCAGTTAGAACCCGGCGATACGGTTATTTTCAGCTCAAAAGTGATCCCGGGCAATGAAGATGCGATTGAAGCCCTGATTGAACGCCTCAAAGCCATGCAGATCGATGTCATTGATGAAAACAACAGCGCATTGCCGATCCACGCTTCAGGGCATCCGGCGGCGGAAGAGTTGAAAGCCATGTATCAATGGGTGCAACCGGATTGTGCGATTCCGGTACATGGCGAAATGTTGCATATGAAAGCCAATGCCAATATTGCTAAAGCGGTCGGCATACGACAGCAATTGCTTGGTCAGAATGGTGATATGTTTTATATCGCCCCCGCTATTGGCATCAGACGACAGGCAGTAAAAACCGGCCGGCTGGGATTAAAGCCCGGCGGTAAGCTGGTTAAAGTTTATTAGTAGGGATTATTGAGCGCTTATCTCTGACGTACGGCACACAAAAAGCATCACCAGCAGCACCGGAGAAGAGTGACAAATAAAATTCTAAGCCTCAGCCTCAAAATTGGGGCCACGCCGCTCGGCAGCAACACGACGCTCAATCAACGGTTTTTGATTTTTCTTGCGACGATCACGCCGTCTACGCCGATCTTCATTAACCACCCAGGGGCTGTCAGTTGTTAATGCTTCTGGCTGACGCACGCTGCTGTTCGGCGGTGAATAAGTGTAACTATGTGTGTATACGCGCGGTATTTCAATCATACTCGCTACCCGAAAAAAGCCTATGTAATTCTGTAGCGGACTGATTTTAAATAACTTTAATTAAAATGCTAAGTAGATGACAAAGCCGGTAGTCAGCGGCTTTATCCGCCGGTAAACTGAAATTATTCAGTTCACAGGGGTGTCTATGCAATCAGCATTAAAAGTGGGTCTGGCTTTAGGGAGTGGTGCTGCACGAGGTTGGGCGCATGTTGGTGTTTTAAATGCACTCCAAAAAGCTGGCATCAAGGCCGATATTGTCGTCGGTACTTCGATTGGCGCACTGGTTGGTGCCGCTTATTTATCAGGACATATGAAGCAATTGGAAAGCTGGTTAGCCGATTTGACCCGGCTTGAAACAGCCCGGTTTTTTAAATTGCCAGCTACCTCTAACGGCCTTGTGAATAAAGCGCGTTTTCAAAAATTTTTAACCGAATTTGTGGCCGCAGAAGATTTGCAGATTGCTGATTTACCGGCAGCCTATGCCACGGTTGCAACCCATTTACACTCTGGTCGCGAAGTATGGAATACCGAAGGTAATGTGCTGGAAGCGGTCTGGTCATCGATTTCATTACCGGGCTTGTTTCCAGCGATTAAACAAAAAGATCGCTGGTTGATTGATGGTGGCTTGGTTAATCCGGTGCCGGTATCCGTGTGCAGGGCATTAGGTGCCGATATAGTTATTGCCGTGAATTTGAATGGCGATATTCTGGGCAAACATTTGCAGACGTCTTTGCCGGATAGTGATATTGAAAATCCTACTCTTGCCAACCGTATTACTGATTTTGTCAGCAATTACACCGGTAATTTATTTAACGGCGACAATGAAGATGATGATGCACCTGATTTTTTTGATGCTATCGCCGCGTCAATCAACATCACGCAAGACCGTATTACGCGAAGTCGGATGGCCGGCGACCCACCGGAAATTTTATTGCAACCGAGACTGGCAAATATTGGCTTGCTGGAATTTTATCGTGCCAGTGAAGCAATTGAAGCCGGCGAGAGCGCTGTACAAAAAGCCTTGCCGGACATTCGCCGATTACTGGGATTAGCTGAATCTGATGATGCTGAAAATTGAAGTTATTTAAGGCAAATTTCCCGTCTTGGGCTGGTGTATAGTCAGATTAATAATAATAAAGTATTAAAAATCACAGGAGAGAGAAATGGCCAGTGTACTAAAAACGACCCACCATGGCGGCTGCCCCCATGATTGCCCTGATACCTGTTCGATGGTTTACGAAGTTGAAAACGGTAAATTAATCAGTGTCAAAGGCAATGCACAGCATCCAATGACCCGCGGCGGTCTCTGCGTCAAATTGAAAGATTACGAACAACGTCATTACCATCCCGATCGTTTATTACATCCGATGCGTCGAGTTGGCCCCAAAGGCAGCGGTCAATTTGAGCGGATTAGCTGGGATGAAGCACTGGATGAAATCACCTCACGTTGGCAAGCCATTATCGAAGAGCATGGCCCGCAGGCGATTATTCCTTACAGCTATTTAGGCAATCAGGGTTTAGTCCATGGCCTGAATGGCGCCGATGCTTTTTTTAATAAGCTGGGTGCGACGGTTTGTGAACGGACGTTTTGTGGTGAGGGATCTTGTACGGCCTGGTTATTGACCGTTGGTCCGACTGCCGGCGTGGATCCGGAAAGTTTTATCCACTCGAAATACATCGTGATTTGGGGCTGTAATTCCGTCAGCACCAATCTCCATCACTGGCATATTGTTAAAGAAGCACAAAAACGTGGTGCCAAAGTGGTGGTCATCGATCCGTATAAATCACGTACTGCCAAAGAAGCAGACTGGCATATTGCGCCACGTCCAGGTACTGACGGTGCATTGGCGATGGCGATGATGCACACCATTATCGAGCAAGGGCTGCACGATACCGATTACATCGAAAATTACACCGAAGGTTATGACGCACTCGCTGAACGCGTAAAAACCCGCACCCCGGAATGGGCTGCAGAAATCACCGGTATTCCGGCGGAAGATATTCGTAAATTTGCAATGGAATTTGCCACTAGCCAACCCGCAGCGATTCGTCTCGGCGTTGCGTTAGAACGTAATTATGGCGGTGGACAGGCGATTCGTGCGATTACCTGTTTGCCGGCTTTGACCGGTGCCTGGCGCCATGTTGGCGGCGGTGCACTGCAATTTCCGGTGTGGGAACATCCTTATAAATTTGATGTGATTTGCCGGCCGGATCTGATCCCGGAAGGCACGCAAGTAGTTAACGCCATTCAAATCGGCCGGGCTCTGAACGGTGAAATGGATTTGAAAGTACCGATCAAATCCATGATGTGCTGGAATGCCAATCCGGTCACTCAGGCTGCCGAAACCGACAAAATTGTTGAAGGCCTGATGCGTGAAGATTTATTTTTGGTGTCGGCTGAGCATTTCTTGTCAGATACCGCGTCATACGCCGATATTGTTTTGCCGGCCACGATGGGCGCTGAGCATGAAGATATGATTTTGTCGTGGGGCCATTTGTATCTGACCTATAACGAAAAATGTGCTGAAGCCCCAGGCGAAGCGATCCCGAATCAGGAAATCTTCCGCCGTCTGGCGGCACGGATGGGCTTTACCGAAGATAATTTCAAATGGTCAGACAGTGAATGTCTGGAAAACTATGTTGACTGGAATGCGCCGGCCTGTGACGGCATCGATCTGGAATATTTGCGCCAGCATGGCTATGCACGCCTCAATGTCGGTACCCGTGATGACAGGGCACCACACAAAAACGGTAATTTCCCGACACCTACCGGCAAATGCCATTTTCAGGTGGAAGGGGCAACCAACTTTGTCGCAGGTCCTTTCCGGCAAATGTATGAAGGCTTTCAGCCGGGTGAGGCGCTCGATAGTCTGCCGGATTATGTGGCATCAAGAGAAACACCCCAGACTAATCCGAAGTTAGCCGAACGTTATCCGCTGAATATTATTTCGCCAAAAAGTCATGGCTTTATTAATTCCAGCTACGCCAATATGGACACTAAACTTAAAGTCCAGGGTGAACAGTTCGTATTAATCAATGCCCGTGATGCCGATATGCGTAATGTGCAAAATGGCGACATGGTGCGGGTATTTAATGACCGTGGTGCCTTTGAAGGGGTCGCGCAAATTACCGATGACGTTAATTCGGGTCTCGTGGTAGCGACGTTAGGTTACTGGCGGCAGTTAAATAAAGGCACCGTGAATTGCGTGAGTTCAGCTGAGCTGGTGGATATGGGCAATGCGCCGACCTTTACTGATAATCTGGTGCAGGTCGAGTTGGCTTAATAATACCGAGCAACCCTTTAAAAGGCGCAGGATCATGAATCCTGCGCCTTTTTTATTGCGCACGATTTATATAGCGTGCCGACATAGAAAAAATATCCTAAGAAATTCCAGATTGGCTGAGCGGTTGGCATGACTGCCGATGCTGCTTAAATCACGCTAAATCAAACGATGCTGCGGTTTTAACCTTAGTCTA
>CAYYRO010000080.1:0-9783 GCA_964474075.1 uncultured Methylophaga sp.
GTCAGCGTCCTTGATTTTGGGGATGATGATGACGTCGATCTCCTCGCCGGCACCCTCGACGACCTCGACGAGGTCACCGTAGGCGTTGGGCGTCTCCAGGTCGTTGATGCGGACGGCGACCGTCTTGCCGCTCCAGTCGAGTTCGTGGACGGCGTCGACGATCTTGCCCCGCGCTTCCTTCTTCTCGCCGGGAGCGACTGCGTCCTCGAGGTCGAGCATGACCTCGTCGGCGTCGCTTTCGGCGGCCTTCTCCATCATCTTGCGGCTACTACCGGGAGTAGTCAGTTCGCTGCGGCGTACACGCATAGCCAGTATCCACGAGTACGGAACCTTATAGCTTTGCGATGTGGTCCCAGCCTCCTGCGTCGGGTCAAAAACGGCGCCCCAGGGAGGCGTGTGGTCGAACTCCCCCGGCGAGAAAGGTGAATTAGATTACAGGTCCGCGACGAGGTCGGCGGCGTCCTCGACAGCCCGAAGGTCGTTCAGTTCGGCGTACAGGTTCGCTGCGGCGTCGTCGTCGAGGGCACGCGCGGCACACATCTCGAACTTCTCTTCGAGTTCCGCTTCCGAGAGCGGGTCGTCGTGGGTCCCCGGCGGCTCTTCGAGCGTGAGTTCGTGGCGCCCGCCGTCGGTAGTCTCGATGGTAACGGTCGTCCTGTGGGAGCCGTAGGGGAGGCTCTCGTCGGCCTCGAAAGTGACCTTCTCCGAGACTGCCTGCACGTCGGGATGGTCGACGTTCTCGTCGTCGAACGCCGAGAGACCGACCCGGTCGCGCGCGATGGCGCTCCCGACCGTGTAATGCATCGAGAACTTACCCTGGAGGCCGGTGTCGGCCTGCTCGTGGTTGAGCGTGTCCTTGGCCCCGCGCGAGGAGACCACGTGGATGGACTCGACGTCGGCGGCGCGGATGTCGTGTTCCTCGGCCAGTCGCGCGGCGGCCTCGATGCTGGAGTGGGTGAAATAACAGCACGGGAACTTCTTGATGTTGACGCCGTCCTCAACGATGGCCCAGCGCTCGCCGAGTTCGAACAGTTCGTCGAAGTCAGGTTCGGTCTGACCGTAGAGGTCGTAGAACCCGCGGTCGCCTCCGATGGCGTTGGGGTCGGCCGTGAACTCCTCGACGGCGAGCAGCGCGGCGGTGACGCCCGAGCGGGCGGCGTTCCCAGCGTGCATCGGTTTCGTCATCGTCCCGAAGTTGCGCTTCAGGCCGGCCGGCATCGAGGCGGCGATGTTGAGCGCGTTGCGGGTCTGCTCCTCGTCGGCGCCGAGCAGGTGTGCGATGGCGGCGGCCGCGCCGAACGTCCCGAACGTCGCGGTGGCGTGCCAGCCGGCCTCGTAGTGCTCGGGGAGGATGGGCCCGGCGACGTAACACTGGGTCTCGAAGCCCGCGACGAACGCCGCCAGCATCTCCTCACCGGAGGCGTTCTCGGCTTCGCCCAGCGCGAGGATGGGTGCGACCATCGTCACGGAGGGGTGACCGCTCATCCCGTCGCCCACGTCGTCGAAGTCGAGGCCGTGACCCGCGGTGGCGTTGACGAACGCCGCGTCGGGGAGGGTGGCGTCGCTGTCGTGACAGAACAGGCGTGCGGGTCCCGCGGTGCCGGCCGTCTTCGTGGTCCGTGCCGCGGTGGCGCCCGCACCCTCCATCGCGCCCGGGAGCGTCACGGCCACGGTGTCGACGAAACACCGCTCGGCGAGACGGACGCCCTCCTCGGGAATGTCGTCGAATTCCATGTCGGCGATGAACGATGCGAGTTCCGCTGTCGGGACGGTGTCCTGGACCGCCTTCTGCGTGGAAGCCATGATGGTGGGGGACACGCCCCACTCACAAAGAGGTTCCGCCGTATCGGCGGCAGGGGGCCTGAATCCCGCAGGAACGTTTTATCTATTTAAAATAACCGGGCGCAAGCGACCGGTTTTCCACCCGGCGGGGCGAGATTTCATACCGAAGCCTTATTTACTGCGACGGGAACTGTACCCTGTTACCATGGCATCAGACGCACCCACATCGCCAGTGGGGAGCATACGAGGACGAATCGAGGGGGTCCGTGACAACTACGTTGTGCGGAACGTGACGGGCGGGCTCAGCCTGATGCTCGAAGACCGGACCACGCTGGTCTACTTCAGTTTCCTCCTGTTCGTGCTCGTGCTCGGCCTCATCGGGCCGATGATCGCTCCCTACGAATACGACAAATCGCTGTACGTCAACGGGGAGCTGCTCCGGACGCAGGCGCCCTCGATGGCACACCCGCTGGGAACTACCGACTCCGGGCAGGACGTGCTCTCGCGCATCCTGTACGGTGCCCGGCCGACGGTCATCACCGGCCTGCTCGGCGGGTCGATGATCATCGGCATCGGGATGCTCATCGGCGTCACCGCGGGCTACGCCGGCGGGCGCGTCGACGACCTGCTCATGCGGCTGACCGACGTCGTCTACGGCGTCCCGCTGATCCCCTTCGCCATCGTGCTCATCGCGCTGCTGGGCGTCGGGTTCATCCCATCCATCGTCGTCATCGGGCTCTTGCTCTGGCGGGGGAACGCACGTGTGCTGCGGTCACAGGTGCTCCAGATTAAGGAGCGGCCGTTCGTGCTCGCCGCACGCGCGACGGGCGCGAGCCCGCTGCGCATCGTCGTCAAGCACATCCTCCCCAACGTGGCGTCGATGGCCGTGCTGTTCTTCTCGCTGGGTATCGGCTACACCATCCTCCTCCAGGCGTCGCTGGCGTTCATCGGGGTCTCCAGTCCGTTCATCCCCTCCTGGGGTATCATGGTCCGGAACGCCTACAACTCCGGGTTCATGTCGAGCGCGTGGTGGTGGTCGATTCCGCCGGGTCTCATGATCGCGTTCACCGTCCTCTCGACGTTCATGTTCGGCCGGAGCTACGAGAACATCGCCGGAGGCGGCGACGAAGAAGCCTTCGCACAGGCAGGGTAAATCTATGAGTGAAAACGTCCCACTGCTCGAGGTCGAAGACCTCACGATACAGTACCGCACCGCCGACGGCTACCTCACGGCAGTCTCGGATGCATCGTTCACCATCGACCAGGGTGAGTACTTCGGACTGGTCGGCGAATCCGGCTGCGGGAAATCCACCATCGTCAAGGCGGTCATGGGCGGCCTCGACGAGAACGGCCGCGTCGAGTCGGGGAAAATCAAGTACAAAGGCGAGGAGATTCAGGACTTCTCCGACGAGAAGCGAAACGAGGAGATCCGCTGGAAGGAGATCGCCTGGATTCCCCAGGGCTCGATGAGCAGTCTGGAGCCCCTCCAGCGCATCAGCGAGCAGGCGACCGAAATCGCCCACGTCCACACCGACCTCACCAAAGAGGAAGCCGTCCAGAAGCTCAAGGAGATGTTCGACGTCGTCGGCCTGCCGCCCTCGCGGGCGACGGACTACCCCCACCAGTTCTCCGGTGGGATGCAACAGCGTGCGCTCATCGCGCTCGCGCTGTTTCTCGAACCCGACCTCATCGTGGCAGACGAGCCGACGACGGCCCTCGACGTCATCATGCAGGACCAGGTGTTCAAATATCTCGACAAGATCAAGGAGGACACCGACACGGGGATGATGATGATCACCCACGACATCAGCCTCGTGTTCGAATCCTGCGACCGGATGGCTGTCATGCACGCCGGCCAGGTCGCGGAGGAGGGGACGGTGATGGAGGTCTTCGACGACCCCCGCCACCCCTACTCCATCCTGCTCCAGGAGGCGTTCCCGGACGTGCGTTACCCCGACCGGGAACTGGAGATTATCGAGGGCTCCCCGCCCCAGAACATGGGCGAGGTCGACTACTGCACCTTCGCCGACCGCTGTCCGTGGGCGGTCGAGGAGTGCAAGGAGGGCGCCCCACCCCTCGAAGAGGTCGAGGGCGAACCCGACCACATGGTCGGCTGCATCCGTAAAGACGAGGTCCTCGAGATGTACCGCGCGGATAAAGAACAGGGGGGGACAGGCCTCGGTACCGGCGCCCCCGCAGGAGGTGACGACTAATGGAAAGCGAACCAGTACTCGAAGTCCGCAATCTGAAGAAGTATTTCAGCCAGCAGACGAACCTGCTGGACACACTACTCAGCCGCGACACCGACAAGGTCCAGGCAGTCGACGACGTCTCGTTCACGCTTCACGAGAACGAATCGCAGGGCATCATCGGTGAATCCGGCTGTGGCAAGACCACGCTGCTGATGACGCTGATGGGGCTCTACGACCCCACCGACGGGGAGATCCTGTTCAAGGGCGAGCCCATCTCGGAGTACGGCCGGGCGGACTGGAAGGAGTTCCGCAGCAACGTCCAGATCATCTTCCAGGACCCGTTCAACTCGCTGGACCCGAAGATGACCATCCGCGAGGCGCTCACGGAGCCCCTCAAGATCCACAACATGGGCGACCACGACCGGCGCGTCCGCGAGGTGCTCGAACGAGTCGAACTCAACCCGCCCGAACAGTACCTCGAACGCTTCCCCCGACAGCTGTCGGGCGGGGAGAAACAGCGCGTCTCCATCGCGCGAGCACTCATCGTCGAACCCGACCTCATCCTCGCCGACGAGCCGACGTCGATGCTCGACGTCTCGACGCAGGCCTCGCTGCTGAACCTGCTGTCGGAACTCATCGACGACCTCGGCGTCTCGATGCTGTACATCTCACACGACCTGTCGACGGTGTCGTACATCTGCCAGTCCATCAACGTGATGTATCTGGGCCGCATCGTCGAATCGGCGCCCACGAAGGCCATCCTCAACGCGCCGAAACATCCCTACTCGCAGGCGCTCATCGAGGCGGTTCCGATTCCGGACCCCCACCACGAGCGCGAGCGGACCAAGCTCGAAGGGGCCGCACAGGAACCCATCAACCTCGGTGAGGGGTGCCGGTTCGCGGAACGGTGTCCGGATGCGATGGACATCTGCAAGGAGACGCCGGCGTTCGTCGACGTGACCGACGAGGCCGACGTCGACGCACTCGACGTCGATTTCACGAACAAGGAGTGGCGCGCGGCGTGTCACCTCTACTACGACCACGAGGAGTTCATGGCGTCCGGCGCAGCCGAGGAGATGGCGGGTGAACACGTCTCGGGTGAGGCTGCCACCGACGGGGGGATGGACAAATGAGCCGCGCACGCTACTTCGGGATGCGCGTCATCCAGACGTTCGTCCTGCTGTTCATCGTCCTGACGTTCCTGTTCTTTTTCTTCCGGCTCCTGCCGGGGGATTTCACGGACATCATGATGTATCGTGGCGCCTCCGAGGAGACCATCAAGGCCTTCAGGGATAACTGGGGACTCGACGACCCACTGCACATCCAGTACATGCGATACATGATGAACTTCGCGACGGGTGACGTCGGGACCTCGCTGCAGTTCCGCAAGCCCGTCTGGGAGTTCGTCAAGATGAAGATCTTCAACTCCTTCATCCTCGTCGCTCCCGCCATCACCATCGCCTACGTGCTCGGCTCGCTCATCGGGGGCGTGCTGGGCAGCAAGCGGGGTAGCAAGCTGGAGAAGTACGGGCTCGTCCCCATCATCCTCTCGGGGTCGTTCCCCAGCTTCTTCACGGCCATCCTGCTCATCATCGTCTTCGCCAACTGGTTCGGCTGGTTCCCCACCTCCGGCATGTTCGGCTTCTCCGGGCAGTTCCAGGGCACCGAGTTCGCGTGGTGGCGACCCTACCTCACCGCGGACTTCCTGATGCACTACATCCTGCCTTTCACCGCCATCCTGTTCCGGTACATCTACCTGCCGGCGCTCATCATGCGGACCAACATCGTGGAGGTCATGGGTCAGGACTTCTTCTACTACCACCGCATGACCGGGCTCCCCGGCGTCAACCGGCTTCGCCACCTCATCAAGAACGCGAGCCTCCCGGTCATCACGCTCTACCCCGTCTCGATGACCCGCGCCATCGGTGGCCTGGTCATCATCGAGGTGGTGTTCAACTGGCCCGGCATCGGTTACACGCTGGTCCAGGGCGTCCTCTCGCGTGACTTCCCGGTGGTCCAGTTCGTGTTCTTCCTGGTGGCGGCGTTCGTCATCGTCGCGAACTTCACCGTCGACATCGCGTACGGGGTCATCGACCCCCGCGTCTCCATCGGCGAAGACTAACTCTTCTCTCTTACTTCCGGCAGCACTTCCTCGCCCAGCAACTCGATAGAGCGGTGCACGTCCTCGAACTCCATCCCCGGATACTGCGTGCGGACCACGAGCATGTCCGGGTCGAGTGAGGCCTCGTAGCGTTCGAGTTCTTCGCACACTTCCGCGGGCGTGCCGACGAGGAATCGCTCGTGTTTGAGCTTCTCCCACGGCGAGCCGAAGTCGTCGCCCTCGATGACGTCGTCCTGTCCCCACTCCGAATACGACTCGTATTTGCCCATCAGGTGGTCTTTGACCGCCGCCTCCGCTTTCTCCGTGGTGTCGGCGACGAACACCTCGCGTGCGATGCCTACGAATCCCTCGTCGGCGCCCTCCTTCTCGCGCTCGTCGCGGAAGGCCCCGGCCTGGTCGGTGGCCTGCCCGAACGGAACGTGTGCGCCGAGCCAGCCGTCGGCGATGCGTGCGGCCCGCCGGACGCTCGATTCGTTGCTCGCGCCAACGACGACGTCGGGCCGTGGCTCCTGGATGGGTTTCGGGTTCACAGATACCTCGTCGAGTTGGAAGTGGTCGCCGTCGTAGGTGACCGATTCCTCGGTCCAGAGGCGTTTGATTATCTCGACGCCCTCGACGAGCCGGCCGAGCGCGTCCGAGCGCTCGACGCCGAAGACGTCGAACTCCTGCTGGCGGTAGCCAAGCGCGACGCCGAGCGTGAACTGCCCGCCCGTGAGCACGTCCATCGTCGCGCCGTACTCGGCGACTCTGACGGGGTTGTGGTAGGGGAGCAGACACATCCCCGTCGCGAGCCCCATATCGCCGACGTGTTCGGCGACGTGGGCGATGACGGGTTCGTTCAGCAGGTACTGGTGCTCGTCGGTCACGTGGTGTTCGCCGACCTGTATCGACGAGAATCCGAGGTCGCGTGCGAGTTCCGTCTGGGTGATGAGTTCGTCGGCGATGCCGTCCATCGCGCGGTCCATCTCGTACTGGGTGACCACGAAGAGACCAAACTCCATGGTCTTTCGCGGAGGGCCGGGGGCTTAACTCTGTGCCGTAGTCCCGGTGTAAACGCTTACCACCCTCCCCTGCGAGGGCGCTGTCATGGCACGCATCCCGCTGCTCGACTACGACGAGCTACCCGACGAATACGAAGAACAGGAACTGCTCTCCTCGTTTCGCACCCGCGACGAACTCGCACCGGAGGTACGGGACATCATGGCCAGCGACGAGCGCAACGTCTACCGCGCGCTCGGACACGTCCCCGGCGCCCTCGACGAGTTCCGCCAGATGGGCGGGGTCCTCTGGGAGCAGGCCGGCATGAGCATGCGCGAGCGTGAACTCGCCGTCCTCACCGTCGCGCGCACAACCGGCTCACACTACGAGTGGCACCAGCACGTCCGTATCGGCCTCAGCGAGGGCCTCTCCAGAGAGGAGATCAAAGCCATCGGCGAGGCCGACCTGGAAGACTTCGACATCGAGGAGCGCGCGCTGATGGAGTACACCGCCGGCGTCGTCGAGGGCGAGGTCGACCGCGGCCTCCACGACGCCATGGCCGTCCACTACGACACCGACGAAATCGTCGCCGTCAACATGCTCGTCGGGATGTACCTCACCATCGCCCGGGCGATGGACGCCCTCGACGTCGAGGTCGAGGAACCCTTCCTCGGCTGGAAGCTGGAGAACCTCTGAACGCACCGACGTCTATCCAAGGTGACCGGTTTCCACTCTTTTTTACCGGCGGTGGCGTACCCCCTCCCAGCGTGTCGAGTGAGATACCGCCCGGTCTCGGGCGCATCGTACTGGAAGGAGCACAGCCCATCTCGTGACAGCTCGTCGTGCTGGTGGCGACGGGGTTCGGGGTCATGGTCGCCATCGTCTAGATAGTCAAACGGAACTCCGGGGTGGCGGCACGAAGTGACCCATCGGATTGGGCGAATCAACTATTTCGAAAGCCCCCACCGATTGGTACGTCGAAGCGACCACCTCGAAACCCCTTTCATTCCCGCCCGACCGCACCACATGCCTCCCCAGCCGATTCACTCGCTACGCTCGTTCATCCCTCGCACGACTGCTGTCGCGCTCATAGACGAGCGCGACAGCGCGCGCCCATTCGTGGGGGCGCTCACGGGGTCTTCGCCGCCGTTCGCGTTTCGAGGCGATCGCTTCGCTCGCGCCTCGCTACTGCTCGCTTTCTTCGAGGCCTCACTGCGTTCGGCCTCGCTATACCTCGTTCCTGACACCCAGTTGCTTCCCGCCGTCGATTTCGAGAACAGTACCAGTCGTGTAATCGCCCGACTCCGCGGCGAAGTAGAGGACTCCCTCTGCCTGGTCCTCGGGAGTCGCCCAGCGGTCCAGCGGTATCTTGCGAGCGGTCTCTGCTCGCTCCTCCTCGGAGGTGCTCGATTCGGTCATGTCAGTTTGGGTCGACCCGGGACAGACGGCGTTGACGGTGATGCCGAACTCCCCGAGGTCCCACGCGAGGTGCTTGGTGAAGCCGATGAGCCCCCACTTGGAAGCGGTGTAGTTGGCGGCGCCGTGGTAGGAGATGTTGCGCCCGGCCATCGAGGAGATGTTGACGATGCGGCCGTAGCCCCGCTCTATCATCCCCGGGACCACGGAGTGACAGCAGTTGAACGGGCCGTTGAGATTGACGTCGAGGACCTGGTCCCACTCCTCGGTGGTCATCTCCTCGAAGGAGCCATGCGAGCCGACGCCCGCGTTGTTGACGAGGATGTCGGCGCCACCGAACAGTTTCTCGGTGCGCCGGGCGAGACGGTCGGTGTCCTCGCGGTCGGTCACGTCACAGGAGACGGCCTCCACGGCGAGGCCGTCGGCGGTGAGTTCCTCGACGGTCTCCTCCGCTTGCCCCTCCAGCACGTCGGCGATGACGAGGTTCGCGCCCTCCTCGCCGAGTTTGCGTGCGATTGCCTTGCCGATGCCACGCGCCGCGCCGGTGACGATGGCGGTGTCACCGTCGACTCGTCCGGACATGGAGGCCCCATCTGCGGGGGCATAGATAAGTCTGTCCGGCGTCCCCCCGGCAGATTTAGGGGGGCGCGGCGCGCGACGGCAGTATGAAAGTCGGATTCCGACCGAGCGAGGGAGACGGCCGGTATCAGGACGCACTCGAGGAGGTCACCTACGCCGAATCGCTGGGATTCGATTCGGCGTGGGTCGCAGAACACCACGGTTGGGACCTGCTCTGGCCCACCTCCCACATCGCGCTGGCGGGGTTTGCGACCCGAACCGACGAGATAGAACTCGGGACGAGCGTCACCCTCCTGCCCCAGACCAACCCCGTCAGGCTGGCGGGCGAGGCCAACCTGCTCGACCAGATATCACAGGGGCGCTTCCGACTCGGCGTCGGCGCGGGGTGGCGCGAGGACGAGATGGAGAATCTCGGCTACGACTTCGACAGCCGCGGCCCGCGGATGACCGACCACCTCCGAGCCATGCAGGCGCTCTGGGCGGGCGAGAACTACGACGGCGAGTGGGCCTCCTTCGAGGGGTTCGAGCTCTCGCCCGACCCGATACAGGACCCCCACCCACCGGTGTGGGTCGGTGGCGGCGTCGACGCCGCACTCAAGCGCGCCGCCAGACTCGGCGACGCGTGGTTTCCCGTCTGGCTGGAGGCCATCGACGAACTCCGACCGATGTACGACAGATACGACGAGTACGTCCGCGAGGCGGGCGACCACCCCG
>CAYYRO010000081.1:0-9527 GCA_964474075.1 uncultured Methylophaga sp.
GAGGACCCACTCGCGCCAGTCGCTCGACCCGAAACTCATACAACCGAGACAGATGCGGCTCACCTCGAGGCCCGTGTCGCCGAGTGTCGTGTATTCCACACGTTCCATTCGGCGAACCCGGTAATAACGGTTGGCGCGCCTAGCAGCGCTCGACGAACGCGCGGAGTTCCTCGTTGAACCGCTCGGGGGCCTCCCAGAACGGCGAGTGGCCCACGTCGGCGTAGCGCGACAGCTCCGCGTCGGGGACCAGCGAGGCGTTCTTCTCGCCGGCCCCCGGCAGGACGACCTGGTCCTCCTCGCCGTGGGTGACGAGGACGGGCACGTCGAGGTTGCGAAGGGTTTCCTCGTGGACGGCGCTGCGCTCCTGGAGGGCCTGGCGCACCCGCGGCGGGCAGGCGGCGTTGAACCCCAGCATGAAGTACTTCTCGTCTGCCGGGAGCGGGTCGGCGACGCAGATGTCGAGAAACGCCGAGAGCGCCTCCGTGCTGGTCTCGGCGTCGGTCGAGAACAGGTCGTCCGCGAGCGCGACGAACTCCTCGCCGCCAAAGCGCGCGGCGTCGTCGGTGCCCTTCTCGCTGATGGCCCCGACGAGGTTCACGCCAGCGATGTCGTCGTCGCCCTCGACGGAGAGGTAATCCGAGACGATGAGCCCGCCGTAGGACCACGCGACCAGCACTGGCTGGTCGAGTGCCAGTTCGTCGATGACCGCTTGCAGGTCACCCGCCCAGTGTTCGGGGTCGTCGTAGGCCCCACGCGGTTTCCCGGAGTCGCCGTGGCCGCGGTTGTCGAGCGCGACGAGTCGATACTCGGAGGCGAGGTCCGAGTCGAGTTGCTTGCGCCACGAGCGGCGCGACTGCGCCCACCCGTGGACGAACAGGATTGGGCGGCCGTTCTCGTTGCCGGTCTCGTCGACACAGAGGTCGACGCCGCCCGCGCCGGTCACGGTGTGTGTCCGTGTCTGCATACCAACCGAATGCGGGAACGGGGAGAAATAAGTTGGCCAGCCGAACGAGTGTCGGAAGTGACACGACGGTCCCTGCTCGTTAAGTCCCACCGGTGCCAGAGGTAGGCAAGATGCAGGGACAGGAGGGGAACGGGGGGACGACGGACGCGGACCTCCGGGCGGCCGTCGACGCGCTCGGCGACGCCATCGCAGTCCTGGGGTGTGGGCCGGCTGGCCGTGCCGCCGTCGAGGAACTGGAACCCGCGGAGACGCCGGCCGACCCCGAGACGCGGACGCTCGTCGCGCCGTCGGACGACGAGGAAGCCGGAGAGTCGGACGTGGACGCGGAACCCGACGACGACGTGGCCGGCACCCTCGACGGTGCCGCGAGCGCGCTGGTCGCCGTCGAACTCGGCACCGCGACGGAGCTGGCGGAGTCACTTCTCTCGCGCGCACGCGAAGACGGGGTGACGGGCATCGCCCTCGCGGCCGTCCCCGAATCCGGGGCGGGGCGGGCCGAGTGGCGCGCGTTGAACGACCTCAGGGATGCCGCCGACGCCGTGTTGCTCGTGCCCGCGAGCCCCGACGGCGACCACACGCCGGCGGCCGCGGGGTTGCTCGCCGCACTCCAGTTGCTGCTGGGGCTGGTCGAGCGCGTCGGCGTCGTCAACCTCGACCTCGCGGACGTCCACACCGTGCTCGCGGCGGGGGACCTCGCGCTGCTCGCGCGCGGCCACGCCGAGGAGAGCGCCGACCCGAGCGCGGTCGTCGAGCGGACCATCGAGCGGGCGCCGCGTGGCTTCGGGCTGCGGGGCGCGCCGACCGTCCTCGTCCACATCATCTGCGGGCCGGCGCTGAGCGTCACGACCGCCGGCGCCGTCGTCGACGCCGTGCGCGAGCAGGTGGCCACGGACGCCCACATCATCTGGGGTGCGACCATCGACGACTCGCTGGCGGACGAAGCGCTGGGCGTCGAACTCGTGGTCGGCGGGGTCGTCCCTGCCGTCAAGGCCGGCGACCCCTGCCCGCGCTGTGGCGCGACCATCGTCGAATACACGCTCGGCGACCACTCAACGGTCGCCTGCGACGCCTGTGGCTACGCCGGCGTGACGACCACCCTCCGGTGAGCGGCCCTCTCCCGATTCTCGTTCGGCCACCGGCGAGCGACCGCACTGGAAACCCCCGTGAGCCGCGCGTAGCGCCGCCAGCAGCATCGAACAGAAATTCAGACATTATCGAATCATTCGGCCACCGATGTTGTTCATGAGAGTACAAACATAGAATAGAAGGAGAAGTTTTAGGACATCTCACGTTCTAGGGAGAGTATGAGCTACGCGGAGCGGTCCGGACGACACGAACCGGGCGAGGAAGGCGCCGACCGGCAGGTCGACGTCCGCGCCGTCGTCGAACAGCAGGACGGCGGTGTCGAGTGTACGCTCTACCCGAACGACGCCGACCGCGTGGCGCTCATGTCCCGCTGGATAACCGCGGGCGAGGGATCGTTCGTCGCCCTCTCGGAGATGCGCTAATCCGGGGACTGTCGTATGTAGGAGTCGAGCCTTTACCGGGCGAAGCAGTACGTTCTGGTATCGGAGTGACGACTCGTTGAGTGAACTCACACGCGAACAGCGAACGAAACTGCGCGACCTCGGCTGGTCCGTGATGCGTCGGCGCGCACGCCGGCCGCGGCGCATCCCCGGAAAGTACGTCCCGAGCGTCCACGACACCGACGTCGTGCGCGTCGACGAGGAACTCGACGACCAGCTCGTCAGCCTGGAGACACACGCCTGAGCGGCGACCGGACCCGCTCGAACAGTTCGACACGAAACAGCCGGGGTCCGACCCCGCCTCTTCTACCGGCCGGCCTCGACCGAGTGACACCGCACCGGGCCGACGTTGTTCACCGCGCGGTTCGCGCTGACCTCACAGACGAAGTAGTCGTCCATCGGGCGTGCGGCGACGCTCTCCTCGTCGACATCGACGACGGCGCCGTCGATCTCCCAGTCGGCCTCGTCGTCCCGTCCCAGAGAGACGTCTCCTCGTCCTCGACCTCGAACGCGACTCCTCGACGACGATGCGCTCGACGTGGTGGAGCGTGACATTCGGTCAAGCGCTGCATACCGGACCTGCGTGCGCCGGCAATAGTCGTCGTGACAGGAAGCGGGACAAGAGATATCCGTTCCCCCGGAAATCTGGAACCCATGACAGCGACCGACATCGCATGGCGACCACACGGCTACTACCGGACCAAGAGCAACGTCGCCCGGTTCATGCGACGGTACGGCGTCGACGACTACGACGACCTCATCCCCGAGACCGAAGACGACATCGCCCGGTTCTGGGACCGGGCCGCCGAGGACGTCGGCATCGTCTGGGACGAGCCCTACGAGACGGTGCTCGACACCAGCGACGGGGCGGCCTTCGCCGACTGGTTCGTCGGGGGCAGACTCAACGCCACCCGGACGATTCTCGACCAGTGGGTTGCGGCGACCCCCGACCGGCCGATGTACCACTGGGAGAACGAACGGGGCGAGCGCGAGACGCTCACCTACGCCGAGATGGAGCGGGAGGTGAACGTGCTGGCCAACGCCCTCCGGAGACACGGCATCGGCGAGGGCGACGTCGTGGGGCTTGTCTGCCCGCTCTACCCCAATGCGATGGCGGTCTCGCTGGCCTGCCTCAAGGTGGGAGCCGTCCAGACGCAGGTGTTCGCGGGGTACGGCACGAACGCCATCGAGGAACGGCTCGCCGACTGTGGGGCCGAACTGGTCTTCATCGCGGACGGCTACCAGCGCAGCGGCGAGCCCATCGACCTCCGCGGGAAGGTGGACGCGAGCCTCGCACCCACCGACGTCGAGACGGTCGTCGTCGATTCGCATCTCGGACTCGAAGGCGAACTGGAGAACGCCACGGAGGTGAGCCGGGAGGCGTTCGTCGAGGGGTGTGGAACCGAGGCCGAGACGGCCGTCGTCGACGCCGACCACACGGCGTTCATCGCCTACAGTTCGGGGACGACGGGCACCCCGAAAGGGACCATCCACACCCACTCCTCGTTGCTGGCGATGGGGATGAAGGAGGCGAAATACCACTTCGACGTCGGGGAAGAGGACGTCTTCACGTGGGTGACGGATTTCGGGTGGGTGGTCGTCCCCATCTGGCTGCTGGCGGGCGCGCCGGGACTGGGCGCCGAGACGTTGCTGGTCGGGGGCGCGCCCACCGACCCCGACCCGGAGCGGATGTTCGACCTCGTCGAGCGCTACGGCGTGACGACGCTCGGCATCTCCCCGACCGGTGCCAGGGGGCTTCGACAGGCAAACGAGACGCCCCGCGAGGAATTCGACCTCGGGACCATCCGGGTGCTCGGGTCGACGGGCGAGCCGTGGGACCGCGAGACGTGGAAGTGGTTCCAGGGCGAGTTCGGCGGGGGGTACGCGCCCATCATCAACGTCTCCGGCGGGACCGAACTCTGTGGGAGCATCCTCGGCCCGACGCCGCTGACGCCGCTCAAACCGGGGACGCTCTGGGGGCCCGCCCTCGGCATCGCCGCGAACGTCTACGACGAGGGGGGAGCGGAGAACGACGAAGGCTATCTCGTCATCGAGGGACCGGCACCCGGGATGACCAACGGGCTGACGGCGGGCGACGAGCGCTATCTCGAAGAGTACTGGGAGGACTTCGATGGCGTCTGGAACCACAACGACTGGGTCGAAATCGACGACGACGGCTTCTGGTACGTCACCGGGCGCGCCGACGACACGATGAACGTCTCCGGGCGGCGGGTGACCGCACCCGAAATCGAGGAGGTCGTCCTGGAGCATCCGGACATCGACGAGGCGGCCGTCGTCGCCGTCCCCGACGAGACGCGAGGCGAGCGCCCGGTGGCGTTCGTCACGCTCATCGACCCCGCGGAGACGGTCACGACCGAGTCGCTGAACGACCTCGTCACCGAGCGCCTCGGCGGCCCGTTCCGTCTCAGCGCCAGCCACGTCGTGAGCGCGATTCCCCGGACGCAGACCGGCAAGATTCCGCGCGGCCGACTGGAGATGACGTATCTCGGCGAGTCGGTCGACGACGTCTCGACGCTCGAGAACGGGGACGTGCTCCGGGAGTTCCCGCGTCACGAGAGGTAGAGCAGTCGGTGTCAGCGTGGGACCGGGAAAAAGCAGCGAAGAGGTGCCCAACTCGTGCCCCTGGGCATCGACTCCGAAAGCCGCGTGGCGTTCGTGTGGTGGTGGTCGGTGGTGGGTGTGGTGGATTTCAGCGCCCCGGGGACAGGTACGCTGCCGTCGACGGATGCGTCGGATGGGCAGCGGCGTGCCGTGTGCAGGGTGACACTGGTGGGGTGGATGCCTGCGAAGGGACGCTGGTGGTGGTGGTGGTGCTGGCGAAGACGGGCCGGATGACGTCGGTGGAACCGGACCTGGAGCCGTGGAAGCCGATGCCGGTGGATGGGACATGGCTTCCAGTGGTGGTGGTGGTGGCGGCCCGTGTTTCCTGGGTGCCGTCTCCAAGACCGTGGTAGCGACGACCGAAGCCGGTCACGATGTGGACGATCGCGTCGCCAGCGGGAACAGTGGTGGGTGCCACGTCGCCGTGGGTGGCATCGGTGAACGGCGTGCTGCCGGTATCACCGAGGGTTTCGGAGTCGGAGTCGCGGGACGGATGGTTTCCGTACCCTGTCGAGCCACCGTCGAAGGTCTCGGCCGACCGCATCGCGAGGTCGACGTGGACCGACGACCCGGCGGCGGCCCCGGGAGCGAGGCTCCCCGACACGCCGCGACCGGATGCGGAGCTACTGGTCGCCTCCTGCATACCGCGTCGCGAGAGACCGGGTAGCCCGTTCATCATGTCGACGGTGACAACTATTCGTTGTAACTCCACTCCCTTTATCTCACGTATCGCCCCCATCACCGCCGCTCCGTAGTGTTCTCGGAGCCCGATAATTTCATCAGGTCCTGAAAACCACCGCCATCCCGGTCCTGTCCAGCACTCCTGAGGCGTCAAGCCTATTTGGGGGCAGGGTTATCCCAATAGCAGTGGTGTGGTGGAATCGTCGAAAACTGACAGCCCTCATCAAGGTAAACCGGTTACCGACGACGGTCAGTTACAACATCGCGTATTTTCTCGTCGGGGCGGCGCTGGCCGGCCCGGGGATACTCGCCGAACGGATCGACCTCGCCATCTACTACGCGTGTGCGGTGTTCCTCGTGAAGATGCAGGCGTCGGTGGCCGACGCCATCCACGACCAGCAGGCCGACGCCGCCAACCCCGTGAAATCGAGCGTCGCGCGCTCGGTCATGGTGCTCGGCGGCCGGCTGTCGTGGTCGATACTCATCATCGAACTGGTCGCCGGGCTCACGCTGTTTGGCTACGTCTCGCTTCGCACCGGTAGCTGGCTCTATCTGGGCGTGGGCGCGACGTTCGCGCTGCTGGGCTTTGGCTACTCGTATCCGCCACGGCTCAAGGAGCGGGGCGTCATCAACCACGTCGTCACGACGGGCACGGACGTCGGCTTCGTGGTGCTGGTCTTCACGCACCTTCTGACGGACACGCTCCCGACGCGGTCGTACGTCGTCGGCAGCGTCATCTTCCTCTACGTGTTCGCCTACCACCTCATGCACCAGGCGGCGGACACCCACTACGACATCCGCGCCGGTATCCGGACGTTCGCGACGCGGGCCGGTCCCGCCCGGACCGTCGCCGTCGCGGCTATGTTCACCGCCGGCGCCGCCGGCGTCTCGCTCGCGCTCGGCTACTTCCTCGCGGCGGCAGTGCTGTTGCTCACCACCATCTTCTATCTGCGCCTCTATAGGAACATCCGGACGCTGTCGCTCAAACGCCAGACGGACCACCTCTCGGAGCGATTCGACATCGAACGGGTCGCGACGGCGCTCAACGTCGCGTTCGCGGCGAGCATCCTCCGGAAGATCGTCGGCCCCCAGCTCGGCTCGCTGTTCTGAGGGCAACACCAGCGGTCGAATCAGTGGAAACATCTTTCCGGTGGGTTCCCCAATACCCGTTCGTATGGGGTCGGATAGTGTGACGGGAGACCAGGTTCGCGATGCGGTCGACAAGCGGACGGACGTGTTGACCGCAGTCGTCGATGAGCCACGGCACAAGCCGGCGCTGGTCGACGTCCTCGACGTCTCGCGCTCGACGGTCGACCGCGCGATTTCGGAGTTGACGGAGGCCGGCCTCGTCGAGCGAGAGGGAAGCGTCTACCGGACCACGGTGAGTGGCAAACTGGCGTTACAGACCTACACCGACTACGTCCAGCGCACCGACTCGCTCGCGACGGCCACACAAATCGTCAACGCCGTCTCCGACGCCGCCCGCCTGGACCCCGTCCTCCTGACGAACGCCGAGATACACATCGCGGAACCCCACGCCCCCGAAAGCGCACTCGACCAGGTCATCACGGAGCTCCGACAGGCCAGCACCCTCCGCGGGTTCGCACAGGTCATCAAGACGTCCTACATCTCGATGCTCTACGAGGAGGTGGTCAACCGCGGCCTCGACGTCGAGGTCATCGTCGAACGGGAGGCACGCGAATCGCTCGGGGCGCTCGCACACGGGCGCGACCAGCTCGTCGCGCTCTTCGAATCCGATTCGTTCCGCGTCTTCGAGTCCGACGCGAAACTCCCCTACGCACTCTGGATACTGGAAGGGGAAAACAGGGACGTCGCCGGCATCACCGTCCACAACGCGGGCGGCATCGTCGGCGTGGTCATCAACGACGACGAAGACGCCGTGGAGTGGTGCCAGCGCGAGTACGAACGGACGCGCGCTGACGCCGAACCGCTCCCATCGAACCTGCTGAACGGGTAGTTCTCGCGGCCGTGAGACGTGGGGAGAGGGAACCGATAGCACCGCTCGGCGACAAGGACCTTCCGTCTACACACCCAACGCTAGCGGGGATGCCGAAGGAACCCGACCGACAGGAGCGCATCGCGACCGTCGATGCGGCGCGAGCCAGCGGTGACGTCCTCCTGTGGGTCGGCGTCCCGCCGACGGAGTCGCTCGCGGCCGTCCGCGTGCGCATCGAGCGCGAGCGGGCCACGGTGTCACGGCTCGGCGCGGCGACCGCCAAACCCGCACAGGGCGCGCTCGAACGCGCGCGCCGCGTCCTCGATACGTACGAGACGGTCCCCGAGAACGGTCTCGTCGTCTACGCGGGCGTCGTCGACGGCTCGCTCACCGGCTTCGTCTTCGACGACCTCCCCGACCCCGTCCGCGAATCGGTGTTCGTCCGGTCGGACGAGTTCGACCTCGGCCCGTTGCGGACGGCCGCCGACGAGTACGACGTCTACGGACTCGTCGTCGTCGAGCGCGGCGGGGCGGCGCTTGGCCGCTACGGCGGGGGCGAGGTGACGGTCATCGATACGTTCGAGAGCAACGTCCCGGGGAAGCACCGCGCGGGCGGCCAGTCCGCAGACCGGTTCGAGCGCCGACGGCGGGAGCGAACCACCGAGTTCTTCGAGGCGGTGGCCGACGCCGCCCGCCGGGAGTTCCTCCGCCCGGACCCCGTCACGGGGCTCGTCCTCGGGGGGACCGAGATAACCGTCGAGCGGTTCCGCGACGGCGGCTACCTCGACGCCCGCCTCGCCGAGTGCGTCGGGGGGACCTACGCCGTCGAATACGCCAACGAGCGCGGCCTCCACGAACTCGCAGAGAGGGCGGCGACCGACGGCCTCGGGAGCGGGGCCGGGCGTGCACGCGAGGCGCTCGACCGCTTTTTCGCCGCGCTCGCTCACGAATCCGACCCCGTCACCTACGGCCGCGATGCGACCGAGCGAGCACTGGCGTTCGACGCCGTCGAGACGCTGTTGCTCTCGGAGACGCTCCCGGTGGAGACACAGCTCGACCTCGAATCCCGCGCCGAACGGGAGGGCGGCGAGAGCGTCGTCGTCCCGACCGGTATCGACCGCGGCGCACGGTTCGACGAGGCGTTCGGCGGCGTGGGCGCTCTCTTGCGGTTTCCAGTCGAATAGGAGGGCAGCGTGGGAAGGCCCACGCCGCCTACCGGGAGCCAGTGGAAGGGGAGACACGACAGGCTGGATAACGGACCGGAAACCCCCTTCCAGACGAACCGTAGGGGTGCCCGGGATTAGTTCTGTTCCATGGCATGGCATGGCCGCGTGGCGAACGGGATACATTATTGTATCCGACCCCGAAATGGGGTGGCCATGGCAACGGACGACCCAGTACAGGTCGAACGTGCGGACGGCATCGCGACCGTCTGGCTGAACCGCCCGGACAGCCTGAACGCCATCGACCTCGACCTGCTCGAAGCGCTCCACGACGCGCTCGAATCGCTGCACAGCGACCCCGAGGGCGGGCTCGTCATCGCGGGCCGGGGCCGGGCGACCTGTGCCGGGATGGACACCGACCTCGTGGGCGACCCGGACTACTACGAGAAATATGCAGATGACGTCGACCGCCTCAACGCCGGCATCGAGGAACTCCTCCTGGAGCACCCGCGGCCGACGGCCATCGCGGCCCACGGTGCGCTCATCGGCGAGCCGGTCGTCTTCTCGGCGTTCTGTGATTTCATCGTCGCGGGCGAGGAGACGACCATCTCGCT
>CAYYRO010000082.1:0-9313 GCA_964474075.1 uncultured Methylophaga sp.
AAAGCCACTAAAAAACTGCGACAACAGCAGCTGGCGAAAGCTGGTTAAAGCGTCTCTTCACAAAGCTGCGCTGGTGTCTGTGGCACTGGCGCAGCCAATTTATCAATCAGCTGTTTTACGGCCGAAATGGCCAAATTCTGCTGGCGTTGACCCATCGGGCAAAGTGCACTGCGAAATCCCAGATAATCAGCGCCCAGCGGCTTTAAAGTGGCAATATCTTCAATGCGCAGTGCACCGGCAAGACCACATAACCGCTGCCGGAATTTAACGCAGTTCACAAAAAGCTTTAATTGCTCTGGGGTCTGATGATCCAATAAATGCTGGCCATTTTTATTGGCTGTATCCAGCATAACCCCTGAAAAACCTGAATCTAAAACATTAGTAAGTACTGACTTATCATATTGCTGATCAGCAAATAATACAGCAATAACCGGCGTATTAAACTGCTGCAGAAACGCCTTTAAATCCAGCAGACAATCAGCTAAAGCCGCGTCATTAAATAAACCAACTTTCAGATAATCGACGCCTGTTTGTTGCATCTCAATTAAAGCCGTTTGTATCGGTGCTGCCTGCATCGGCAAATCGCCTATGGTGGCGCTACTCTGGCAACGATCTGCCAACCAGTTAACAATTTGTTTGACTGTGGCCACGGGCAAGGCACCGAGTGCGCCATCAGCAGGATTTTTCATATCCACCAGATCTGGCAAACAGTCGTTTAATTGTTTGGCTTCAGACAATGACTGCACACTGGCCAACCAGCGCTGACGTTCAAATTTCAATGCCGGCCTCCCGGATTTTTGTCATTAACCAGCCCCAGGCTTCTAATTCGCGTTCACCGGCGGTTTTGTCGATGGCAATGGTCAGATAGGCCAATTCACTTTGAATTTTGTCAGGCGACAACATATGCAGCCGGCTCACCAGGATCGCCGCTTCGACCACGGCACTTTGTGCCCGGTTAAAGCCCCGAAACGGCGAGTGATTAATTTCGTGTTTTACCTCGGCAGTAAAAGTCGCACGCGGATCAGCATCATTAATATCGATCACCTGTAATTCAGAATGCGCCAAAGCCTGAGCAAGGTATTGGCCATCAATCATCTGGCAGGGCAAAGACGGCCATGATCGACGTCCCGTCAGAGCCCCGGCAAACACGCGGACATCATCAATATAATTAATACAGCACTGGCCACTGCGCTTTAAATTATCGTAGGTAGTTGAAGGTTTGAATGGCTTAATTAGAAAGTAACCATTCACTTCAGAAATACCCATAGGTGCATGATGTGGCTGCCCATCAGCGGTCAGCGTCGTGACAATCACCTCATGAATTTTACTTTTCAGGCGGTCCACATTGGCTCCGTTTGCGTGGTTTTCTGGCCGGCTTTTCCGGTGGCCCGCACTGATTCTGTTTACGCAGTGTGGTGCCTTCTTCGGTTTGTTTGCTTAAATCTTCTTCACTGAACTGCACTGCTGTGCCCCAGCGTAACGGTTCATCCTGGTTATAGCGTTTACCCAGTTGCCAGGCAATTTCAGCACGCGCCAGCTCCACCCCCAAATAGAAGGCATGACCGCTATCGCCCTCGATATCCAAATGCGGGTAAAAAGCAAAAGGATCGGTTTCTTGCCAAAACCCATCACGATTAAATATTGATACCCCGGTGGCGCTGGTTTTGATCCGGTAATTTGGATCTTTAACGGTGGCTGATAAATCGCGGATTTCGGCATCACTGTCCGGAAATGGCCGACGATCATGATGAATTAACAAGTCTCCGGTAATATCCCGGGGCAGGCTGTTATCCTGCTGCGCGGCGTACATCATACGCCGGGCAATATCGGCTTCGCGAATGGCATTGCGGGCATGGGGACTGACTTCTGTCGCCAGTACATGGGTGATATTCAGCTCAGAAATGATGCCAAACAATATAGCGTTAATGCCGCTGGTATCGGCATCAGTCAGCTCCGTCAAATTGCCAACGCCCATCATAATCGGCGCCTCCGGATATCGTTGCCGCAAGGCATGGTAACGGGTGATCGATTCGGCAAAACCAAAATGAATCGGATCCAGAATAGGATCAGCAATCCATGGTTTACCAAGCTTTTCCATGGCCTCAATGGCCCGCTCTAAAGAGGCTAACGAACCGGTATGGTTTGGCGACGGTACAAGAATCGGCACCGCATCGGATTCTTTGGCTAAATCGATGGTGTCTTCACTGAGACTCAGTAAAAAGTCGGCACCGGCATTGGCAGCGCGGCGCAGATCTTCAATTGATAGTGAGTCAACACTTACTTTAAAACCATTGTCATGCAATGCCCGAATAGCCTCTTCCATTTGCGGAAAAGGCTCCTCAGGCAGGCAGCCAATATCAATGACATTGGCGCCGTTATCGGCATAATAACGGGCACGTTCGACAATGCTATCAATGCTGCGCTGCGGCGCATCGACGATTTCAGCAAAAATTTGTACCGCGTACTGACTCATATCGACCGCTTTTTTGGCACGGCCAAAAAATAGCGGCAAATCTTTTATTTCTTCGGGACCACGTTCCACGGGTTTGCCCAGTTGGGCACTCAGTTGCTCTAAATCACCGCGACAACGTCCTGGCACAATAATGCGGTCGCAATCCTGATAATCCTCAGGCTGTAAACGACGACCAATCATTTTATCGGTCATTAGCGCCGCTACCGATACCCCTAGCTGATGAATCCGGTAATCAAATGGCAAAGGCTGCATTTGTTGCAAGACTTTATTTACGCTGGGCTCTGCCAGCTTACCGGTAAGAAACAGAATTTTTTCAGCCACGGGCTGTATTAACTTCGTCCAGACGGGCTTTGAGAGCCTGTTTTAGCGCTTCTGATGACTCAACCACAGTGGTAGCTTCAAATTGCCTTAAAGTCTCGGTATGCGCCAAATCTATCTGTCTGGGCCATAGTCTTACCATACGGTCCGGCGCCGGCGTGTCGACTTCAGATTCAGCATCACAGGCCAACACAATGCTCGGTACCCGGCATTTACCGGCCTGGGCATAGACATTGGTAACCAGTGTGTCAGAAATCCCCAGCACCATTTTGGCAACGGTATTGGATGTCGCCGGTGCGACTACCAGCGTATGGTAGTCACCACGATAGAACAGTCCGACCGGGGGCGCACTGGCAGCACGATCGTGATAGTAGCGGCTATTGGCATTCAGGGCCTTGGGATCATGGCCGTACATACGCAACACCTCTTCACCGGCGCGACTGTAAAACAAATCCACCTCATCCAGCTCACGAATAATTTCCAGGCACTCGTCAAGATAATGACCGGAACCGGTCACTGCCCATGCGAGACGGGATCGATCAGGGCGTGCTTGCATGCGGGAGTCTCGTTACTGTTAAACCATGAATTTTGCCAGACTCGGCTTCTCGAGTAAAAATTAACATAGGTGCAGAAAAGCTAATACGTTAGAATAAAAACCAACAAATCATTGCAACGGATTGATTGGAGTCTCAAATCTATGACAAATGCTGTCCCTAAAATTGTAGTAGTTGGCGGCGGAGCGGGCGGTCTGGAACTGGTCACCAAGCTCGGCAAAAAGCTCGGCAAAAAAAATAAAGCGCAGATAACGCTGGTTGACAGCACTCATACGCACATCTGGAAACCGCTGCTGCATGAGGTTGCTGCCGGCACATTAGATTCTCATGAAGACGAAATTGAGTATCTTAGTCAGGCGATGTGCAGTGGTTTTCGCTTCCGTCTGGGCCGTATGGATGGGCTGGATCGGCAGAATAAACAGATTTCGCTGGCACCAACCTACAGTGAAGATGGGCAGGAAATCATTCCTCGTCGCAGTTTTGACTACGATTATTTGATAATTTCGGTTGGCAGTGTCAGTCATGATTTCGGCATTAAAGGCGTCCGTGATCACTGCCTGTTTCTGGACACCACACAACAAGCGGAAGCTTTCCAGAAACAATTACTGCAATCTTATTTGCAAGCCCATACACAGGGCCGGCCGCTAGATGAAGGCCAGTTGAATATTGCCATTGTTGGCGCCGGTGCCACCGGTGTTGAATTGTGTGCTCAATTGCATGAAGTCTCACATCTGTTAACTGCCTACGGTCTGGATGAAGTGGATCCGCATGACGTCAAACTGACGTTAATTGAAGCCGCCGATCGTATTTTGCCTGGCTTGCCGGATAATATTTCTGATGCGGCTGAAAAAGAATTGCGCGAGCTAGATGTTGATGTTTTGGCTGGGGAGCGGGTTATTGAAGTGACCGAATCCGGCATCAAAACCCAAAGTGGTAAATTCATTCCATCAGCAATTAAGGTCTGGGCAGCAGGTATAAAAGCGCCCGAATTTTTGAAAGATATCTATGGACTGGAAACTAACTGGATGAATCAGTTGGTGGTGCGACAAACGCTGCAAACCAGCCTTGATGACGATATTTATGCCATCGGTGATTGTGCAGCCTGCAAATGGGTCGGGCAGGAGCAAAACGTGCCACCACGGGCTCAGGCGGCGCATCAAATGGCGTCTCTGGTATATAAATCAATTGTTAACCGTATGTCAGGTAAAACTATTCCTGAATATCATTATCACGATTATGGCTCGCTGGTCTCTCTGGGCCGTTATGGTACCGTCGGCAACCTGATGGGTAATCTTAGTCGTGGCAGTATGATGATTGAAGGTTTTATCGCGAGAATGATGTATTTATCGTTATACAAAATGCATCAAACGGCGTTGTTTGGCCCGTTCCGAGTTGTGATGTTGTCGTTATCGCATTTATTCCGGCGCAGCGTGCACCCGAAAATCAAATTACATTGATATCGTAACTTACAAAAAAGGCCCTCCCGGGCCTTTTTTTATACCGTTAATTTAGCGGATTAAATATCTAAATTAGAGGCTTGCAGCGCATGGGTTTCGATAAACTCACGACGCGGCTCGACATTATCACCCATCAGCGTGTTAAAGGTTTCGTCAGCAGCAATGGCATCGGTGATCCGGACTTGCAACAAACGACGTTTGGATTTATCCATGGTGGTTTCCCACAATTGTTCCGGATTCATTTCACCCAACCCTTTGTAACGTTGCACATGCTGTCCACGACGCGCTTCAGCCAGTAACCAGCGTACCACCTGCGCAAAATCACGAATCGGCTCTTCTCGTTCACCGCGGACAATACGCGCACCATACCCAATCAAACCATTGATTTTATTGGCAAAAGACAAAATTTTGGTATATTCGGTACTGGCAAAAAATTCACCGGGGATATGGTAATCGGTGCTGATGCCATGACGACTGAAGCTGACATTGATATGCGGTAATGGCTCTTTGTCGTGTTTGGCAACACTAAGCTGATAAGCAGTACCGGTAGGCATGCCATGATTGAGACGGGCGTTAATTTGTGCCAGCCACTCAGTCATCGCTTTGTCATCATCAAGTTTCGGAATTGCTGGCTGATACAGTAATTGATCCAAAAATGCCGGGTAATAGTGATTCGATAAACGACGCACGATAGCGGTAATGGTCTGATATTCCTCAACCAACAGGCCCAGCGCACTGCTTTCGATAGGCGCAGCATCGGTGTTTGGATACAGGCTGGCATTATTTAAAGCAACTTCGGTCAGATAACGTTCCATTTCGGCATCATCTTTAACATAGCGCTCTTGTTTGCCTTTTTTGATTTTGTACAGCGGTGGCTGCGCAATATAAACATGGCCACGCTCAATCAACTCCGGCATTTGCCTATAGAAAAAGGTCAGCAGCAGGGTGCGAATATGCGAACCGTCAACGTCGGCATCGGTCATGATGATAATGTGGTGATAACGCAGTTTTTCCGGATCGTATTCATCGCGTCCGATACCACAACCCAGTGCCGTGATCAGTGTGCCGACTTCAGCAGAACTAATCATCTTGTCAAAACGCGCCCGCTCGACGTTTAGGATTTTACCTTTCAACGGCAAAATCGCCTGGGTGCGGCGATCACGCCCTTGTTTGGCGCTACCGCCGGCCGAGTCCCCTTCCACTAAAAACAATTCTGACTGGGCAGGGTCACGCTCCTGACAATCCGCTAACTTACCGGGTAAACCGGCAATATCCAATACACCTTTACGGCGCGTTAATTCACGGGCCTTACGGGCAGCATCACGGGCGCGGGCCGCTTCGATCATTTTGTTGGCAATCAGCTTGGCATCATTGGGATGCTCCAACAGGAAATCACTGAAATGTTCGTTTACCAACGACTCAACGATCGAACGGACTTCAGAAGACACCAGCTTATCTTTGGTTTGTGACGAAAACTTAGGATCAGGCACTTTCACAGATAATACCGCCGTCAAACCTTCACGGGCATCATCACCACTGGTTTCGACTTTGGATTTTTTGGCCAATCCTTCTTTTTCAATATATTGGTTCAGTGTACGAGTTAACGCGGCACGGAAACCGGCCAAATGGGTACCCCCATCACGCTGCGGAATATTGTTGGTAAAACAGTAAATATTTTCCTGGTAGGAATCATTCCACTGCATTGATAACTCAACCACCACATCATCACGGGTGCCGGAAATATCAATAATACTTTCGTGAATGCCGTTTTTATTTTTATTTAAATGCTGTACGAAAGCGCTGATACCACCTTCGTAATGAAACACCTCACTGCGTTCATCACGCTCGTCCGTCAGGACAATGCGCACGCCAGAGTTTAAAAATGCCAGCTCACGAATCCGTTTTGCCAGAATTTTGTAATCATATAAAACATTATTGGTGAAAGTTTCTTCGCTGGGCCAGAACTGAATTTTGGTACCGGTATGATCGGTTGCTTCATAACCTTTGAGCGGTGCATCGGGCACACCATGCGTATAACTCTGCCGATAGATGGTGTTGTTGCGATGAATTTCCATGGTCAGTTTTTTCGACAGGGCATTGACCACTGAGACGCCAACACCGTGTAAACCACCAGACACTTTATAAGAGTTATCATCAAACTTACCGCCGGCATGCAATACCGTCATGATGACTTCTGCGGCTGATACACCTTCTTCTTCATGAATATCGACCGGAATACCACGACCGTTATCTTCAACCGATACCGAATCATCAGCATGAATACGAACATTGATTTCGGTGCAGTGACCAGCGAGCGATTCATCAATCGCGTTATCGAGGACTTCAAACACCATATGATGTAAACCGGTGCCGTCGTCGGTGTCACCGATATACATACCGGGACGTTTTCTGACCGCATCCAAGCCTTTCAGTACTTTGATATTGCTCGAATCGTAACTATTGTTATTGTCAGTGGTCATAAATCTTCGCTTCCTGTACAACGCGTGGTTTAACCTATCATTCTACTATGTATCGGCTCTCGGCGACAGGCGCAGTGATGCTTTCCAGTTTGCCTTGTTTCACGTGAAACACAGCATGCTGTTCCTGCTCAAATAAGTGTTCCGATAAAGCCATATTGGTACTGGAAATAAAGCTCTGTACCGGCATCTCAGCCAACAGCGTTAAGACAATTTGCTGGTGCTGCTCATCCAGTTCTGAACTTAAATCATCAATCAGTAACAGTGTTTCGGTTTGTCGACGCTGCATTAACAATTCAATTTGCGCCAAACTCAAAGCAAGATAAAACAACTTTTGCTGACCACGGGATAGCATTTCAGCTGGATCAGCACCATCCATTCGTAATGACCAATCAGCCGCATGCGCCCCCGAACGGGTATACGCTAAAGCCCGATCCCGCTCCAGAGTTTGATCTAAAACATCAGCAAACGAATGATCCTTTGGCCAACCGGAAAGATATCTGAGCGTAAAATTTGTCTCCGCCAATTCCGGGCAGATACGGCGAAAAATCGGTTTAAATACTGCCAACAATTGTTGTAAATACAGCTGGCGTAAATTATTTAACTGCTGCCCATGACGGACTAAATGCGGATCCCATAGTTTGATTTCCGGATCAGACTTATGTTGGCGAATACCGGCATTACGTTGCTGCAAACATTTTTTATAAGACTGCCAATGAAATAAAAACTCTTGTTCCACGTGAAACAATCCCCAGTCGACCAGCTTGCGACGAAAGCGGGGGCCCATTTCAAAAAATTCATGGCAATTGGCGGGAATAAATTGCAGCGGCAAATGGCTGGCTAACTCAGACAGTTTTTTAAGCGGTGCATTATTGAGTCGAATCTGTACACCATGATGTAAATCATACTGAAAACCAACCGGAATTCTGCCAGCAATTTTGCCGATAACCTGGCACTGAGTATTGTCGTATTCAACAATGTTTTTTAACTGCCGGGTACGGAAAGATCGTCCAAGCCCTAATAAATGAATTGCTTCTAACAAGCTGGTCTTGCCGGCACCATTTTCGCCCAATATTAAATTCACCCGCGTTGCTGGTGACAGCAGCACTTTATGTAAATTTCGAAACTGGAGAATTTGAAGTTGGCTAAGCACTCGTATGCTTTTTTAAAAGATGAAAGATCGGGAACTAAAATTTTATATTCGATAAAACAAAATACGCATGACGTTATGCATCATGCGTATAAATGGAAAGCATTAAGCTATTAGATTTCGATCATCTCAAAATCACCTTTGCCAACACCACATTCCGGACACTCCCAATCTTCCGGAATTTCGTCCCAGGTGGTACCTGGTGGAATGCCGTCTTCAGGTAGTCCTCGTGCTTCATCATAAATAAACCCACAGACTACACATTGCCACTGGCGCATAAATACTCCTCATTAATAAACCCGTATAGCTAGTTTAAGTTTTGTGCTAACGTATGTCTAATAAATGATTAAACGTTTAATAAGTGGATTTTTCGATTTATGCGCATGCCAACTTTACGTCAATTGCAATACCTCACCGCGGTGATTGAAGAAAAACATTTTGGTAAAGCGGCTGAAAAATGTTTTGTCACGCAATCTACACTCAGTGCCGGCATTCAGGATCTGGAAGACCTGCTGGAAACCGCGCTATTGGAGCGCACCAATCGTAAAGTCCTGACGACGCCCATGGGTGAAGATATCGCCCGCCGTGCCCGGCAAATCTTGTCGTTAACCGACGATCTGGTGGATCTGGCACAGTCAGCTAATAACCCTCTGGCTGGCCGAATTCGAATTGGTGTTATTCCGACCATCAGTCCGTTTTTATTACCACGCGTGTTACCGGCAGTTCGAAAGAACCTGCCGCAACTTGAGGTCTTATTGATTGAAGATCAATCTGAGCGGCTGTTGGATCAGATTGAGGCTGGTACCCTGGATGTTGCAGTATTGGCATTTCCCTTTAATACCCGGAATTTAACCACCAAAAAATTCGCTGAAGAACCATTCTGG
>CAYYRO010000083.1:0-9251 GCA_964474075.1 uncultured Methylophaga sp.
GGTGCCCAGAGATTTACCCTGATGAAACAAGATTAAATCCCTGATTTTTTGCCGTAATGATTCTGCCAGTGTCATGGCCGATTCATTATCACACTCTGGCAAAATCACCAGAAATTCCTCACCGCCTAACCGGCAAGGTAAATCGGTTTTACGGAAATGCTGCTTCAGCAAACCACCCATTGCTTTTAACACCGCATCACCGGCCTCATGGCCATAGGTATCATTAAAGCGTTTGAAATGATCAACATCAAGCATCAACACTGACAACGGTTTTTTATTGCGACGGCTACGAGCAATTTCGTTGTCATAAACTTCATCAACAAACCGACGGTTATACAACCCTGTCAATACATCTCGCATCGATAGGTTACGAAGTGTCTCCCGCAATTTGATATTAGATAAGGCCAGTGCCAAACGCGCAGCCGTCGCTTGTGCTAAATCGACCAGAATGTTTTGTAATTCTTCTTCAGTAGGCAATTCGATATGTAAAACGCCCAACGTTTTGCCATCGGCCAGCATCGGCACACATATATAAGCTTCAACATTTTCATGAGTGACATGCTCGCAGACCGGATGTCTTGAAGTTGCCTCATACAACCAGCTGCGGCCTAATCGCAACGACCAGCAATCTTCAGGCGAGAAAGAATCAAGGTGAGGGCTGGCTGCAGCACCCCAATGCACACCTTCAACCAAGGCATTACCACTATCACGGTAGGTGTAAATAATACCGAAGGTATTATCAAACAAGGTTGCCAGAGAACGACCAATAATCGGCCAGCTTTCATCCAGGGTATGACATGACTGCAACATATCAGTCAATTCGTTCATGATGGCTGTATAACGCCGCTGTTTTTCCAGTAAACTTGCCCGATCAATGGCCGCTTCACTGGCTTCTTCCAGTGCCGCAGTACGTTCGTGCACTTTCAGCTCAAGATTATTTTTAATCTGAGTCAGCGCGTCCTGGTTTGCTGATTGCTCACGCTCATGATTTTCCAGATGCTCAACCATCACGTCAAAGTTCTTGGCCAGAATTTTCAGCTCGCTGGCACCGAAAATCTGTCCCACACGAATACCGCGTTTACCTTGCGATACCTGCTCTGCCATTTCTGCCAGCCGGCTTACCGGACGGCGGACGGCAATTTCGCCAATAAACCAGGCGACAATAATCACCCATAGACTGACAACGCCGAGAACTGTCATGGTCCGCCAATAAATTTTATCTACTTCGGCAAATAACTCTTTGGTTGGCAAACCTACACTGAGTAAAATACTTGAATCGCCGGTTCCTATCTGTTTAAAAGCATATCTGCGTGACAGGTTATCCAGCCCATTAACTTCAAGACTTTGTTGATTATTGAAATTCTTAATCAGGGTTTGAAATAATTCACTTTCGCTGGCGTCCTGACCAGCAAAAGCCAATGGATCTGGCGCTCTGGCCAAGATGGTACCATCGGGTCGCCATAACGTTGCGGTGACATTGCCTAAACTTGTAATTCCCTGGCCGTGATTAATTTGATTCTGTTTTAAAAACTCCGGTAAGCCAATGCTGACGCCAACGGCACCAATAATTTTTCCATTCTCATTGTAAAGAGACAAAGCAATTGGTAGCACCATGCCTTTTGAAACTTTGCCTTGCGTTGCACGACCGACAATCGTCGGACCACCAGTCAATGCATGCTGAATATAATTTCTATCAAGTAAATTGACTTCATCCTCCGTACCATTAGCACTACAAACCAGATCTCCCTCAACATCAACTGAGAAGATATTGTTGTAATCAGAAAACTGTTTGCTGATATTTGCCAAGTCCTGATTACACATTGGACTTGGGTTAAGCCAGCGTTCCGGGGTTAATGCCAAAGCTGTCAACAGCTGTGTTGACGCATAGATGGCATCTTCAAAATCATTGTGTATTAATTCAACCGAAGTTGATAAATTCTCGACCGATTGTGCACTGGTAATACGTCGATTTTCATTTGCAGCGTGAATCAAAATCAGTGCCACCGGCACCAGACATAACAATACTAATAAAATCAATCGACTGCGAATACCAGACAGCAAAGACGTCGTGGGTCGTGGTAATTTCATAAATCAGTTTACAAGCCTGGCGAAAAAAATAGTCAGGCATTGTACCTTCAATAATTAAGCCAGATTAATCAATCTTTGCTCACGTATCGACTGTAATGCTGCTTCAATTGCTGCACAGTTAGCACGAGCATCTGCCAGTGTTAATACGGTTGGCTTACGATTTAATGCACAATCAGAAAAATGCTCAATTTCGCGAACGAACTGATCGGCAGCCGGTAATGTGACTTGCTCCTGCTTGCCTGCCTCAGTCCACCATGAAATGACCGGTTCCTGATCAGCAGGTTGCCATACTTGAGGACACTTAATCCCGCCTAAGGTACCGATAATTTCGTAAGTACTGCGCCTGGCATGTTGAAAACTCATCTCAAACTGAGAATAGCGGCCATCACCATAATCAAACTGACCGGCCAAACTTAAGTCGGCACTGTGATCATTTAAATGCGCCATAGCAAAAGCGGCTTTTGGCTCATCGTCAAACCACAACCGTGCGGTATGCACCGCATAAGGGCCAATGTCCCACATCGCGCCGCCGCCATTATCAATGCTGCGATTAACTCTATATAAACGAGCCGGTTTCATTGGAAAAGCAAAATGCGTGTTAACAGTACGCACTTCACCAATTTCGCCGGACTCGATAATTTCCCGCACCGCTTCATGCTGCGGATGAAAGCGATACATAAAGCCTTCCATCACCGTGACATTGGCTTTATCAGCCGCTTCGGTAATGGCATCAATATCGCTGACCCGAAGTGCCATTGGTTTTTCAATCAAAACATGTTTGCCGGCCGCGATGACTTTCAGCGCCCACTCAGCATGCTCTTCATTAGCCATCGGTAAATAAATGGCGTCAATATCATCACGCTGAAGCAAATCCTGCGGATCATCCAGCGCTTCGATAGGTTGACCCTGCGCATGTTTTTCGATGGCTTCTGCGGCAGCCCCCGCCCGTCTGCTGGCAATGGCAACCAGTACTGCATTATCAGCTGCGATGATTGCAGGGACTAGTTTTTCCACTACTCGCGCCGCGCCGAGCACGCCCCATTTCAACGGTTCTTGCGTAGCCATCGTTAGCTCCTTTGATTGTATTACACCTCCATCATAACGATGTCGCAGGGGATTACCAAACCAGCTGTTTTTTATACGTGAAAATTGGCTTATGCTTGTTGACCTGGTTCGCAATTTAAAAGGAAGTCAAAATGAGCATAGAAGTTGGTCAAACATTACCCGCTGGCAAACTAACAGAATGTGTTGAATTCGATCCGCATAATGGTTGTCCGATGAATCCTCAGCCACATGAAGTACTGGAAATGGCCAAAGGCAAAACCATTGTCTTATTCGCCGTACCCGGTGCTTTTACGCCGCTGTGTAGTGCCCAGCATTTACCGGGATTTGTAGCATTGGCAGATGATATTAAAGCCGCCGGTGCCGATGAAATCTGGTGTATGGCCGTTAACGATGCCTTTGTAATGGCTGCATGGGGCCGCGAAAACAATGCAGAAGGGAAAGTACGGATGATGGCTGATGGCAGTGCAGAATATGCCAAAGCACTGGGTCTGGATCGGGATCTGACTGGTGGTGGCATGGGTATACGTGCATACCGTTTTGCAATGATCGTCAAAGACGGCACCGTGACTTATCTTGGTGTCGAAGGCTCTGGAGAATTTGGCAAATCTAAAGCCGAAACCATTCTCGAAGAACTGAAAAAATAACACTTGTCGTAGCAGCGCCTCGGCGCTGCTACATTTTATCGGCAGTTAAGCGTTCTACACCCTCAGCACGACCAATCAGCACATCGCTGGCTAGCTGATAAAAAACGCCATGCTCGACAACGCCCGGCAGCGACGATAACAACTGATTCAGGTTTTTGCAGCTGATATCGGTAAATTGCATATCTAACACCAGCGATCCTGCAGCAGAAAAAAACACATTATCACCGGCAGCATTTAACCGTAATTCCCCACTACCACCCGCTTGTTGTAAGGCAGTTTGCACCAGTTGCCAGCTATCCGGATTGACTTCAATGGGAATGGGATGGGTGTCACCAATCGCGTTAACCAGTTTGCTTTCGTCAACTAACACCACAAACTGATCAGCATGATGGGCGAGAATTTTTTCACGCACCAGATCCTGACCACGGCCTTTGAGCAGACTCAGATCCGGTGCCACTTCATCAGCGCCATCGACGTATAAATCGAGACCGGTCAGCTGATTGATACTCATGACGCTGAGTCCGGCTTGCATGGCGCGGTTATGACTGATTATCGAACTTGCTACCACACGTAACTGCAACTCTTCTTCACGGCTGCGGCTGGCCAGTGCATCGATAAATAAATTTGCCGTCGAACCGGTGCCGAGGCCAACTATCATGCCATTTTCAACCATTTCTGCGGCGCTTGCCGCCACACGTTGCTTGGGATTTAAAGGGGTAACTGTAGTCATCCGGTAACTCCTGTCTGCTTGGCAAATTTTTTTCACAGCTTATCATGTCTCTGTGACCAACTTATGTGCGGAATCGGGAGTATTAACATGGCAGATCTAGCAGCAATCATCACCGAAATCGAACTGGCCACTGGTGACAATTGCCAGCCCTTCGACAGCCAAAGCATTGGCGGTGGCTGTATCAACAGTGCTTATCGGCTCAATACGCCGGCCGGACAGTTTTTTGTCAAAGTGAACCGGCCTGAACTCATCGATATGTTTGCCGCCGAAGCGCAGGGCTTGCAGGAAATGGCGGCCATTGATGCGGTGAAAGTGCCCAAAGTCATTTGTCATGGCCGTACCGGAAGTGACAGTTTTCTGGTGCTGGAATATATCCCACTTGGCGGTTTACGCGGTCAGGCGGCTGGTGTGCTCGGCGAGCAACTGGCACAAATGCATGCTGTTGCGCAGCCGTATTTTGGCTGGTCGATGGATAACACTATCGGCAGTACACCGCAGCCCAATGACCGGCAAAATGATTGGGTGCACTTCTACCAACATCAAAGGCTTGATCATCAATATCAACTGGCGGCTCGTCACGGTTTTGCCGGCAGTTTACAAAAAAACGGCGAACGATTGATTGAACAGGTGCCAGCGTTTTTTACCGATTATTCACCGGAGCCTTCTTTGTTACATGGCGATTTATGGGGCGGTAATGCCGCAGCCGATGACCAGGGTCAACCAGTTATATTTGATCCGGCCTGCTACTATGGCGACGCCGAAGCAGATTTGGCGATGACCGAATTATTCGGCAATTTTGGCAGTGATTTTTATGATGCTTACCGGAATATCCGCCCTATCGACAGCGGTTATCGGGTTCGAAAAACGCTCTACAATCTTTATCATATTCTTAACCATCTCAACCTGTTTGGTGGTGGATATCTCGGTCAGGCAGAAGCCATGACCAACCAATTATTATCGGAGGTCAAAGGTTAACAATGCGCAAAATCAAAGTGCTGTTTGTCTGCATGGGCAATATTTGTCGTTCACCTACTGCAGAGGGTGTGTTTATTCATTTACTCAAGCAAAGAAACAGCCTGGAGCGATTTGAAATCGATTCTGCCGGCACCCATGCCTATCATGTTGGCGAACCACCTGATAGCCGCGCCCAGCAAACTGCCCGGACACGTGGCATTGATTTATCGTTTATCCGAGCCCGTAAGTTTTCTGATGCCGATTTTGAAAACTTTGACTATATCCTGGCAATGGATACCGAAAATTTGCAGATTTTGCAGCATGCTTGTCCGGCAGAACACCAACATAAAGTGCAGCTGTTTCTGGACTATGCCAAAGGCCGGCCAGAACGCGATGTGCCAGACCCGTATTATGGCGGCACGCAAGGTTTTGAGAATGTCTTTGACCTCGTTACCGATGCCTCGGAAGGCTTTTATTACAGCGTCACTGATTAGTCACTTGCCATTCCCGGATCTCGGCGTATGATTAAGCGCTTTTCAGCCAGCGGCAAGGTTCGACGATGATCCATTTTTCAAGGCTGTGCGCCCGTCCCGGTGTGCATTGGGCGTTTTTTTTCGGTTTATTAATGTTGCCTGTTGCAGGTCATGCTGCTGAGGTTTCAGTTGCCTTGCTCGATTTAACCCAACACTGGGTCGGCTTTGCAGCACTGGCGATTTTCTTCGTCGCTTATGCACTGGTCATTCTCGAAGAAGAAATCCATATGCGTAAATCCAAACCGGTGATTGTCGCCGCCGGTTTGATTTGGGCATTGATCGCGGTTGTTTACGCACAACAAAGCGATCCGGTGTTTCATGACACCGCCGCCATCATGATCCGCCATAACTTATTGGAATACGCTGAATTATTCCTGTTTTTACTGGCGGCGATGACTTTTATTAATACGATGGGCGAGCGCGGTGTGTTTGATGGCATCCGTGGATGGATGGTCAATCAGGGATTTAGCCTTCGCAGCGTATTCTGGCTGACCGGCCTGATGGCCTTTTTCATCTCTCCCGTTGCCGATAACTTAACGACCGCTTTGCTGATGGCCACCGTCGTCATGACTGTCGCTGCCGGCAATCATAAATTTATTGCTATTGCCTGTATCAATATCGTGGTTGCCGCCAACGCTGGTGGTGCTTTCAGTCCGTTTGGCGACATCACAACTTTGATGGTCTGGCAAAAAGGTGTGCTCGACTTTACCGAGTTTTTTGCCTTATTTGTGCCATCGTTGGTTAACTGGTTAATTCCAGCCGTCATTATGTCGTTGGCTATCCGCAATGTCGCGGCATTACCGATCCATGAAAATGTGCAATTAAAACCAGGCGCATTTGTTGTCATTGCTTTGTTTGTATTGACTATTGCCATGGCGGCCAGTGGTCATCATTACCTGCATTTACCGCCGGTATTGGGCATGATGACTGGTTTGGGGCTATTAAAACTGTATGGTTATGTCCTGAAAATGCGCGACAAAAAACAGCTTTCCCGACGTGAAAATGATGGCGAAACGCCTTTTAATCTGCAGGATGAAACTCAGTCTCAGGCACCATTTAATATCTTCAAACAGTTGCAGCAAGCCGAGTGGGATACCTTGATGTTTTTCTACGGCATCATTCTGTGCGTCGGTGGTTTGGGTACGATTGGTTATCTGAGCGTTGGCTCGCAATTGCTCTACGGCGATTTGGGCGCGACGCAGGCTAATATTCTGATCGGTCTGATTTCAGCCGTGATCGATAACATTCCGGTGATGTTTGCGGTATTAACGATGATGCCTGAAATGAGTCAGGGCCAATGGTTGCTGGTGACTTTAACTGCCGGTGTAGGCGGTTCATTATTGTCGATTGGCTCAGCGGCCGGGGTCGCCGTAATGGGACAGGCTCGGGGGATTTATACCTTCTTCTCGCATTTAAAATGGATTTGGGCAATTGGTCTCGGTTATGCCGCCAGTATCTGGGTGCATTTATGGCTGAACGCCGAATTGTTCAATGGTGTGCCACTGAACTAAAAATACAAGCGTAAAACCAGTGCGGCAATACAGGCCGGACGTTTGCTGTGTTCGATATCTATGGTGACTTCCCGTACCAGTTCAATCGCCTGTCTGGACTGTCGCAGCTTGATGATTTTACTACTGGCACGAATACGCATTCCCGGTTTAACCGGCGCTAAAAAGCGGACTTGTTCCAAACCAGAATTAATAACCATCTTGGCTTCCGGATAGGGATTGTTCTGCGGATCAACGCTGTCGGTCAGCATGGGAATCAATGACAGTGTTAAAAAACCGTGGGCAACGGTCGATTTAAAAGGAGATTCTTCGGCGGCACGTTGCGGGTTTGTATGAATCCATTGCTGATCACCGGTCACCGCAGCAAAACGGTCAATACTTTTTTGATTGACCGTAAACCATTCGCCTATCTCGACAGTGTCAATCATTTGTTGTTGCAGGCGAGCATAAACCTGCGCCATCGCCAACTGCGGATCTAGTTGAAGCAGTTCAGCATCAGCTGGATCATCATGCCAGAACCACAATTGTCCCCACGGTAGCGATAAATTACGCATATCGGTCAGTGTGCGATTCAAGCGCTGCGGCCAGTCGCGTAAGGTCGCCTCCACTTTCAACCGGAGTCCGGCATTCATGGATCCGATTTTTTCCTGACCGTTTTTCAATGATTCAACTAAACGCATAAATGCTCCTTCCATGGTCAATATAGCTGATTGACAAAATTCTGGCAGTTTTGGTTGACTGCCATAATATTCAAGCAGTTAACGTGCCAGTCCTTAATTGGCATAATCACTTATGATGATTCAAAAAAATCCTGATTCCAAACGATGTCTGACATAGCCTAAATAAGGTGCAACAGGTACAATTGCCGCTTTAAATTTGACCTCGGGCGTCATCGATTATGCTCTACAGCACAGATGATTTACGCATTGTCGGCATTCAGGAAGTTCTGCCACCGGCACAATTGCATGAACAACTGCCAATCACCGAACTTGCTTCGGAGACGATTTTTAACGCCCGTAGTGCCACACAGGCAATCTTGCATCAGCATGATGATCGCCTGATTGTCATTGTTGGCCCCTGCTCTATTCATGATCCCAACGCGGCCCGCGATTACGCCAATCGTCTGAAACCACTGATGGATGAACTGGCGGATGATCTGCATATCATCATGCGTGTTTACTTTGAAAAGCCACGGTCAGTGGTCGGCTGGAAAGGGCTGATTAACGATCCGTATCTGGATGGTAGTTTCAAGATTAATGATGGCCTGCATATCGCCCGTAAGCTGCTGTTTGATTTGGCTGAAATGGGCGTGCCGGCAGCGACTGAATATCTGGATCTTATTAGCCCGCAGTATATTGCCGATCTGGTGTCCTGGGGCGCTATTGGTGCCCGGACAACCGAAAGTCAGGCGCATCGTGAACTGGCATCCGGCTTGTCATGTCCGGTAGGTTTTAAAAATGCTACCGATGGCAGCTTACAAATTGCCGTTGATGCTTGTCTGTCCGCTTCCAAGCCGCATCATTTCATGTCGGTTACCAAAACCGGTCATTCCGCGATTTTTTCAACCACCGGTAATCCTGACTGCCATGTTATTTTGCGTGGTGGCAAACAGCCCAATTATGACGCCGATAGCATTAATGAAGCTGCCGAAGTCATTGGTCGCAGTGGCCAGCCGGTCAGATTAATGATTGATTGCAGTCATGCCAATAGCGGAAAAAATCATATACAG
>CAYYRO010000084.1:0-8858 GCA_964474075.1 uncultured Methylophaga sp.
CCAGAAATACGCTGCATCGCCGCCATATCCATTGGCCGGGTCTGACACATTTCCTGCAAAGTGGTGTCATGAAAAATCACATACGGCGGCATACCATTTTCTTTGGCGATTTCGGTACGTAATTCACGTAATGCATCCCAAAGTGCCTGGTCTTGAGGACGAACCAATGATTGTTTTTTAGCCGTTTTACTGGCCGCTTGTTTGGGCTGCTGTTTGCGCAGCAACAGGTTTTGTTCGCCGCGCAAAATGGTCCGGCATTTTTCGGTTAAACGCAGCGCGCCATAACGATTGATATCAATATCCAGATAGCCGGTGGCAATCAGTTGCCGGAAGATGCCGCGCCACTGTGTGGCAGTCAGTTCCGAACCGATACCAAAAGTACTCAGCTGATCATGCTGATTGGTTTTGATGCGATCATCGTCACTGCCGGTTAACACATCAATTAAATAATTCACGCCAAAGCGTTGTTCAGTGCGGTAGACACAAGACAAGGCTTTCTGGGCGATTTCGGTGGCATCAAAATGTTCGGGCGGGTTTTGGCAATTATCACAGTGGCCGCATTTTTCCGGCGAGTTTTCATCAAAATAGGCCAGCAAGGCATGCCGCCGGCAGCTGATGGATTCGCATAAGCCCAACATCGCATCAAGCTTGTGATGCTCAACCCGTTTAATCAGGTCTGGGGCATCGGAATCCTGCATAAACTGGCGGAGGGTAATCACATCTTGCAGGCCATAAGCCATCCAGGCATTAGCCGGCAAACCATCGCGGCCGGCGCGGCCGGTTTCCTGATAATAGGCTTCGATATTTTTCGGCAGATTCAAATGCGCGACAAAGCGCACATCGGGTTTATCGATGCCCATGCCGAAGGCAATGGTGGCGACAATAATCACACCTTCTTCGCGTAAAAAACGCTGCTGGGTGTGGGCACGTAATTGTGCAGGTAATCCAGCGTGATAAGGCAATGCCGTGCGGCCTTGTTGTTGTAGCCACTCGGCAATCGCCTCGACTTTTTTCCGCGACAGGCAATAAACAATGCCAGCGTCATTGGCATGCTGACTTTCAATAAACTGCCAAAGCTGCTGTTTGGCTTGACTGGCCTCAGCAATGGCATAAAAAATATTGCTGCGGTCAAAACTGTTTAAGTAGACCTCAGCATCATGCAGGTTTAGCTGTTCGATAATTTCAACGCGTGTGCGTTTATCAGCGGTCGCGGTGAGGGCAATACGCGGAATCGTCGGGAAGCGCTCATGCAGCATGCGCAGCTGCTGATATTCCGGGCGAAAATCATGACCCCATTGCGATACACAATGCGCTTCATCAATGGCAAATAATGAAACCTGAATCCGCGACAACATCGCCAGCGTGCGTTCATTTAACAAGCGTTCGGGAGCGACATACAGCAAATCGACTTCGCCGGCTTCAAGCTGCGTTTCCACATCGCGGGCTTCAGCGGCCGATAAACTGGAATTTAAAAAAGCCGCATTCACGCCCAGCTCTTTTAATGCCACCACCTGATCCTGCATCAGAGCAATCAGCGGTGACACCACGACGCCCGTACCCGGCCGAATAAGTGACGGGATTTGATAACACAACGATTTGCCGCCACCTGTCGGCATCAACACCAGCGCATCACCGCCGTCAATCACATGATCAACAATAGTTTTCTGATTATGACGAAACTCGTTGTAGCCAAAAACCTTCTGAAGCACATCCTGTGCGGTTTGTCCGGCAGCATCCATAGTGAATTAAAATCTGGCAAAGCGACATTATGGCAAATTGTCACCGGCTTCGCATAACGCATCCATCAGCATGATTTGAATGCAGAGAAATCCCGACTAGTCAGTATTCGTTAATTCCATGTCTGTCTCTGCTACAAGCCATGCGGATAGGTATCCGGAATTTTAGCGGTATCTTCACGGATGTCGATGGCGTGTAAACCACGGCTTTTGTCGAAAAATACAAAATGATCGTAGCGCTTTGGGATCACCGTCGGCACATAGTTGCCGTAACGCTCATGCCGCGGGTTATAAACCACGCCCACGGCACGATGCGCAATACGCCGCGCAAGATCAGGGTTAACCTGTAAATCCTCACAGCTCAGATAGAATTGCCGGCCAACTTGATGACACATACTTTCCCAGCTGTCTTCTCGAGCCGCCGGCAATGTCATCTCCTCAACTCGGGCACCCCAGGTGGTACCAGCCAGAACGCTGCCTTGATAACTGCCAAAACCAATCAGCGCCACTTCTTGTCTCCCATATTCCTGGCGGCTCAGTTCACCAATATTGAACAGTCCCTGATCACCCATATCGGTATAAGACGCATCGCCGATATGCGTGTTGTGCGCCCAGATGATCCCTTTGGCATCCTTGCCATGGAAAGTCATCAGCCGTTTTAAGGTATCCATCATATGTTGGTCGCGCAGATTCCATGTCGATTCGCCGCCGGTGGCCATAATGCGGTAATAGCGCTCGGCATTATTGCTGATCTCGGCATTTTGCTCTGCGCTGAAGGCGTCTTCCCGATCGTTATTGTAGGTCGGCGCTTTACGGCGCACCTCGGCAAGCAGCCTGATAACCTCTTCACTGCAGCCTTCCGGTATCAGCCTGGTTGATATCGCGTAGCGCTGACCATCTTCGTCACGATAGGGCTCAAAACAGCGCATCGCCGTTTTGGCCATTTGATAGGCTTCGGGATCTTCTTCGCGCAAATAAGCCATAATGGCATCCATCGATTCCCACAGGCTGTAGACATCCAGCCCATAAAACCCTCTGAGTCGTTTCTCATTAAGCGATTGATTAAATGTTTTAAGCCATTCGGCAAACTCATGCACTTCCCAGTTGGCCCACATCCAGCTTGGCCAGCGGTCGAATGCGTTTAGCACCTGTTTAAGATCACTTGTGGCGTCATCATAGCCTTTCACATGGCGGTTCAGCCCATAACATGGCGGCCAGTCGCCTTCCACCGCCACAAAATCAAAACCATAGTCCTGCATCAATATTTTTGATATTTTGGCCCGCCACTTGTAGTACTCATGGGTGCCATGGGACGCTTCGCCCAGCATCACAACTTTTTTGTTTTGTAAGGATTCCAGCAGCGGACGTAGATCGTCGCTACGGTCGAAATCCTGTTTGTGTTGTTCAATTGTTCTGAGAATTGAAGCCGTCATAAATGGTCTCCTTGTTTCCTCTAAAACGATTAAACACCGGCATAGCTTTCCGGTAGTTCATTTGCCAGCAGGCTGGCCGCCAGACTCACTTCATTAATATCCTGATGATCCTGAAAAGTAGCCGTCTGCTGATTGTCCTGCTTTAGCCAAAAGGTCTCTATATCGTCGGCCAGCTGCCAGCCTGATTCATCAATGTGCGGCACTATTTGCCTCTTTTTGAGCAAATCCAGATTGCCTTTGAGACAGCGCAGCCCCAGCGATAGACCGCATTCCCGAAATGCCAGGCGGTATTTCGCCGGCTGATTGGCATCAAACGAATGCCTTATGCGTTCAAGGCCTTTCTCGGCATCACGCAGCAGATGTTCTGGCTGCACGTTTGGCGGCAGATCGTGGCGGGCAAGTAAATCAGTGGCACGCAACACATTGAGCAAGAGGGAGCCAACGCCGAGATCATCATCTGTCACCCAGTGAGAGCGCGCACAAAGTGATCTCAGTTTGCTGATATAGCTGTCAAATTCAGCTTTGAATACAGTGGTTTCATGATTGGCCTGCAAGGCACATAGGAGTCCTTCAAGCGGGTCATGTGCGCCCATCATCGGTACCAGCGGGCGCGATAAATCTACGCTCATCTTCCAGTACATTCTGAGGCCAGTGTTATCTTCAGCAATAAAGTGTGATCCTGCCAGACTAAGTTCTGCAGCCCAGATTGCCAGCTGTGGATCATTGAGTTGCTTGCTGGCCATCAATAGGGAGCTGATCCAGCGCGTGTGGTAATGGTAATATTGGCCATCTCGTTCCCATTCAAGCTGCTGATCATAGATCGCGTCATGTTGGCGCTCGGGTAATTTCTTGCCGATGCGTAAGCCGCCTATCGTGGGATGTTTGCAAGCCTTTTCATCTTGCAGGCCGCTGATCCAACCTTGCCTTGGATCATTTGCTGTATATCGGCCTAAGTGGTAATGCACTGCGTTGATGAGTCGTAATGACTGTGCCTCATAATCACCATCACCATCGATACGCTTGAGCGCGAGCAAATTATGCAGCGCAAAGGCGTCTGTCCACAGATATCGACATGTCGCATTCGTCTCATCCGTTTCAAGGCCTGTACGGCGGACAAAGGCTTGCATCAATGCTTGCGCCTGTTCTAGCTTATGGGTATCGGTAGCCGAATTCATAATCACTCATCCTCTGCCTTACCGGTCATGGGGACGAAACGGACCATCAGAAATTTGCTTTCCCTGAATTCATCCTCGCCCACCCGTTCAAGCAGCACTAAATCTTGCGCCATTCTGCCAACCGGTGCTAAAAGTCGGCCACCCACTTTCAACTGCTGTTTCAGCGTTTCCGGGATCTTGCCCGCGGCGGCGGTCAGTTCAATGGCATCAAAAGGGGCCTCTTCGGGCCAGCCTTCGTAGCCGTCACCATGGCGATGCTGGATATTATCGATATCGGTTTTCTGCAGGTTTTTCTCTGCCAGATCGGCCAGCCACTCGATAATTTCGACGGAATAAACCTGCTTTACCAGATGCGACAATACTGCAGCGTTATAGCCACAGCCTGTGCCGATCTCCAGCACCTTTTCATCAGGTTGAAGCTGCAGGATCTGCGCCATATAAGCGACAATATAGGGTTGACTGATAGTCTGGGATTTACCAATCGGCAGGGGCCGATCGGCATAACTGTATGCTTGCAGGTCCTCCGGTACAAACAGCGATCGGTCAACCGCCCCCATTGCTTCTATGACCCTTGAATCGCGAATATCTCTGCCTTTTAAATGGCGCTCGATCATCGTTTCTTTGGTATTCATAGTCGGTACCTGTTGCTTCAGTGTTTGAGTGTGTTTAGTCTCCGATAAATATCAACTGGGCAGACAACGTGTTGTCGTTCAAAATAAATATGATGCTGCCCGGCCCGATGCCGGTTCATTTGTCCGATAGCAACGGTCTGACTCATCGGCTTCAAGCGTAATAAAGTGTCGTATGAAATTTAGATGAGCCGATATGCTTGAGTAACTAAGTCTGAACTTTCTCTCCAAGTTGAACACATCACCTTGTCTTGGCTGACTTTGTAGAAGTATGAAATCAGAAAGTTTCGCTCACCAATAAATCCATTTATGGCTGTTGTCTTTCTGCTGCCGGCATCGCAAAGCTGCTTAAACTTAATCCTACCAATCTGACCAGTTTATGACCAGTTTCAGTTCGGGCCAATAACAGCGAATCCATTCTTTTAAATCAGCCAATATAATTTTGTGGTCGAAGGTCTGTTTCCGAGTAATTTGCTGAAAGTCGGCAAATTTTACTTTGCCGGTCACTGTTTAGGCTTGCAGTCAATGCTTATAGAGACTTTCAATCACTTGTCCGACATGCTGCATAAGAAATTCAGTGCTAAAAGGAAAGGGGCATTATGGAAAATCGGCCGTGATTTCGCATTGCGGGATCCACAAAGTCCCCTTTAAAGATAGGTTGGTTTGAATATAATGAAACCCAACAAATTTAATGTGCCAACGTCATTTGTTGCGTAAGCGTATACTGAAATTTAACCATGAGCAGTAATTCGATTGTCATGGATTTTTATCTTTTCATAAGCGACAACATCATGAACAAGCTCATCACTATCCTATCTATCACAGCCTTAGCCGTTTTCTCGGCAAACAGCTTTGCTGATGACGGCCATGGCAATGGTCACGATAAAGGCAAAAATAAGCATGAACAGCACGATCAGAAGCATCACAACGATGATAGAAAACACCATAAATACGATCATGACTCAAAACACATGGACAAGCATCACGACAAAAAAATGGATAAGGAACGCAAGGAGCTTGGCAAAGGTTCAGAGCAGGGTCAGGAATCTCGGGAAGAACATAGTCAGAAATGGTCTAATTTCGAAGATGATGATTATAGAGATGAACCCCGCAGACAATGGTGGAAGTTTTGGGGGAATGATTAATTAGACGCCATCTGGCTCATTATTGATTCCAGCACTGTAAGGTTATGAAAACAAGCAGTCATTCGCATAAGCGAATGGCTGCTTTTTTTGTGTGCTTCATTGCTAAAACAAGACTCGGTTAATGTCTTTATTACTGCTTCTTACCTGTGATCGTAAGGGAAGCAGCTGAGAAGTTATATCAAGCTGGCTGACCCCTTGGTCTGACATGGCTGGGTGAACGATAAATTCGGATTATCGTTCAGATGTAGGCAGAATAGGCCACGCAAAACACGACAGCACATCCCAAACAATTAAGTTTTTTAGGAAGGTTCATGAAAGAAATTACAGTTGATAGCAACCCTAGCGAAGCTCGTTTAAAACAACTTGGCGTTGCGCACTGGCCAACATGGCAAAAAGAGGTCTCGGTCTTCCCATGGTCATTTGTAACCACTGAAATCGCTTATATAGTAGAAGGTGAGTGTGAAATGACGCCTGAAGATGGTGGTCCATCAACAACATTCAAAGCCGGTGATTTAGTGGTATTCCCGAACGGTTATAAAGGCACCTGGGAAGTGAAAAAAGCTTTGAAGAAGCAATTCAAACATCAAGACGGCAATATTGTGAAATGTGCGCTTAGCCGTTTTAAAATATTGAAAAATCGCTTCAAATCAAACTCTTAAATTAGACCTTATAGTCTGTTATATTTTTCTGAATGCATTGAAGCCCAATAGAAAGCTGTCATTCCCGCGTAGGCGGGAATCCAGTAGTTGTCATAAAGCAATTTGTTCAGAGGTTTATTTCGCTTAAGGGCGAGTTCATTTTCTTTGTTTGCCCACAAATTCATCAGGAATGAATTTGGACGCCGGAGGCGCCCGAAGGGTGAGTGGCATGGATGCCACGAATCAGACATTCCGATTTCTAATCCTGAGAGAAACATTTTTATCGGCAGCACAAAAGGGGATTTCGGGGGCTGAGCTGAACATTCATTCCCTTATCGCCCTTGTGCGAAGCCGAGCATCGCAGAGCTGCTCGGATAAGCATGACGGTTGTTTGACCGAAGGGAGTTCACCGTTATGCCCGAGCAGATTGAGAAGCGCAGGGAACCCGCAGGGCAAGCATGGGCTGTCTTTTTGTTTGGTTCGTTTATTTTGGACAAGCAAAATAAATGAACGCCCAGTGGCAGCGACAAAGTGAGCGGTATGATTCAGGTTGTTGTGTTTAGTACCTCAATTAAACCAACACATTGATGGGGCAAATTTTTTTTACGTCTGTGCTCATACATCGTTACTTTCTAAAAACTTAGGTGCTACATTTAAGATGTCTTGGGCAATTTTGAGAAGTATGAAATACGGAAGTGGAAGTCCTCCCATTTTGTACTGCAATAAGTGATGTATGGGTGCATCAAATTGATTGCCTTTATTACTGCCTCCGGCAGCTGATGGATGCGATCCATCAAGTGTGTTTGCAATGCGCTTGATAATCATTTCTCGCGATATGCTAACTGTCCTCAGTTCGTCGGTTGACGGATCGTTAAAGGCAACCCGAACAGCTTCCGAAGACAGCCATTGTAGGTATGTACAACGCGTTACTTCCTCAGCATTTAGAGCTTTGATGAGCGGTTGTTCTAAAGACTTTGAGATGACGCAATACTTTCCTAGCTCTGTTTGACCATTTTCTGACAACCGCACGGCTATTCCAGCGGTGAAGTTGCCACCATTTGCTCCCATTTCTGGACCCGAACTCAGATGGCCTTGACTTGCATAGGTTATAACTCCTCCAGGCATGTAAGAGAATACGAAGCGTTGTCCACGCGCTGCTTTCAGAACTTTTCTGGCTGGTGTGCCTGTTTTAAATGAAATTGCGCCAGAAAACTTTGGCGAAAGTTTAACTAGTACTTGCTTAAGTTCGACCCAAATTCTTAACGAGTGCGAAAGGTCAAGCAAAGCAATCTCGTCGTAGTTACGAACCGCTATATCGTAGTGCCGCCGAAGACGCTTCAACTGTATCAATACTGTTTTCATATAATCTAGTGAGATGTTGAGGTCAGGCACGGAAAAGTTCTGAGTCGATGTTTTAAGAAATATCATACAAGGTTAAATCCAACTGCGGCTGAACCTTCTCAACAGCCACCGGCAGATCAAACCCACTCAAACTCAACCCCACCAATCTAACCGGTTTCTGCCCAGCTTCCGTCCGGGCCAACAACTTTGGTAACCATTCCTTCAAATCAGAAAAGCTAATGCTATGATCCAGCGTCTGAGCACGGGTAACTTGCTGAAAGTCAGCGTATTTCACTTTTACAGTAACCGTTCTGCCTTGCATATTCTGTTTGTTGAGGCTCTCCAGCACTTGTTCAGCAAGGCCGAGCAGGATGTTGGTGAGTTCAGGTACGGACAAAATATCTTCGGCGAAGGTGGTTTCTTTGCCGAGTGATTTACGGATGCGTTGACTGCGCACCGGGCGCTCATCAATGGCTCTGGCGATATTGAAATAATACTGGCCGGATTTGCCGAAGCGTTCGGTGAGTTCGGTTAAGGTTTTCTGCCGTAAATCACTGCCGGTGTGAATGCCGAGGTTTTTCATTTTGGCTTCGGTGGCGGGGCCGATGCCATGAAATTTGCCGATGGGCAGTTCGTTGATAAAAGCCTGACCTTGCTCGGGGCGAATCAGATACAGGCCGTCGGGTTTATCCATATCGGAGGCGATTTTGGCGAGAAATTTATTATAGGAAACGCCGGCCGAGGCGGTGAGGCCGGTCTCG
>CAYYRO010000085.1:0-8733 GCA_964474075.1 uncultured Methylophaga sp.
CAGCGGTGACATTTCGACGATTATATTCGTCGAAGAGTTCCCATTTTTGACGCTCTGAGAGGCCCACAGTTGCAGTTGCATCTTCCAGCGTACCCAGGTCATTTATTACTATGCGGATCTGTTCCCGGAGCGTTTTTAAATAGTGTAATAATTTATCCCAGTCAGCAGCTTCGCTGATAGCAGCCGGACCATGACCTGGAATAATTACCCGATAAGACTCAGCTTGCAACTGCTCCAAGGTACTTATCCAGCCATTAATACTGCCATCGATAGCAGGAATGCGTTCACGGAACAATAAATCACCGGTCCACAAGGTTTGGGTTTGTTTGTCCAATACCGTTAAATCATGGTCAGTATGCGCTGTTGAATAAGCTTGTAAGACTAATTCGCGCCCGCCCAGATCCAGTATTAGCGGTTGCTCAGGGCTGACCAGCGTATCGGCCGCAATAAATTCGGTACCGAGATACGCCTCACCAAGACTCTCAGAAAAATTCCGAGCGTAATGCTGTTCGCGACTGGCAAGAGCAGCCGGTAGTTTTTCATGACCCACATACGCAGGATCTTCTTCCGCAAATGCGGCATTACCTAAAATATGATCTGGATGCACATGGGTGTTAATAACGTAGCAGACTGGTAATTCGGTAATATCTCGTAACGCCTGTTTTAACAGCGCACCTTCGCGATAGCTGCCACCGCTATCAATGACGGCAACACATTTTTCGCCAATGACAAAGCCAACATTGGCAATCGCGCCGAGATTTTCCTCGCTGGCTTCTTCATGAACGCCCTGATGAAAATAAATGCCGTCGGCGACTTCCTGCAGTGGATAATCATTATCAGAAACGGCACATGCTAAAGCGGTAAAGCCCAGCAGGGTTACAAGCAAAAAATATTTCATAAAAGGCAAACCTCAGGATTTACAGACCCTAACTGATACAATAGCGCAATTTTCCAACAGACTTCTAGCAGAGACCTTGAACATGACAATCAGAACCCGTTTCGCACCCAGCCCAACTGGCTTTTTACATGTTGGTGGTGCCCGCACGGCTTTATTTTCATGGCTGTATGCGCGTCGTCATGGCGGCACATTCGTATTACGTATCGAAGATACCGACCTGGAACGCTCCAGTGCCGAATCGGTAAACGCTATTTTAGAGGGTATGGCCTGGCTGGGGCTGGACTATGATGAGGGGCCGTTTTATCAGACACAGCGGTTTGAACGCTACAAAGAAATCATCGGTCAGTTAATGGCTCAGGGTGATGCCTATCATTGCTACTGCTCTAAAGATGAGCTTGAAGCGATGCGTGAACAACAACGTGCCAATAAAGAAAAACCTCGTTATGACGGCCGTTGCCGTCATCGCAGTGAACCGGTTGCCGGTGTACAGCCAGTGATTCGTTTTAAAAACCCGACGGAAGGGCAGGTCGTTGTTCACGATGCCATTCGGGGTGATGTCAGTTTTAGTAACGCCGAACTTGATGATTTGGTTATTGCTCGTCCTGATGGCACGCCAACTTATAACCTCACCGTGGTAGTTGACGATCTGGATATGCAAATGACCCATGTCATTCGTGGTGATGATCATTTGAATAATTCACCGCGTCAGATCAATATTTTTCGTGCACTGGGTGCAACTCCTCCCGTTTTTGCCCATGTGCCGATGATTCTTGGTGATGATGGCGCGCGCCTTTCCAAGCGCCATGGCGCCGTCAGTGTTATGAGTTATCGGGATGAAGGCTATTTACCGGAAGCGTTACTTAATTACTTGGTGCGTCTCGGCTGGTCACATGGTGACCAGGAAGTTTTTTCGCTGGATGAAATGGTAGAGCTTTTTGATATCAATGATGTTAATCGTGCAGCGTCCAGCTTTAATACCGAAAAATTGTTGTGGCTAAACCAGCACTATATAAAGAATAGCCCGGCAGAATATGTTGCCAAGCATTTAAGCTGGCATCTCGGTCAATTAAATATTGATCCTGCTGAAGGCCCGGCGTTACCAAAAGTAGTTGAGCTATTACGGGAACGTGCCAAAACGCTGAAGGAGCTGGCTGAAAGTTGTCAGTACTTTTATCGGGATATTCGTGACTATGATGAAAAAGCCGCCCGTAAGCATCTGGCTGCTGATAGCTTGCCGATCCTTGAAGATATCCTGCTGCGCTTTAAGAATTTAAACGAGTGGCAGGCAACAGCCATACATCATGAAGTGCAGGAATGCGCGGCTGCGCATGAGGTTGGCATGGGCAAAGTAGCGCAACCTATTCGGGTCGCTTTAACCGGCAATACAATATCGCCTTCATTAGATGTGACGTTGGAATTAGCCGGCCGTTTGCGCACTGAGTCGGCAATTGAGGCTGCGATTGCTTTTATCAAAGATCATGCCTGATTTTTAGAAAAAACATAAAAGTCTATAAAAATCAGATGGTTATATTTTCGGGAAATTATTCCCGAAAATATAATGGAAAAAGTCATAAAAAACTTCGGAAAATGTCTTGACGAACGTTTTTAGTCGGATTATGGTTCTCCCTACGCATGAAGTTCAATCATGAATCTTTCATGTCGTTTATAAAGCAAAAGAGGATAACTTTCATGAAGCTGAAAACTTTATCAATTGCGATGATGGGTTTAGTAGCACCAGGTCTGGTTGCTGCTGACGAACTCGCAACTATGCAAGAAGATCATAGTAACTGGGTGATGCCTGCCCAAAACTACGCAAACCAACGTTACAGTGAACTGACACAAATCAATAAAGATAACGTCAAAGATCTGAACATGGCCTGGTCTTTCTCAACTGGTGTTCTGCGTGGCCACGAAGGTAACGCATTGGTTATGGACGGCACTATGTACGTTCACACACCGTTTCCAAACATTGTTTACGCGTTGGATTTGAACAACGACGGCGCGATCAAATGGAAATATGAGCCAAACCAAAACTACGACGAAACTGTACCAGTTATGTGCTGTGACACTGTTAACCGTGGTCTGAGCTATGCTGATGGCAAAATCTTCCTGAACCAAGCTGATACAACTTTAGTTGCATTGGATATCGAAACGGGTGAAGAAGTTTGGTCTGACAAACGTGATGATCCAAAAGTCGGCGCCACCAGCACTGCTGCTGCGCACGTATTTGATGACACCATCATCGTTGGTATTTCAGGTGGTGAGTTCGGTGTACGTGGTTATGTTCAAGCTTATGATTTAGACGGTAACGTCAAATATAAAGCTTACAGCACCGGTCCAGATGACGAAATGCTGATCGACCCACAAAACACATTGTCTATGCTGAAACCAGTTGGCAAAGATTCTTCTTTGAAAACCTGGCAAGGTGACCAATGGAAAATCGGTGGTGGTACAACTTGGGGTTGGTACTCTTATGACCCTGACTTAGGTCAGTACTACTACGGTACTGGTAACCCATCTACCTGGAACCCAGTACAACGTCCAGGCGACAACAAATGGACAATGTCTCTGTTTGGTCGTGATTTAGACACTGGTATGGCGAAATGGGTATACCAAATGACCCCATACGATGAGTGGGATTATGACGGTGTTAACGAAGTCATCCTGGCTGACCAAAACATCAATGGCAAAATGCGTAAAACTGCCGTTCACTTTGACCGTAACGGTTTTGCATACACTATGGACCGTGTAAACGGTGAACTGTTGGTTGCTGAGAAATATGACCCAGCAGTTAACTGGTCAAATGGCGTTAACCTGAAAACAGGTCTGCATGATCGCGTTGCTAAATACTCAACTGCGCGTAACGGCGAAGATGTCAACACCACTGGTATCTGCCCAGCGGCATTGGGTACTAAAGACCAACAGCCTGCTGCGTACTCACCACGTACTGGCCTGTTCTATGTCCCAACTAACCATGTTTGCATGGACTACGAACCATTCGAAGTTGAATACGTAGCCGGTCAACCATACGTTGGTGCGACATTGAGCATGTACCCAGCACCAGGTGGTACACACCTCGGTAACTTCATTGCATGGGATGCACGTGAAGGTAAAATCGTCTGGTCAAACCCAGAGCGTTTCTCAGTATGGTCAGGTGCTTTGGCAACTGCCTCTGATGTTGTGTTCTACGGTACGCTGGAAGGTTACCTGAAAGCAGTTGATGCACAATCAGGTCGTGAACTGTGGAGATTCAAAACTCCATCAGGCGTTATCGGTAACGTCAACACTTACAAACATGATGGCAAACAATATGTTTCTATCCTGTCTGGTGTAGGTGGTTGGGCTGGTATCGGTATGGCTATCCCAAGCTTGGAAAACGACACAGATGGTCTGGGCGCAGTCGGTGCTTACAAAGCACTGTCTAGCTGGACTAACCTGGGTGGTGTTCTGAGCGTATTTAGCCTGTAAGACCACACGTATATTGTTTTACTAAATATACTGTAGTTAGATAAAAAGACCCGGTGTCGAAAGACACCGGGTTTTTTTTTGAAACCGAAACGGTTAACGTGTTGTCAGATCATTACCTAATCAATAACAAAGGACGAGAGAATGAAGAAACTACAGCAATGGACAATTTTATTATCGGGGTTAACGCTGGGCGCAATGACCACCAGTGTTGCTGCTGAAGACCTCAAACCATTTCCGGGCCAGGATGTTTTAAAGGTCTGCGCCGATAAAAATAACATGCCGTATTCAAACGACAAACTGGAAGGCTTTGATAACAAAATTGCTGAAATGCTGGGGGAAGAGTTGGGTATTCCGGTTGAATATTACTGGTTCCCACAACGTATTGGTTTCGCGCGCAACACATTGAAAAAAGAAAGCCCGGATGGCGGTTATATGTGTGACGTGGCATTCAGCATGCCGGTCATGACTGATTTTGTTAAACCAACTAACGGCTATTACAAATCTATCGAAGCGATTGCTTATCGCAGCGGTGAAGGCTACGAGATTAACAAACTGTCTGATTTAAAAGAAGTTGATGCCAAGCATGGTCCATTGAAAATTGGTTTGTTTGATCGTGCCTTAACTACGAAACAAATTCTGGACATGGGGCTTGGCGATCGTGTTCATTATTATCAAATGATGACCGGTGACGTTAATACCAATGCAGGCCGTATCATTGATGATTTGGCTGCCGGTAAAGTCGATGTTGTACCCATGTGGGGACCGATTGCTGGTTACTATTCCAGCATTCAGGATGTTGATATCACCGTACAACCATTAAACGAATTAGGCCAATTGCACGTTTTTGAATTTGGTATGGGTACTCGCTATGGTGAACCACAATGGACAGCCTTGCTTAATAAATTTATCGAAAAACGCAAAGATGATATCGATGCAGTAATGGCTGAATATAATATGCCTTCACTGGAAAACGTTAGTCCAACACCTGCTAAAAAAGTACGAAAAGACGACGATGATGATTGATTAACCATCTGGTTAATTTAATAAGTCTCAAATCCGGGGCGACTGCTTACAAAGTAGTCGCCTCGATTATTTTCTGAAGATTCATATTAATTTTTTGGGCAAATTGTTGTTGTGCATCACTGCCTGCGTTTTCGTCCATTAAGCGTGTACTGACAATAACACCTGCTTCTGTTTCCCGAACGGCTATATTGCACGGCATATCATTAATTAGATCATCATTTATCAGCATCATTTGCTGGGCATAGGTGATGTTACAAAAGCTGACGATAGTCGACAGTGGGAAATCTTCCTCACCCCGATCTCTGACTGCCTGACCGATATCGCTACGATGAATTATCCGATAATTAAATTCAGAAATCGCAATATCAAGACTTTGCATGGTTTCTGCAAAATTATAAGGACTAATCGCTTGAAAATGACGATCCTGTGACTCAGGCTGACAGGCCGGTATGAATGTCAACAGAACGAAACAAAGCAATGGAATCTTTAGGTGCATAAGAATAGTCATAGAGTGGATGCTGTATTTTCGTTAAACTAACAGCTCACAGAATAACATCAATTAAATTCGAGAGAAGTAGGGGGAAGGTGTGAGAAAAACAGGTTTCACAATGTTATGGGCGTTTTGCCTAACGCTGCTTAGCGGAGCGGCATTTGCCATTCCAGGCTATTCGGAAATCAATAATGAATTATTCGATAAATCTCATCTGAAAAACATCAATGAACCGGCAAAACTGACATATCAATATAAAAAAGTCAGCTACACCGATGGTAATCGTGAAGATACTATTGAAATGATGGTAGATAATATTCGGAACACCGGTCGCCGTGATATAGATTTTGTGTTCTTCACCGGTGAAAATAATCGGCCATATCAACCTATGGAAGATCAGCGTGGTAACGGTGTCTTTGTCTATTTTTTAGAATTTGATATTCATGAAATGGAGCGGTTAACGGGCGGTGACTGGCGCTATTTCCAGCGTAAGATCCGCTGGGCAATGGCTGATGGTGCTGATAAAAAACAAGTAAAAGTGGATTATAACGGCAAACAAGTCGATGCCACGCAATATACGATTCAGCCTTATATCGATGACCCGAAAAACAGCCGGTATCAACTATACGCAGGCAAATACTATATGTTCACTTTGTCTGAAGAGATCCCCGGTGAGATTTATCAAATTAAAACTATCGTTCCGGATGGTGCAACATGGAAAGAAGGTCAGCCAGCACTGGTTGAAGAATCAATTACTTTCGCAGGTTATGAACAACAGTAATTTTTAATCATGTTAATAATAAACGGGCTTAACGGCCCGTTTTTTTTGCATCCACACAGAATAATAACCGTTAAAATTTGGATAAATCGGCGCTGTACGATGCCTGCATTGCAGAAAATGAATGCTGGAACAGATCGAACAAAATCTGTATGTAGGACGGGGGATAAAGTTTGGAAATCTGCCAGATAACTGGATTTAACCTGGTCGCTATATGTTAGTTAGCGAATGGAAATAACGACCGCTGACTATTTAACGATTTTCAGGCTCGGTTTACCGTTGCCGGGAACGGGTTTCGGTGTGTTAGGTTCGGGCGGCGAGTTGTCTTCGGGAAAGAACATACCTTCATTGTTTTCTTTGCCGTAAATGGCATGTACGGCAGCGATCGGAATGAACAAATCCATGGCTTTGCCAGAGAATCGTGCCGAAAAACTGATCCAGCCATTATCCATCTGTAACTGATGAATGGCGTCAGGAGCCAAATTCAATACAATGCGATTATCTTTGACGTATTCCGTAGGCACCGTCACCCCGTCAACCATGGTATTAACCAGCAAATAAGGCGTGCAATTGTTATCAAGGAGCCATTCGTAAATAGCCCGGATAAGATAGGGTTTTTGTGGTGTCATGCTACTCATGGATGCATGCCTTTCTCTGCTGCGGTCAAACTAGCTATAAATGCCGGCCTGGCAAATAAACGTTTTGCATAACGCTCTACCGCTACGGCTGATGCCGGCAGCTTAACGCCTAAAGCTGGTAAACGCCACAAAAAAGGCACTAAAAAACAATCCAATAAACTCAACTGCTGGCCATAAGCAAATTCACTTTCGGCAAGCAGCGGTGCCATTACAGTAATATCCTCCTGGAGCGTCCGCCGGGCTTTACTGGCACCGCGACCTTGTAACTGTGATATCAACGGCTGCCAGTTCTGAAAGAGCTGCGATAGCATCAGCCGCAGTCGCGCACGTTCGCCCGGAGATGCTGGCATTAATGCCGGATGCGGATAACGTTCATCCAAATATTCCAGCAAAATACAAGGATCGTACAAGGCAACATCCCGGTCAATTAACGTTGGACCGCTGCCACTGGGATTAATATCGGCAAGAAACTCTGGCCACTCACCCGTGTTTAAGTTGACCAACTTGTAGTCAACGCCTTTTTCGGCGAGCGTAAATCGGATTTGCTGACCAAAAGGACAATCTATATCGCTATAGAGGGTCAGTTGTGAGCGGCGTTCGGGATTATCCAACATGGTAGATTAAAGCACCGGCTGTGAAAAACATACAGCCGGTTGCGCTGATTTAATGGACATCTTTCCAATATGCTTTTTTCAGTGCCAGTGCAATGACAAAGAATAAAGCCAGATACAACAATACCCATTTGCCCAATGCCAGTCGTTGTAATTTAGAAGGCTCGCTGATGTACGCCAGGAAATTCACTAAATCACCTACATATTCATCGTATTGGTGCGGAGTTAACTCGCCTTCACGTACCAGCGTCATTTCACCTGTTTCAGGATCTTTTTCAAGAAATCCCTGCTGTTCCCATAGAACATGCGGCATGCTGGCATTGACCAAAAATGGATTGTTGGTACCCATTGGCCGGCTATCATCGAGATAAAAATGACGCAGATAGCTGTAAAGCCAGTCAGTGCCACGGGCTCGGGCAATTACTGACAAATCGGGCGGTGTGACCCCAAACCATTTCTTTGCATCTTCAGGACGCATGGCAACATCCATGGTGTTACCAATTTTGTCAGTGGTGAACATCAGATTCTCAATAACCAATTCCTCACTGATTCCCAGATCTTTGGCCATTCGGTTATAGCGCATCAAAGATGCTGAATGACAGCTCAGACAGTAGTTGGTAAAAATCTGTGCACCACGCTGTAAAGATGCCTGATCCCGTAAATCAACTTCAAAATGATCTAAAGTTGCGCCTGATGAGGCGGCCATTAATGGCGCAGAACCCAAACTTATCATCGCCATGATGGCGGCTATCATTAACGCTTTCATTGATTTGTCACCCTTTCCGGCACAGCTTTGTCTTTATCAAATTTGGTGTAAATCGGCATTA
>CAYYRO010000086.1:0-8597 GCA_964474075.1 uncultured Methylophaga sp.
ATATTGCTGCCCATGCCCATGGTTTCAGTGACAATCACGCCGCGATCCATGGTTTTTAGCAAAGCCGCAAAATCTAAATCACCGGAATCAACGGTCAGGTTATGCACACCGCCTGCATTGCCCGTAGTGGTCATGTTTAATTTGCGGGCCGAATAACTATCGAGTACATAGCCTTGCAATATGCCATTTTGGATAATATCGCGGTTTTGTGTTGCCACACCCTCAGCATCAAAACTGCTACTGCCCATCGCTTTAGGTAAATACGGCTGTTCATGAATATGCATAAACTTGGGAAAAATCTGCTGACCCAATGCATCCAGCAAAAAGCTGGATTGGCGATATTGGGCACCGCCACGAATCGCCGCTATCAATTGACCAAATAAACTGCCGGCCATTTCCGCAGCAAAAATCACTGGATACTGGCCGGTTTTCACTTCCTGAGCATTTAAGCGAGATAAAGTCCGCTCTGCCGAGCGACGGCCGATATATTCAGCCGACTGCAGATCGGCTGCATCACGCGCCTGGTCATACCAGTAATCACGCTGCATACCGTTGTCATCATTGGCAATTAAAGTGCAGCCAATACTGTGCCGGCTGGATTGATTGCTACCGGCAAAACCAAGACTATTGGCATAGACCCGCAGTCCCTGATGGGTCGAGACACTGGCACCTTCAGAATTGCTGATTTGGGTCGAAAAATCCCGCCCGGCCTGTTCACAATGCATCGCCAGTTCGATGGCTTTATCAGCAGAAATATCCCACGGATGAAACAACGACAAATCCGGAAACTGGGTGGCCAGCAAATCTTTATCAGCAAGGCCGGCAAACTCATCAGCCTGAGTAAATTTGGCGATACTGCACGCCATCGCCACGGTTTCGGCAATGGCCTCTGGCCGCAAATCCGAAGTACTGGCAGAGGCTTTGCTCTGACCCAGATAAACGGTGACGGCAAGGCCGGTATCGTTATTGTGTTCCAGTGTTTCGATTTCTGCCTGACGCACCGAAACTGATAAACCATGACTGTTAGAAACGCCAACTTCAGCGGCGCTGGCACCCAGCTCACGGGCTTTGTCGAGAGCGATTTCAGCTGCCTTTAGCAGCGTTGCCTCGTCGTATTGACTCATATTATTAAATCCACCTCTTCGAGTTTGCCAGACTGGCGGTCAAAACCGCGCATTTCCAACACACCCTTGGTATTCAGAGAAATCAGAAGATATAAAGCATCCGGAAAATCAACGACATCCTCATCTGTGATTGCTGGCAAAGCCGGCGCATTGGGATGCGAATGATAAATAGCAAACAATTGCTGTTGCCGGGCCTTCAGCGCTTCTAATGCTGCCAGTTGTTCGCAGGCATTGAGCGCAAATAAAACACTGGCATCGGTATCCTGCGTTTCCAGCGGATAACATTCGCAGCTATCCTCGCGGCGGCCGACCAGGCCACAAATTTCCCGCATGGGCGACAATTGCGCCTGATGCAATAAATCATTGACCAGCGTACGCGGTAAACGCACAGTTTGTTTTAACGTCATATTATTTTTCCAAAGCACAGACCGGACAAGCCGGATCCTGAGGTAGGCGCATTTCCCGGATTTGCAGACTTAACGCATCAACCATCACGACCCGGCCGGCCAGAGATTGTCCGGCATCAGTTAATAATTTGATGGTTTCAATCGCCTGAATACTGCCCATTAACCCCAGCAGTGGCGATAACACACCGTTTTCAGCACAGCTTTGCGGGGTGTTGGCACCTTTATCATCATACAAACAACGATAACACGGCGCATCTGGCTGGCGCGGATCAAATACGCTGATCTGCCCTTCCCAGCGAATAGCAGCAGCCGACACCAGCGGCGTTTTGCTCGCTTTACACAACCGGTTTAATAAAAACCGGCTATCGAAATTATCAGTGCAATCTACTACTACATCAATATCGGCTAAAAGCTTATCAAGCGTTTCCGCATCGGGGCGCATCGCCAGACATTCAATCTCAACTTCATCATTTAAATCGCTTAGCGTGCTGGCCGCAGAATCAGTTTTTAACTGGCCGACCGAGGCCTGACGATGCACAATTTGCCGTTGCAAATTGGTCAACTCCACCTCATCATCATCGACCAGTAACAACTTGCCGATACCGCTGGCCGCTAAATACAAAGCGACCGGCGAACCCAGCCCGCCAAGGCCGACAATCATCACCCGGCTGTCCAATAATTTTTGCTGACCTTCATATTCCAGATGCGGCAATAAAATATGCCGACTGTAGCGCAACAGTTGTTGATCATTCATGGGGTAATTTTACCTGATTCCGGCTTTTGACCGATGACAACGCGGTCCTGGCCACCAAAATCCTGATGATCAGAGATAGTGATAAACCCCGCCACCTTAAATAAATTCTGCACCGCTGCTGATTGCTGCCAACCATGCTCAATCATCAACCAGCCACCCTTTTTAAGCACAGTCCAGGCCTGCGAAACAATTTGCCGGATATCGCGCAGACCATCAGGGCCAGAAGCCAGCGCTGAGCGCGGCTCAAAACGCAGGTCGCCTTGCTCTAAATGCGGATCATCATCGGCAATATACGGCGGGTTGCTGACCAGCAAATCCAAAGTTTCTGGTGCGATCATGCTCGCCCAATGGCCGCCAACAAATTGCACATTCGGTAATTGATAATGGGTGGCATTGGCTTTGGCAACAGTTAATGCCTGCTGCGAAAAATCACTGGCCAGCCAAAAACTATCCGGTCGTTGTTTGGCCAGCGCCAGCGCTATCGCGCCGCTACCGGTACCGAGATCAGCGCAGCAGGCTTGTACCGGCATTTTGGTCAGCGCCTGTGCGACCAGACATTCGGTATCGGGCCTCGGGATCAGCGTATCGCCGGTGACCATTAAATCCAGATCCCAAAATCCACGGCGGCCCAATAAATGCGCAACCGGCTGACCTGCCATCCGGGCAGTTAATAATTGCTGATAATCATTTTGCTGTTCGCCAGTCAGGATTTGCGCGGACGCAGTGATTAATTTAACCGGAGCACAATTGAGTACATGGCAAAGTAATATTTCGGCATCCTGACGGGCATCGCTGTTATTGCCAAGCACAACAATCGCTTGCTGCAGCGCTTGCGACAGCGTGATGCCAGCAGTTTCTGCCATATTTATAAAACGCTGATGATCAGTGCGGCCAATGCAATGCCTATCGCCGCCCAGGCCAGCGTAACATTACGTTTTTGAGCAGTTTCCAATTCGGCGCGCTGGGCTTTTAATTGGCTGGTTAAGGCGGCATTTTGCTGGGCCAGCGCCGTTTCCAGCTCGCTGTTTAATGCTTTACTCAGCTCGCTTGAAAGTTGCTGTTGGATTTTCTCGTCAATAAGCGGATTTAAGTTTTGTTGCAGCAGATCCTGCGCCTGTAATTGCTGCTTATTCAGCCAATCGCTGGCCTGATCCTGTATACGGCTTTGCCATTGGCCGAGCACATCAAAGCCCTGAAATGCCTGTTCCAGCATTGAGGTCGCTTGTTGTTGCAGGCCGCTGTTATCGCTGGCGGCACGTTGACGCAAGTCAGCCAACGCCGACTCAACTGTATGTTGCAGTTCCTGTTTTAAATCCGGCAACAAAGATATTTTCATCGCTTCAATCTGGGCGGCTTGCTGCTGAGATGCCTGTGTATCTGCCTGCTGACTTTGCTGGCTTAATTGCGCTGCTAATTCAGCGCGTACTTGCGGCAACCACTGTTGTTCTAATTGCTGCTGTAGTTTGGTCAGTAATGCATTTTCATCAATAGCAGCGGGCTTGGCTTGCGGCTCTACAGGTATTGTTGTTGGCTGAGCTTTCTCCGTTAACTGGCTGAGAATTTGATTAACCGCTTCTGGTGCCGGGGGTTTTGCCAACACAGTCAGGGCACCACTGTCAGTCGCTTTGGTTTTATCGAGATCGCTGTCATTGCCGGTACAAACCACCACTGGAATCACCGTTAAGCGCGGATGCGACTTGATGTTTTTGGTCGCAGTAATGCCATCCATACCCGGCATCATCAAATCCATAAAAATTACATCAGGCAGCTCGGTTTGTTGAGCCAGCCATTGCAAGGCCGCTTCACCGCTGTCCTGTTCAACCACGGTAAAATTGTGACTGAGTAACAGTTTATTGAGTGTCAGCCGCGCCACCCTCGAATCATCAACTACCAACGCCAGTTTATTTGCCATTGCTTATTTCCTTCAAACGATTCGATGCGGGTCTAATTGAATCGATTTCACCCGTTTACCCAGCATCACTAATTCACCACGATAGCGCTGCTGGCCATCACTGGCAAACTCAAAAAAATAACTGCGTTCCAGCGCCATGCGACCTTTTAGATTGCGCTTTAACCGCACTTTTTGCCAGGCGACGGTATCGTTAAGAAAACTGACATTCATCGATTCACAATGTTGTTTTGCTACCCGGGTGGCATGTTCAGCCGCACCCCGGCTATCCCACCAAAACCAGCCGATTACAGCCAGAACCAGCATCACAATGACGCTATCGCTCATCCAATATCACCCCAGTTCGCCTGCACAATCGCCAGCGCTGCCGCTGATGCTGTTTCGGTTCGTAAAATTCTTGGCCCAAATTGTATGGCCGTAAATCCGCTTTGTTTGACCGTGATAATTTCTGCGTCACTGAGTCCACCCTCAGGACCAATTAATAAATCGACCGATGATTGTTTGGTCAGTTCATTAAAACGCTGGCTGGCAGTGGGATCCAATACCAGTTTGCAATCACTGTCACCGTTCGCCAAGGCAGTGTTTAAATCGACCACCGGCGCCAATTCCGGCAATACCGCCCGGCCACTTTGTTCACAGGCACTGATCAATACACCGTGCCAGTGTGCCCAGCGTTTATCGGCGCGATCGCCGCCCAGCTGCACATTACAGCGCTCGGTCATCACCGGCACAATTTTCTGCACACCCAGTTCGACGGCTTTTTGAATGGCAAAATCCATTCGCTCGCCACGGGAAATGCCTTGCAACAAACAAACCTGCAACGGTGATTCACTGTGATTGACAATTTCACCGGTTAATTTTGCACGGGCTTCGCGCTTGGCGACTTGTGTTAATTCCGCCGTATATTCATGACCGTTACCGTCAAATAACTGAATGACGACGCCAGCTTTTAAACGCAGGACTTGCACGGCATGACGAAACACCGGCTCTGGCAGGACAAAATCACCATCCCATTGGTAGGGGCCGGCATAATAAAAACGCAAACTTCGCATGAGATTGTGACATTCAACGATGACAATCCAGCAGTTTACAGGCTGCATCGTCAGCTTTGAATAAGCAGGCGAAAATGACTGTTATAATTTGCTCATGAAAATCGATTTACCACAGCTGCAACAACTGGTGACGCAGACCGTTCAGCAAGAGCTGATGCCGTTATTTAATGCGGTTAAGCGTCGCTACAAAACCGATGGCAGTGTGGTGACCATTGCCGATCAACTCATACAGCAAAAACTGGCCGATTTGCTGACCGGCCATTATCCCGGCACCGTGATGCTCGGTGAAGAAATGTCTGTCGAGCAGCAACAAACATTGATGCAAACGGAAAGTCCGTTATGGGTTTTAGATCCGATAGACGGCACCAGCAACTTTGTCGCGGGCATGCCATTTTTTTCAGTATCACTGGCACTGATTCAACATGGCAAAGTCAGCCATGGGCTGGTTTATGATCCGGTGTTGGATGAGTGTTTTACAGCGGCAGCAGGTGAAGGCGCCTGGTGTAATGGTCAGCCACTTAAAACTGAAGTGAGTGGCCTCTGCCTGTCACAATCGCTGGCGCTGATTGATTACAAACGTCTGCCGGCGGCATTGGCGGCGCGGCTTGTTAAAGAAAAACCTTACGGCTCGCAGCGCAGTCTGGGTTCTATTGCACTCGAACTTTGCTGGCTGGCAGCAGGCCGGGCGCATCTGTATTTACATGCCCAGCAGCACTTATGGGATTACGCTGCCGCGCAATTGATTGTCAGTGAAGCCGGCGCCTTTTCCTGCACGCTGCAAAATGAGCCGGTGTTTGCTTTTGATTTACAACCGCGCTCAACCTGCGCTGCGGTTGACGAAAACTTATTCGCTGCCTGGCGGGATTATTTGCGGGTACCGCGCAGTGACGGCTGACAGTTTGATTCGGCCGGACTGGCCGGCACCGGATAATGTTAAAGCGCTGGTCAGTACCCGGCTCGGCGGCGTCAGCGCGGCACCTTATGACAGTTTGAATCTGGGCGACCATGTCGGCGACCTGCAGGCGAATGTTACCGTCAACCGTCAACTGTTAACCAATACTGCCGAACTACCTGATTTGCCGTTGTGGTTACAACAAACGCATTCCACAAAAGTCATCGATAGCCAGCGTTGGCAGACTGATATCGAAGCTGATGCGATTATCAGCACCGAAATCAATCGGGTTTGTGCAGTGATGACCGCCGACTGCTTACCTGTTTTATTGTGTGATAAACAAGGCCGGCAAGTGGCCGCTGTTCATGCCGGCTGGCGCGGTTTGTGTGATGGCATTATCGAAAAAACCGTTGTGCAATTAGGCGGCGCCCCGGAGGATTTATTAGCCTGGCTGGGCCCGGCGATTGGCCCGGCAAAATTTGAAGTCGGTGCAGAGGTTCGTGATGCTTTTATTGCGGAAGCAACTGAGGCCATAAACGCTTTCCTGCCGTCAAAACCCGGCCATTTTCTGGCCGATATATACACCCTGGCCAGACAGCGATTACATCATTGTGGTGTCAAAAACAGCTACGGCGGCGACTATTGCACCGTCAGTCAGCCGGAATTATTTTTCTCTTATCGTCGTGATGGCGTCACCGGCCGGATGGCATCACTTATATGGTTAACGCCTTAATAAGGTATGATCTGCCAATTAATTTGCTGATGGGTTTTTATGGATTTACTACTCTGGATCGTCGGTTTTAGCCTGATCGGCGGCCTGCTCAGCGTCGGCATCGCATCGTCATTTTTATTACTTTCTGAAAATGCCCGCAGCCACGCCGTGCCTTATCTGGTCAGTTTTGCGATTGGCGCCTTGCTGGGCGCGTCATTTCTGGGCCTTATTCCACATGCCATTGAACATGAATTTGCTGTCGAGGCTCATGAGCTTGGCCTGACGCTGCTAATCGGTTTACTGCTGTTTTTCCTGCTGGAAAAAATGGTGTTATGGCGTCATTGCCATAGCCATCACGGCCATGAGCATATTCCTGAGCTGGGCCCGGATCATCATGCCGATGATGCCCACCAGCATCAGGATAAAGCTGCCGGCACACTGATTCTGGTCGGTGACACTATCCATAATTTTGTTGATGGTATTTTGATTGCTGCAGCTTTTTTAACCGATGTGCATTTAGGTATCGTCACAGCGCTGGCTATCGCCGCCCATGAAATCCCGCAAGAGTTGGGTGATTTTGTCATCTTGTTGCACAGCGGTTTCAGCCGTCGTAAAGCATTGTATTTTAATATGCTGTCCAGTCTCGGTACCGTACTCGGTGCGGTATTGGCGTTTTTCCTGCTTGCCGATATGGAACACATCCTGCCGTATATTTTGGTAGTGGCCGCTTCCAGCTTTATTTATGTCGCGGTTGCCGATTTGATTCCCGGCTTACATTCACGGGTTCGCCCCAGTGAAACGTTGCAGCAAATTTTATTGATTGCTGCGGGCGTTATCTTTATTTATCTGGCACACAGCACGCTTCATTGATGACTGATCGTTTGGCAATTTTAATAGTTGGCCCTTCATGGGTGGGCGATATGGTGATGGCACAATCGCTGTTTATCGCTCTTAAACAACAACACCCACACTGCGACATTGATGTGCTGGCGCCGGCCTGGACACGACCACTGCTGGAACGTATGCCAGAAGTTCGGGCGGCGATTGATATGCCGGTGACCCACGGCATGTTTGCCTGGAAAATCAGGCGGAAATTGGGCTTATCATTGCGCGGTCAATATGATCAGGCTATCGTCCTGCCAAACTCATGGAAATCAGCGCTAATCCCTTGGTTTGCAAACATCCCCAAACGCACCGGCTGGCGCGGTGAAATGCGTTATGGCTTGCTGAATGATTTGCGTGAGTTAGATAAGCAGGCATTGCCGTTAATGGTGGAGCGGTTTGTTTCTTTGGCATTACCGGCAGATCAAGCCAAACAAAAACCAGACTGGCAGGCACCGGCAATGATCGCCGGTAAAATCAGCGGTGACATTAATCCAGCAAAATTGGCTGGACAGCAACGCTTGATCATCTGCCCCGGCGCAGAGTTTGGCCCGGCAAAACAATGGCCGGTCAGCCACTATGCTGAACTGGCAGAGCATTTTTTGCAGCAAGGCTGGCAGGTACTGATTTTGGGCTCCAAAGCCGATAAAAAGGTCGCCGGTGAAATCGTCGGTAGCGTTAGCAAAGAACTTCGTGAGCAATTATTTAATCTGGCCGGCAAGACCCAACTGGCTGAAGCGATCGATTTACTGGCAACCGCCGATCAAGTAGTCAGCAATGATTCTGGTTTGATGCATATTGCCTCCGCGCTTGATAAACCGCTGGTTACTATTTACGGCCCAACCTCACCCGCCTTTACACCGCC
>CAYYRO010000087.1:0-8592 GCA_964474075.1 uncultured Methylophaga sp.
TTCTGCTCAAAGCACATCAGCAAGGCCGACAGCTGGGCAGCTTGCATACCTTAAAAAAATACCAGCGAGCGCGACTGGCTGAAAATACATTCATGCAGTTAAGTCTGGATGCTTTGAACCGCTTATTTGCCAGTCAACTGCCGGGCATAGCAGCCATCAGGCAACTTGGCTTAAAGCAGGTTAACCGCTTGGGATTTATCAAAAACATGCTGATCCAGCAGGCAGCCGGGCGACATTAAATCGGTAAAAAAGCCATCGATGCTGCTTGCACCACAATATTTTTCACCAAACGCCCCTCTTTCTCAGCAATGATTTGCGACAGATTATCCTGTGTCGCTATCATGCCGCCAATCAAACGCTGAAAACTCAAATTACGCTCCAGACCTTTGCTGCTATCACTGAGCAAAATACGTTCGCCATTGCTATCACGCTTGGTGGCCAGTAACCAGGCGGCAATTTCGATATTTCGAGCACTGTTATAAAGTTTTTGGGCATCAATCTCGGTAAGGTAATAAAACTCGGTTTGATTGTTATACGACGCCATCAACATCCGGCGCATTCCCACCGTAAATGCCAGCACCCTGTCCCCTTGATAGTCACTACTCAAAGCATCGCGCAAAATATCGGTGGGCTTGGTATTTTTCCATTTAGCAAAGCCGACATGGGCCGGGTAATTAAACAGTCTGGCAACACTGTCTTCGAGGCTGCGTTTGCCGCGATCATGGCGTTCATTAGGATTACGGCGGTATAACTTTAAGGTCAGTGTTTTTAAATCCTGCATCACCCGCTGCTGATGTAACTCAATAACTTCATCTACGGTGCTTTTACCAAATTGGGCAAGCTGTGGCGGCGGTGTCTGCTTACAAGCCAGCAGAGATAGACAGAGTAATAACAGGCTAAACCGTTTCATCAATTAAACCGGAATACGGACTACGGTCCTGCAAACTGGCTACTTGCAGATAACTAACGACTGGCGCAGGTAAAGCGCGGGTGGACTGTGTGGGTATGAATTCAGCGTTATCAAGCTGCGCTAAAATGCGGATAAACCTTGCCTGCTGACTATCCTGCGCATTACTGACCGGTACAACTTGTTGCGGATTATTGGCACGATTACGCGCCGGCACCGGATTAAAGTTAACATCAGCCGGCACCACCACCGGCAGACGATTAGGATTGTCTGTCGGTTTAAGCGGAACAATGCCGATCGGGTTATTACTGATTTGCATCCGAGTTTGCTACCCGCCGTGGGCCACGGCTGCGCTGATTATTCCCACCACCGGAGTGTTTCTTATCATTTTGCCGCGGCCGGTTTCTACCGCCCGGCTGACGCTCTGGTTTCACTGCTGGCAATGGTTGTTCCAGCGTTTCATCGGCAGCAGAAGCTACCGGTAATTTGTGTTTAATGTAATCCTCAATCTCCGGCAAAGAAAACACATATTCTTCGCAGGCAAAACTAATGGCAACGCCACTGGCACCGGCTCGCGCCGTGCGGCCGATACGGTGCACATAATCTTCACAATCCTGAGGCAGATCGAAATTAAAAACATGACTGACTTCTGGAATATGCAGCCCCCGCGCGGCCACATCGGTCGCGACCAGAAACGGAAACTCACCGTCTTGAAAGTGCTGCAATAATTGTTCACGTTTTTTTTGTGGCACATCGCCGGAAAGCAGCGCCGCCTTGTGACCATTACCTTCCAAATAACCCCAAACTCTGTCGGCAACATGTTTGGTATTAACAAAGACAATTGCCCGCGGTGGCTCAATGCGTTTTATCAGCGCCAGCAGCAACGGAATTTTTTCGTCATTGGCCGGGTAATACACTGATTCTTCAATGCGATCACCCATGACTTTTTCCGGCGCCACCTGCACTTTTTCCGGATTATTCATATGCTCGTAGGCCAGTTCCAGCACCTTGTAACTTAAGGTCGCCGAAAACAACATGCCAAGGCGCTCAGCCGGAGGCGGTAGGCGGCGCAGAAAAAAGCGCACATCTTTAATAAAGCCCAAATCAAACATCCGATCGGCTTCATCAAGCACCATGACCTGAATTTGTTTGAGGTTAAAAACCCGCTGTTTGTGATAATCCAGCAGCCGGCCCGGTGTACCAATCAACACATCGCAACCATCGGTAATGGCATCACGCTGTTTTTGATAATCTTTGCCGCCATGCGCCAATGCAATGCGCAAACCGGCATGTTTATTTAACAACTCAGCGTCTTTGACGATCTGAATCGCCAATTCGCGTGTCGGTGCCAAAATTAAAGCGCGGGGTTGTTTTTGTAATGCTTCATCCCCACTCATCAGTAATCGCTGAAAAGTGGCCAGCAAAAAGGCAATTGTTTTACCGGTACCGGTCTGCGCCTGACCCGCAACATCTTTGCCGGCCAGCAATAGTGGCAGTGACTGCGCCTGGATCGGCGTGCAGAATGCAAAACCGGCGTCATTGAGGCCCTGTTGCAAATGCGCATGCAATGGCAGTGCTGAAAATGGGGTGTCGGTCAGATGGGCAGTCATATAAATACTTGCATTACCTGTACTGATAAGAAAAAATGTTGCTTAACTGTTTGGTCTGCGAGTATAGCGGTCCGATACTTTAGTTACCACTGGAGATAAACCATGAGCAAAAACGTCACTAATGTGACCGATAGCGACTTCGACAGCCAAGTGTTGCAATCTGATTTACCAGTCTTAGTTGATTACTGGGCAGAATGGTGTGGTCCCTGCAAAATGATTGCCCCGGTATTGGAAGAAATCAGTGACGAATATGCTGGTAAGCTCCGGGTTTGCAAACTCAATATCGACGAAAATCCTGATACCCCACCTCGTTACGGTATTCGTGGCATTCCGACTTTAATGCTGTTTAAAGACGGCGAAGTTGAAGCTACAAAAGTCGGCGCGCTGACCAAGTCGCAGCTGGCTGCTTTCCTCGATAGCAACATTTAATTCTTAAGCACTTTATCCCCGCCTTTCGCGGGGATAAATGTGTCTGTCACTGCCATAGCTAAGCCAATCTGCTGGTTTAGTCTGAACGCCGATGGATGTATCCGAACTTCTAGACGACCTTAATAAACCGCAGCGTGAAGCTGTTGCGGCGCCCCTCGGTCATGCCCGGATTTTAGCCGGTGCCGGCAGTGGTAAAACGCGGGTACTGGTGCATCGCATTGCCTGGTTGATTCAGGCAGAAGCATTGTCGCCGGCCAATATTCTAGCGGTAACGTTTACCAATAAAGCCGCCGCCGAAATGCGCGGTCGTATTGAAGAAATGCTCGGCTACCCGACCGGCGGTATGTGGGTCGGCACCTTCCATGGTCTGGCCCACCGGCTGCTGCGTTCTCACTGGCAAGATGCCAGTTTGCCGCAGGGATTTCAGATCTTAGACAGTGATGATCAACTGCGCATGCTAAAACGCATTATCCGCGGTATGTCCCTGGATGAAGCGCAATGGCCGCCTAAACAGGCACAGTGGTATATCAACGCGCAAAAAGATGAAGGGCTGCGCGCCGCCCACATCCATGTTGGCGATGATCCCTATTCAAAAACCATGCACAGCATTTACCAAGCCTATGAACAAGCTTGTGAACGCGCCGGTGTTGTTGATTTTGGTGAGTTATTGTTGCGCAGTCATGAGCTTTGGCTGAAGCGGCCGGATATTCTCAGCCATTATCAGCAGCGGTTTTCACAGATTCTGGTCGATGAGTTTCAGGATACCAACACCATTCAATATGCCTGGCTGCGGTTATTAGCAGGCCAAACCGGTTATTTGTTTATTGTCGGTGATGATGATCAGTCAATTTATGGCTGGCGCGGCGCCAAAATCGAAAATATCCAGAAATTTCATAAAGATTATCCGGATGCCAGCTCAGTGCGTCTGGAACAAAATTACCGTTCAACCGGCAATATTCTGGCCGCCGCCAATGCCGTTATCGCCAATAACAGTGAGCGTCTCGGTAAAGAACTCTGGACTGAGGACAACGATGGCGAGCCGGTACAACTTTACAACGCTTATAACGAGCGGGATGAAGCGCAATACTTAGTGCAGGAAGTTAAAAACTGGGTGGCGCAAGGCGGCCAGCGCAGTGATTGCGCCGTGCTGTATCGCTCCAATGCCCAGTCACGGGTTATTGAAGAAGCGTTAATGCAATCCGCCGTGCCCTACCGGGTTTATGGCGGTCTGCGCTTTTTTGAGCGCGCCGAAATAAAAGATGTATTGGCGTATCTTCGGCTGGTTGCCAATCGCCGTGATGATGCCGCTTTTGAACGGGTGGTTAATACACCGACCCGCGGCATCGGTGCTGCGACGCTAACCCAGTTACGGCAAATTGCCCGCGAAACTGATCAGCCGATGTGGCATACCGCCGTTGATATTTTAAAGCAGCAACTGCTACCGGCCCGTGCAGCCAATGCGCTGTCAGGCTTTTTAACATTGATTGAATCGCTGACACCTGAAGATGACAGCATGCCTTTGCATGAACTGACCCAATTGGTAATTGAAGAAAGTGGCCTGAAAGCGTTCTTTGGCAAAGACAAAACGGAAAAAGGTCAGGGTCGCATTGAAAACATGGAAGAGCTGATTAATGCCAGCCGTGAATTTATGCGCGCCGATGACGATGAAGAAATGCCGTTACTGGATGCTTTTCTGGCGCATGCCGCATTGGAAGCCGGTGATAATCAGGCTGATAAATGGCAGGATTGTGTACAGCTGATGACATTGCATTCGGCTAAGGGCCTGGAATTTCCACTGGTATTTATGGTGGGCATGGAAGAAGGTTTATTCCCCGGTCAAAAATCATCTGATGACCCGGTGCGTCTCGCTGAAGAACGTCGCCTCTGTTATGTCGGCATGACCCGCGCCCGGCAAACGTTATATCTGCTGTTTACTGAATCACGTTATTTATATGGTCAGGAAATGCATCCACGGCCATCACGCTTTCTGGCAGAAATTCCGCCAGAACGTATTCATGAAGTGCGCAGCCGGCAACCGGTCGGTGCTTTATCAGGACTTGCCAGCCGCCGCGAATCGGCTGATGATAGTGGCTTTCGTCCAGGCCAGCAGGTACTGCACCAGAAATTTGGCCCCGGTGTTATCGTTGATACCGAAGGCACCGGCAGCCATGCCAGAGTGCAGGTCAATTTCAAACAGGCTGGTAGCAAATGGCTGGTATTGGCTTATGCCAAACTGGAAACGCTTTAGTCCGGGGACTTCATCGATGAAGCATATGCGTCTCAAACTATTTTTAATATTGTTAACCGGTCTCAGCATCTCGGCCTGTAGTCCGCCTGATGCCACCAATGAAGACGGCACCATTGATACCAGCAAAATCTACCGCTGGAAAATGGTCACCACCTGGCCGCCGGGTTTCCCCGTTTTGCAGGAAGGCGCTGAGCGCTTTGCTGACAATCTCGCCGAAATGTCCAATGGCCGCCTGCAGGTAAAAGTTTATGCCGGCGGCGAATTGATCCCTGCTTTACAAACGTTTGATGCGGTATCACAAGGCACCGTTGAAATGGGTCATGGCAGTGCCTATTACTGGGCCGGCAAAGTCCCCGAAGCGCAGTTTTTCTCGACGGTACCGTTTGGCATGAATCCACGCGGTATGAATGCCTGGTTGTATTTTGGCGGCGGTCAGGAATTATGGGATAAGGTTTACGAGCCTTACAATGTCAAAGCCTTTCCGCTCGGCAATACCGGCATTCAAATGGGTGGCTGGTTTAACAAAGAAATCAATTCGGTTGCCGATCTTGATGGCTTGAAAATGCGCATTCCGGGCCTTGGCGGCAAAGTTTTTGCCAAAGCCGGCGGTAATCCAGTGCTGCTGGCCGGCAGCGAGGTTTATACGGCGCTGGAACGCAATACTATCGATGCCACTGAATGGATAAGTCCTTATCACGACCAGCGCCTGGGCTTATATCGGGCAGCAGAACACTATTATTACCCCGGCTGGCATGAACCGGGCGCCGTTTTAGAACTGAGTATCAACAGCCGCGCCTGGGCAACATTGCCTGCCGATTTACAGGCCATGGTTGAAAATGCCGCCATGGCTGAGAACCTGCGTATGGCCTCGGAAATGGAGCATTTAAATGCGACAGCGCTGGCAGAACTGCGTGAGCGCGGCGTTGATATCAAACCGTTTCCCGCTGATGTGATGCAACGCCTGAAAACGCTGACCGAAGAGACATTAGCTGAAGAAGCGGCTGAAAATCCTAAGTTCAAAGAAGTCTATAACGCCTATCAGGCATTTCGTGAGAAGGATGCTACCTGGACCGAAATCTCTGAAGAAGCCTACCTCAGCGTCAAATAAATGGTTGTGATTATCCTGACTGAGCAAGGCCTCGCTGAAATGGTAGGCAATCTCACCGAAGGCACGCATGTCTGGCTGAATCCCGCGTTGGCTGACAGTAAAGTGCAACCAGACTGGCAGGCGCGTGGTCTGATAGTACAATTATTGCCCGTACAATTTGATGCCCACAAAGATAAATCGCTGACCGACGCGCTGGATTACGTCGAAAAACACAGTGATGATCCCGATATATTAATTGAGTGCCCCTGATATGACCTGCCGCGTATTTTTGTTTGCCCTTTTGTTAATGCCCTTGAGCGTATTCAGCAGTGAGTGGGACGCCGCCCGCCTGGCCTTGGAAAAACCGACGCAAATTACCGTTTACCGTGATGCCAATTGTCAGTGCTGTCATAAATGGATTGAGCATTTACAGGCGCATGACTTTCAGGTCGATGATCAAATCCGCAGCGATATGAGCAACGTCAAACAGCAACTGGGATTGCCGGTGAAAATGGCCTCATGTCATACCGCGGTGGTCGATGGTTATCTGATTGAAGGTCATGTACCAGCCGATGACATTAAACAGCTGTTGGCTGACAAACCAGCCGACATCAAAGGCTTATCAGTCCCGCAAATGCCGGTGGGCACACCGGGCATGGAAATGGGTCCGCGCAAAGATCCGTTTGTGGTGTTCAGTTTTGACGAAAACGACAATTTCAAAAGTTTTAATCGCTACAAACCTGACGCTGATAACCACTATCAGGCTGTCGTCACCACACCTTAACTAATGGAATTAGTTTGGCTGCTCGGGCGGATGCTGGCATCCGTCACCGGCAATGTTTTTCAAAAACAAATGAGCCATCGCGGCCTGTCGCCGCTGTATATTACGTTGGGCGGCTATTTAGTGCTGAGTCTTATCAGCCTGCCGCTACTCAGCCAAATTGGCTTTGCCGAAATAAAGCCTGGCTTCTGGCTCAATATTACCCTGGCTGCTCTACTGGATATGGCCGGCACTTTGCTGCTGGTAATGTCTTTATCTAAAACGGATTTATCGGTTTTCGGGCCACTGAATGCCTATAAGGTCGTGTTTTCGACTATTTTAGCTTTGATATTTCTCGGGGAAATCCCCAACCTGCAAGGCTTTTCCGGTATTGCCATTATTCTGGTCGGCAGTGTTTTATTGTTCCCGCCGAAAACCGCTGATAACAACCGTTTAGTCAGCTTGCTAAAAGATCGCGGTGTCCAGTTTCGTTTTTTATCCATCGCTTTATTTTCGGTGGGCACATTACCGTTAAAAAATGCGGTGATGACCGGTGGACCGCTGGCAACCACTATATTCTGGTGTCTGATTGGTTTGCCGCTGGCAGCCATTATTTATCTTATTTTCAGCGGGCAATCCCTGAAAAAAGACTGGCAGCAAAGCCACAGCAAATTGCGCGATTTTCTTTGGCTGGGCGCACTGATTTTTACCATGCAGTATTGCACTATGCTGCTGTTTGAGGGCCTGTTGATTGCCTATGCGCTGGCCTTATTCCAACTCAGTATGGTGCTGCAGGTATTTCTCGGTTACCGGATATTTAAAGAAGGTCATTTGACTCGACGCCTTGCTGCCTGCGGCGTGATGATCGTTGGCTGCTTAATGGTGCTTAACGCTTAGGGTCTGTTTATCTTTCGTAGCCACCACTGCTGGAGCTATTTTTTCGTCCGACAAGGCGGAAATGATGCGATGTAGTTATTCTACATAAGTCATTTTCAACGCCGTGGGGCGGAAAAAGAGTCCCAGCCCTTCGGGTTGAGGCTGAAAATGCACCACTCCTCGTTGCTCGTCGTTTATTTAGAATTACTAAACTGCTCTCCTCACGCCTTGATTGGTGAATTTTCAGTCACAACAGAGGCGGCTACGAAAGATAAACAGACCCTAAGATTTTTTAGCGTCACGCTGTTAATATGCAAACCTTACGTCGGCGTACCGACAGTTTCTGATTAAGATATTCCCATGCAATTTGAAGATTTATTTTTAGACGATGCGCTGCTGGCAGCGATTTCCCGCAGCGGTTTTAATAAAGCCACCGAAGTTCAGCAAGCAGCCATTCCGGCGCTGCTTTCCGGTCAAGATGTGCTGGCCTGCGCAGCGACCGGTACCGGTAAAACCGCCGCATTTGTGCTGCCTATTCTGCAAAAACTGATGGATGAACCGAATCACTCCGGCAAAGCGCAGTTTCTGGTGTTGGCACCGACACGGGAACTGGCATTTCAGATCCAGCATGTATTTCACCAGCTGGGCCAATCGTTTAAACCATCAATTGCCATG
>CAYYRO010000088.1:0-8521 GCA_964474075.1 uncultured Methylophaga sp.
ACGGACGCGTCGGCGTACTACGCCGAGACGCTCCGGGTGAACGGCGAGGACTGGGTGGCGCTCGCGACGGCGGCAGAGGTGGGCGTCGACAGCACCGCACCACCGGGGCAGCGCAGGAATCGCGGCGGCGACGTGGCACGGGTACTGGTGTCTTCCTCGGCGTCGGGATACGAGGAGTGGCACGAACTGGCCGCGTTCCAGCGTCGGCAGCCGCTCGGCTCGGCGGCTCCCGTCGTGCCCACCGCGAGCGCGTACGTGTTCCTCGCCGCCGATTCGGAGCTAGGGCTGCTCATCAATCCCTTCAACACCCGAGCCGACCACGGGTCGGTGCTGTGTGTCCCACCCGAGCAGTTGCCCGAACTCGCCGGCAGAGCGCCCGAAGTGGCCCCGTTCGAGGCGAAAAGAAACGAGAGTCGGTCGCCCTAGAACTGTTCCTGGTAGCGCTCCCGGATGGTCTGTTTCTCGCTGTCGGTGAGCGCCTCGTACTCGCTACCGTACTGTTGTCGGGCCAGTTCGTCCCAGGAGTCGATGCGGTCGCCGGCGTCGGACTGGAACTGCGCGTCGAACGCCGCTTCGATCTCCTGCTGGGTTTCGATATCTATCGAGGTGAACTCGAAGTCGTCGTTGCGATTGACGTCGAGACCGAAGCGCTGACGGGCGATTTCCTCGCGGGTCAGCACCTCCGTGACGACGAGGCCGTCGGCGAACGGCTGGCGCTGGTGTAACTCGTCTATCTGGGAACGAGTCTCACCGCTGAGTTCCTCGTAGTAGAGCCCGTACTTCTCCTGGCTGATCACGTTCAAGGAGACCGTTTCTGGCTCGTCGGTCGTCGTGCCCGACGACGAACCACTCCAGTCGGCGTCGTCGCGAACGACCACGACGTCGGTCACGTTGGCGTCCTCGCTGTAGATGCCGTAGATGTACGTTCCGTCCAGGTCACCGTCGAATCGGGCGTTTCCGTCAGTCGCCACGGTGAACTCGACGGTCGTCTCCTGCCCGGGCGCGAGACGCACGGTTCGATTACCGACGAGAGTCTCGGGGACGTCGTCGCCGTCCAGGTCGAAGCGGAGTTCGACGGTCTGGTTAGCGATGGCGTCGCCCGTGTTCCTGAGGGTGGTGGTGAATGTCAGGTCCTCACCCACGTCGGCCGTTTCCGGGCCGGACGTGTCGAGGGGCTCGAAGCGACTCTCGCGGATGCGGAGGGTCCCTTCTCGGGAGCTGTTCGTCACCGAGAGGGCGAGCGAGTAGTTCCCGCGCGTGAGGTTGGCCGTCTCGGCGGTGAACGCGAGGGTCGTCGATTCGCCCCCGGTGAGCATCACCGACCGGTTCCGGTCCATCCCGGGTGGGCCGTCGAGGCGCACCTGCGCGCTCCCGAAGACGTCGCCCTCGTTCACCAGGGTCACCGAGGCGTTGAACTGCTCGCCTCGCACGAGGTCGGTCGTCATCGTCGTTTCGTCGATGCGGAACGTCGCGGGCTGGTTGACGGTCAGCGTCCCCGTCGCCGAGCTTTCCGCTCCTGCGACGCGGTATGCGTAGGTCCCCGACGAAAGGTCGGCGGTCCCGAACGTAAACGCCACGTCCGTCTCCCCGCCCGGTGGGAGCAGGGGTGCCCTCGTGGCGATGGTCTCGTCCGAATCGAACGCGTCGTCCTGGTTCCGGTCGACGAGGAGCCGCACGGTCCGCATCCCACGGAAATCCCCGCGGTTGTGCACCGTCGCGGCGACGGTCGCGTCCGCACCGTGTAAGACCGGGGATGCCCGGGTATCCGCGATCGAGAACCGGGGCGGGTCGAGGGTGACGTTCCCGCTCGCCAGCGGTTCCGCTCGGTCGCTAGCGACGAGCCCGTAGCCGTACGTGCCCGAGGTCAGCGTCCCGGTCGGGACCGTGAACGTGACGGTCGTCACCCCGTTCGCGGGTACCGTCACCGTCCGTTCGGTAGCGGTGTATTTCGGCGTGTTCTCGCCGCTCACCACCAGCGCGATAGTTTCCGTGACCTCCGTTCCGGCGGAGTTGTTGATCGTGGCCCTGACTTCGAAGGCGACGTCGGTCGCGTTCGACTGGTGTTCGTCCGTGGCCTCGACGCTCAGCTCAGCGGGACGGTCCCCGAAATCGGAGGCTACTGTCCCGCCGACGACGCCTCCGACCACGACGACCACCAGGAGCATTGTGCGTGAATAGGGTAATCCCATGGGTGGAGATGGGCGGTATACCAGTATTGTAACGGACCCGATAACCCCGTTACCGGCGGGTTCAGACGCCCCAAGCTGCGCTGAACCATGTGCGAAAAAGCAGGAAGGTGGGGTGGATCGGGGGGGTGGGATGCGCCGGGTGACTGTACATTCCGACAGCGACCGACGCAGACGAACGAATGCCCTGTTTCCCTATTGTTATGCACTGTATACATGCCAATTCCCCAATATTTGGGTGTCGTTACCTCACTGGACATCCCCGACCCGTGCCAGTCGCCAGTAGGCGCACCGGATTCCGGAGCCAGAGGAGGCCCGCTTGCGAGCGTGAGCCGGTGAGACGGTGTCATTCGACGGATGGCTCAAATCACGACGTCGGTCTCGAAACGGTGCATCTGGAGGGACGATTCAGCTTCAGAGTATGGGGTGCAAAGGACCTCCGACGAGTGGCTGCACGTGCCGTGACCGCGCCGAATGGTGAAAGCGGCGACGTGTCGAGTAAGGCGTATATACCACGGAAAGTCGCTCAATAACAATTGCCGAACGACGTCTCGTCATCACACGAATCACGATGAGCGAGATACAACGAAACGCGCCGGTGTCGACGATGGTGGACGTGAAACTCGGTAACGGCTCGACGGTAAGCGGGTCGGCGACGCTCGGCTACGAGTACGCCGACGTCGCCGGCGAGACGATACTCGGCGCGGACGCCATGGTCCGGTCCGGTTCCATCATCTACGCGGACGTGCGGGCGGGTGATGGGTTCACGACGGGACACAACGTCCTGGTTCGGGAACACACCGAGCTGGGCGACGACGTGCTCGTCGGGACGAACACCGTCATCGACGGCGAGACGACGATCGGGTCGAACGTGAGTCTCCAGAGTAACGTCTACGTCCCCCAGGAGACCGAAATCGGTGACGGCGTCTTCGTCGGTCCCGGTGCGGTGCTGACGAACGACCCCTACCCCGTCCGCCAGGACGTCGAACTGGAGGGCCCGACGCTCGAAGACGGCGTCTCGGTCGGGGCAAACGCAACAGTCCTGCCCGGCGTCACCGTCGGCGAGGGTGCGTTCGTGGCGGCTGGTGCGGTCGTCTGTGAGGACGTCCCGCCCGGGCTGCTCGCTGCCGGGGTCCCCGCTGAGACGCGCCCCCTCCCGGAGGAACTCGACGGGCCGAACACGATAGCATGAACCGGATTCCCATCGCCGACCCGGATATCGGCAGGGCTGAGCGCGAGCGCGTGGCGGCCGTACTCGACGGCGGGCAACTGGCAGACGGTCCCGTCGTCCGCGAATTCGAGCGCGAGTTCGCCGACTACCACGACGCGGAACACGGCGTGGCCACCGCCAACGGGACGGCCGCCCTCCAGACCGCACTCGAAGCCCTCGGTATCGGCGAGGGCGACGCGGTCGTCACCACGCCGCTTTCCTTCGTGGCGAGTGCGAACGCCATCCGGCTCTGTGGCGCGCGGCCGGTGTTCGCGGACGTCGACGAGGCGACCTACACGCTCGACCCCGACGCCGTCGAGGACTGCCTCGCCGACGAAGACGACGTCGCCGCCATCCTCGCCGTCCACCTCTACGGACTCCCCGCCGAGATGAACCGCCTCTCCGACGTCGCCGACGAGCACGGACTCGCGCTGATAGAGGACGCCGCTCAGGCCCACGGGGCAGCCTGCGGGGACGCGCCCGTGGGCACCATCGGCGACGTCGGCTGTTTTTCCTTCTACCCCACGAAAAACATGACGACGGGCGAGGGAGGGATGGTGGTCACGGACGACCCGGACGTCGCCACCCGCGCCGCCCGGTTCGTCAACCACGGCCGCGCGGACACGGACGCACACGGGTACGAGCACGTCTCGGTGGGCCACAACCTCCGGCTGACGAGTCTCGCGGCCGGCATCGGGCTGGAACAACTGCGGAAACTCCCGTCGTACAACGAGGCCCGCAGGGCCAACGCGGCACGGCTGTCGGCGGCGCTTGCGGACGTCCCGGAGGTGACCCTGCCGACGGAGCCGCCGAACCACCGTCACGTCTACCACCAGTACACGGTCCGCTGTGAGGACCGGGAAGGGCTGGCAAGCCACCTGGACGAGCGTGGCGTGGACACCGCCGTCTACTACCCCACCCTCATCCCCGACCAGCCGGCCTACGCGGGGGTCGAGGCGGCGGTCCCCAGGGCCAGAACGGTGGTCGAGGAGGTCGTCTCCCTGCCCGTCCACCCCGGCCTCGCCGACGAAGACGTCGAGCGGGTCGCCGGTGCCGTGCGCGACCACTACGACCGACCGGCCACGGAGGTGAACGCCGATGACTGACGACCGCCAACTGAACGTCGGCGTCGTCGGCGTCGGAAGCATGGGTACCCACCACGCCCGCGTCTACGCCGAGTTGCCCGACGTGAACCTCGTCGGCGTCGCCGATACGGACTGGGAGCGCGCACAGGAGGTCGCCTCCAAGTACGGGACCCGGCCGCTCAACCGGACCACGCTATTCCAGGCGGCCGACGCCGTCTCCATCGTCGTCCCCACACAGTATCACGCGCCCATCATCCGGGAGGCCTTCGAGACGGACACCCACGTGCTCGTCGAGAAGCCGTTCGTCGACGACCCCGCAGAGGGGCGGGAACTGGCTGCCCGGGCCGAGAAACAGAACCTGTGCCTCCAGGTCGGCCACATCGAGCGGTTCAACCCGGCAGTCAGAGCGCTCACCGACGTCCTCCCCGAGATGGACGTGCTCGCGGTCGACGCCCGCCGGCTCGGACCGCCGGTAGACCGGGAGAACACCGACAGCGTGGTCAGCGACCTGATGATCCACGACCTCGACATCCTGCTGTCGCTGTTCGACGCGGATGTCGACGAGGTGTTCGCGGCCGGGGTCGACGACGAACCCCACGTCGCGGCGACCCTCCAGCTCGACAACGGCGTCCTCGGGACGCTGACGGCAAGTAGAATCACCCACCAGAAAATCCGTAAGCTCGCCGTCACCGGACGGGAGTGTCGAGTGAGCGTTGACTACCTGACACAATCGGTACGCATCCACCGCCACTCGCTTCCCGGCTACGTCGAGGACGACGGCGACGTCAGATACCGCTCGGAGAGCGTCGTCGAGCGGCCACAGGTCAGCAGCGGCGAACCGCTTCGTCTGGAGCTCGAATCGTTCGTCTCGGCGGTGATCAGGGGGGACGTGCCCGAAGTCACCGCTCACGACGGGCTTCGAGCCATCGAACTCACCCGCAAGATTGCCGACGAGCTCGACGTCCCGGTGGCCATCGTGGCCGACGGGGGGGCGAAATGACGACGAACGCGCCGGTGACGGAGACCGTCGCCATGTACGGAAGCGACGCGACGCCGGACCAGCAGCGTTCGGCGTTCGGGAACGGTCGCGTCCCCGTCGCCATCTACGGGATGGGAAAGATGGGACTGCCGCTGTCGATGGTGTACGCCGAAGCCACCGGCGCCGTCACGGGCGTCGACATCGACGCCGAGCGTGTCACAGCGCTGAACGACGCCATCAATCCTTTCGACCACGAGCCGGGGTTGTCGGCGGAGCTGTCCGAGCGCGTCGGTGATGGCAGTTTCGAGGCGACGACCGACGGCGAAGCCGCCGCCGCGGGCGCACAGCTCCACGTACTCGTCGTCCCGACCATGCTCGACGAATCCGACCACCCCGACCTCTCGATTCTCTGTGCGGCCGCCGACACCGTCAGCGCCGGGCTCGACCCCGGCGACATGGTGGTCGTCGAATCGACGGTCCCCCCGGGGACGTGTCGGGACGTCATCGCACCGCGGCTCACCGCTGGCGACCTCGAACTGGGCGAGTTCGGGCTCGCACACTGCCCGGAGCGGACCGCCAGCGGGCGCGCACTCCGGGACATCCGCGGCGCTCACCCGAGAATCGTCGGCGGCATCGACGCCGAAAGCGGCCGCGTGGCCGAACTCGTCTACGAGGAACTGACGAGCAACGAGGTCATCCGGACCAGCGACGAACGGACCGCCGAATGTGTCAAGCTCTTCGAAGGCGTCTACCGCGACGTCAACATCGCGCTCGCCAACGAACTGGCAACGCTGGCCGACGACCTCGGCGTCGACGTCGTCGAGACAATCGAGGCCGCCAACACCCAGCCCTACTGCGATATACTCACCCCAGGAGCGGGCGTCGGCGGGCACTGCATCCCGTACTATCCACACTTCCTGGTCGACGGACTGGACACGCGGGCGCCGCTGATTCGAACGGCCCGGGCCGTCAACGAGCGGATGCCGGCGTTCGTGGTCCGGACGCTGACCGACGAACTGACCGCCACCGGCGGGAGTATCGACGGGGCGACTGTCGCGCTGCTGGGCGTGACCTACCGCGCGGGCGTCCCCGAGACGCGGGAGTCACCCGCCATCGACATCGCACACCGGCTGTCGTGGCTCGGGGCAACCGTCCTCGCGGTGGACCCGGTACTCGACGAACTCCCGGAGATGCCCGCAGAGCACGTCCCCCTCGCCGCACTCGAATCACGGGGCATCGACGCCGCAGTCCTGGTCACCGCCCACGATGAGTTCCAGTCCATCGACTGGGACGTCTTCGAGTCCGGCGAACCCGGGAACCGGCGGGGCATCCCCGTCGTCGACGGGCGGCAGGCGCTGGACCTCTCGGAGACCGCTCACCGACAGTACACCATCGGACGGGGGAGAGACTGATGTACGAGGGCACGACGGTCGGCGTCGTAATCCCCGCGTACAACGAGGAACGGTTCGTGGGCGAGGTAGTCGAGACAGTCCCGGAGTACGTCGACCGGGTCTACGTCGTCGACGACTGCTCGACTGACGACACCTGGCCGGCGATACGGGAGACGTTCTCGAAACTGGGCGTCCCAGGGGCGGACGACGACAGCGTCGTCCCCGTCGCCGACGGGGCGACGAGCGGGGCCGAAGACCGCATCGTGGCCCGGGACGTGCCGACGGGGAGTGGCTCACCGGGCCGGCGATTCGTCGCCATCCGGCACGAGACCAACGCCGGCGTCGGCGGGGCCATCAAAACCGGGTACCGGAACGCGCTGGCCGACGGCGTCGACGTCGTGGCCGTCATGAGCGGCGACGGACAGATGGACCCGGACATCCTCGACCAGATAATCGAGCCGGTCGTCTGTGGCGATTCCGACTACTCGAAGGGGAACCGCCTGCGGTACGCGGAGTACAGACGCGAGATGTCGGGGTGGCGGACCTTCGGCAACTTCCTGCTCACGTATCTCACGCGCGTCTCCAGTGGCTACTGGCGGATGACCGACCCACAGAACGGGTACACCGCCATCTCGCGGGAGGCGCTCGAACGGGTCGACCTCGAAACGCTGTTCGAGGATTACGGGTTCTGCAACCACCTGCTCGTCCGCCTGAACACCCGGGGGTTGCGCATCGCGGACGTGCCCATGCGTGCGGTGTACGGCGACGAGACCAGCAGCATCCGCTACGGACGGTTCGTCCCCTCGCTCTCGGTGTTGCTGTTGAAGAGCTACCTCGGGCGCCTCGTCGATGGCGGCGAACACGGCGTCGGCTGGCCCACTGCGACGGCACAGCTTCTTGGGATCGGCTCGCTCGTCGGTGGAGTCGCACTCGGGGTCGGCTCGCTTCTTCCGGGCGTCCCCGCGGGAGCGTCGGCGGCCGGGGTACTCGCGCTGGCCGGCGTCGCGTTGTTCCTGGCCGGCGTCGCCGCCGAGCGACGAACGAACGCCGACCTGGAGGTCAGAATCGACCCGGCCGACCCGCCGTGGGACCTCGGCGTGGGGGCGACGACGCCATCTTCCGCCGACGATTCACCGCCGAGGGGGGGATAACCCGTGAAGATCTGTACGGTGGTCGGCGCGCGACCGCAGTTCGTCAAGGCGTTTCCCGTCTCCAGGCGACTGCGCGCGGACCACGAGGAGGTGCTGGTCCACACTGGCCAGCATTACGACGAGGAGATGTCCGGGGTCTTCTTCGAGGAACTCGACATTCCGGAACCGGAGTACAACCTCGGCGTCGGTTCGGGAGGCCACGCACCCCAGACGGCGAAGATGATGTGCCGGCTCGACGAGGTCCTGGATACCGAATCCCCGGACGTCGTCCTCGTCTATGGAGACACGAACTCGACGCTCGCGGCCGCGCTGGTCGCCACGAAGCGCGAGCCGATGCTGGCACACGTCGAGGCCGGCCTCCGCAGCGACAACTGGTCGATGCCCGAGGAGGTCAACCGCGTCCTCACCGACAACTGTTCGGACCTGCTGTTGACACCCGCGAGAAACGCCACGGCGAACCTCCGCGAGGAGAACGTCCGGGGGGAGGTGGTCGAGACCGGCGACGTGATGTACGACGCC
>CAYYRO010000089.1:0-8483 GCA_964474075.1 uncultured Methylophaga sp.
TATTTTAAAAGTTAAGCACTTTTAGCTAATAAGTTTTTATAGCAGTACTGGTCTTTTATCTCAGCCTGAATCTCTTAAATTGACAAGATTTGAGATGAAGGTGCCATGCAATAATTTGAAAAATAAAGGTGGTCTCATGCAAACAATATCTTCAGCAAATAGTATCGGTGTGTCATGGGGAGCAGTCTTTGCAGGCGCTGTGGCTGCAGCGGCAATGACTTTGATTTTATTGATCCTGGGTTTTGGGCTGGGTTTATCCGTTATTTCACCATGGGAAGATTCCGGTATCAGTGCAGCAGCAATTGGTATATCAACGATTGCCTGGCTGACCCTTACGCAAATTATTGCATCTGGCTTAGGCGGTTATCTAGCAGGGCGGTTACGCGTTAAGTGGACAGATTTGCACCACGATGAGGTGTACTTTCGTGATACAGCACATGGTCTTGTCAGTTGGTCAGTGTCAACGTTAATTGCTGCAGTGTTTGTCACTTCCAGTATTGGCTTTGTATTGAGTGCAGGTGCCAATGCAACAGCAAAAATTACCGGTGGTGTAGCCGAATCCGTTGTCTCTGGACTGGATGAAATGGATTTAAACACCTCTGATTATCTGATCGATACCTTGTTACGTACTGATAATAGCGGCAGTGAATCAAGCGATGCCGGAATTCGTAATGAGTTATCTAACATCCTGTTTCGTGACTTAATCAATGGCGATATCAGCAATGAAGATAGTGAGTATGCAGCACAGTTAGTTGCTGACTATACCGGCTTGAGTCAACAGCAGGCAGAGATGCGGGTTGACCAGATTGTTGAGCGGGCAAGACAGGCTGCAGTGGAGGCAGAAGTTGCAACGCTGGAAGCGGTAGAAACAGCGCGCGAATCTGCAGCATATACCGCTATATGGTTATTCATTTCCTTGTTATGTGGTGCTTTTACTGCTGGCTTAATGGCCGTTGTCGGCGGTCGTCAGCGTGATGCTCAAGTGTTGCTTGTCTCAGACAATGACGCATATGCGCCTACCAGTAGAAGTTAAGTAATGGCCATTTAATGACTCATTAGGAGAATTGTGATGCGCTCTATTTTGCTGTTCTTTCTGGGTATTCCAATTCCCATCATTATTTTAATAGCAATTTTTATGTAAGACATTTGAAATAAATCTAATTTGAGTTTTTTATAAAAATTCAAATATTAACTTAAAGGTTAACTATATGAAAACACAACCACCAGCAAAAAATATAAGTGATAAAGACGCTATCAGTTTATTAAAAAAAGACCATAGGAATATGGAGGACGCATTTAAAAAGTTTGAAAAATTAGGTGAGAAAAAAATAGCTGAAAAAAAGCGTTTGGCCGATAAAATTGGGTCTGATCTTTTAAAACATATGACGGTTGAGGAAGAGATATTTTATCCAAATGTAAAAGAGGCCATTAAATCAGCCGAAGATGTGGTCAATGAGGGCATTGTTGAGCATTCTGCTGCGAAAGTTCTGATTAAAGAATTAAAAGAAATGAAAGGTGATGAGGAGTTGTTTGAGAGCAAAATGCATGTATTAGAAGAACAAATATCTCATCACGTAGAAGAAGAAGAAAAAGAAATGTTTCCCAAAGTAGCAAAATCATCAATTGATTTAGAGGCGTTAGGTCAGCAATTAGCAGAGCGTAAAGCAAGCCTGTAATTTTCCAGTAACACTTCTTTTGCTAATAGCGAGGTTATTATGCCTACCAAAAATTTCATAGCTGATGAACAGGCCAAACAAACTGATGCCGTGGTCCGCGATATTCCCCATAACCGCAATAAAGCCCACGAGCATGGAAAAAAAAATGCGGTATCACCCCCCGAGGGTGTCACCGCAAAACCTGCATCGATGGTGGTTACCACCAGCACGTTGTCAGAAATTAATCATTCTGAAAAAACCGGACAGGCCGCAAAGGAAGGCCATAATGAAACCATCGGGCCGTTGCAAAATAATCGTGCCGATGCAGGTGGGCAACGATTAACAACCAATCAGGGCGTGCCGGTTAGTGACAATCAAAATTCTTTAAAAGCTGGCTTACGCGGCCCGGCGTTATTAGAAGATTTTATATTGCGTGAAAAGATCACTCATTTTGATCATGAACGGATACCGGAACGGGTTGTTCATGCAAGGGGCTCAGCCGCACATGGTTATTTTGAAGCCTATGATGAACTCAGTAAATTCACCCGTGCGTCACTTTTTTCCGAAAAAGGCAAAATCACGCCGTTGTTTACGCGTTTTTCAACGGTGCTGGGTGAGCGTGGCGCCGTGGATACTACCCGTGATATCCGTGGCTTTGCCGTCAAATTTTATACCGATGAAGGTAACTGGGATTTAGTCGGTAATAATATTCCGGTGTTTTTTATTCAGGATGCGATGAAGTTTCCCGATCTGGTGCATGCCGCCAAACCTGAGCCACATAACGCTATTCCTCAGGGTGCTTCGGCGCATGATACGTTTTGGGATTTTGTATCACTGATGCCGGAATCAACCCATGTGCTGATGTGGGCCATGTCGGATCGGGGTATTCCCAGAAGTTACCGGATGATGCAAGGCTTTGGCGTGCATACTTTCCGGCTGGTCAATGATCAAGGCGTGTCGCATTTTGTGAAATTTCATTGGCAACCGATGCAGGGAACACATTCTCTGGTCTGGGACGAAGCCGTCAAAATCCAGGGTGCGGATAATGATTTTCACCGTCGTGATTTGTGGGATGCGATTGAATCAGGTGATTATCCGGAGTGGGAATTAGGTCTACAGATCTTTACTGAAGAGCAGGCAGACAGTTTTAGTTTTGATGTGCTGGATGCCACCAAAATTGTCCCGGAAGAATTAGTACCCATTACGCCCGTGGGTAAAATGGTGCTGAATCGTAATCCGGATAATTTCTTTGCTGAAACCGAGCAGGTTGCTTTTTGTACCGCGCATGTCGTACCCGGCATCGATTTCAGTAATGATCCGTTACTGGCTGGTCGGATCCATTCTTATGTTGATACCCAGATTTCGCGATTGGGCGGACCGAATTTTCACGAGATCCCGATTAACGCGCCGATTGCCCCTCTGCATAATAATCAGCGTGATGGCATTCATCGGCAAACCATTCACCGTGGCAAAGTCGCTTATGAGCCGAATTCACTGGGCGGCGGTTGTCCTTTCCAAACCGGTGACATGGGATTTATGAGTTTCCCTGAAGAAGTCAGTGGCGATAAAGTGCGTGGCAAACCCGAAAAATTTGCCGATCATTACACACAGGCCACCTTGTTCTGGGAAAGTCAGACCGATTGGGAACAAATGCATATTATCGGTGGATTTCGCTTTGAGTTATCAAAGGTTACGGTACCGGCCATTCGCGAGAGAATGTTGTCGTCATTAGTTAATGTATCTGAACAATTAGCTGAGGAAGTTGCTAAAGGTCTGGGGATGAAAGTCCCGGAAGCAATGCCCAAAGCATTGACCGAAACGGTGCAGCCTGAAGTTACCCAATCACCGGCGTTATCTTTAACTGCAAGACCGGGTGAAAAGGGGATTCGCACGCGTAAAATTGCCATTCTAATTGCTGATGGTGTGCACGGTGGTTCGATTAAGACAATGCAAACCTTGCTTGAACAGGCAGGTGCCATGGTGATTTTGGTCGCACCAAAATTAGGCGGCGTTAAAACCAGTGATGACCAGGCACTTGAAGCGCAGGCGACACTGGAAAATTCGCCCGGTGTTTTATTTGACGCCGTCATTTTGCCGGATGGCGAAGAGGCGGTGAAGGCGATTGCGGCAGAGGCCCCTAGCATGGAGTTTATTGCCCATCAATATCTTCATGGCAAAACAATGCTGGCGATTGGCGCAGGTAAGCAGTTATTTGACTGTGCGGAGAGTCTAATCCACGTTTCAGCGATCAAAGCGTCTGAGGGTATCTTATTGGTAGCTGCCGATGATATTGATTCTGCGGGTAAACTGTTTATCGAATCACTCGCTAAACATCGTCATCCCATGCGTTAAAACGAATAAAAGCCGGCTGGTGGCAAGAAGTTGTCATCAGCCGTTTTTTTGGGGCAAAAAAAACCACCTTATTTAAAGATGGTTAATCCCCTGTTAAAACGATACAGGGGCGAGAGAGACTAAGATAAATTATTGTGCTTAGCGGATATCGTTTTGTTGCTGCCGGGTTTCGTAAAAACTATGGATGTCATTTTTCCAGGTTTGATCGGCCATATTGGGCCAGTGTTCTTTATCAAAGCCAGGGGCATCTTTCAGCTTTTCTTTGTCGGCATCCAAGAGAAAGCGTTTGTTTTCAGTATCCAGTGTTAATGCCTGCCATGGCACGGCAAATAGTTTTTCGCCCATGCCCAGGAATGTGCCAAACGATAAAACGGCGTAACTGACGGTGCCGCTATTCATATCAAGCATGAATTCTTTGATATCACCAATATCTTCTTCCTGATGGTTATAAACTTCGTTACCAATTAAGGATTCAACGCTCATCAAACTGGGGCCAATACCAACGCCATTGGTTCTGTTATCCATAGCGGAATTATCACGATTTTCGTAGTTCATCATTCATCTCACTGTTTTTAATCTACGATTGAGAAATGTGTGCCTTAGGGTCGCAGTCGCCTAAGTTTCAATATAAATCAGATAACAGGTGAACTCTGTTCGGTGACGCGCAAACATACCGCACAAAAAATCTGCAATAACGGAGGTGGTCCTGAACGTTATGTGTCAGGAAAATAGTGGTCTGGCGTACTTCTTTAGCTGACTGGCAATGCGGTGGATTTAATTGGCGATTTCATCACAAACGACGTATGCACACCGGTTACCCCCTCAATACGGGTCAGTTTATGTAGCAGAAATTGCTGATAGGCATCCATATCTTTGACGATAACTTTCAGCAGATAATCGGCGGCCTGGCCGGTGATTAAATGACATTCCAAAACTTCCGGATATTGCCGGAGTGTCGATTCCAAGGCCTCAAAGCGTTCGGGCGTATGTTTATCCATGCTGATGCCGATGAAGGCCATCAGGGTCAGCCCCAGCTTTTTGGCATTCAATAACGCCACGTAGCCATCAATCAAACCATTTTCTTCTAATTGTTTGACACGGCGTAATGTCGGTGACGGTGATAATATTATGGCTTCGGCCAGTTCCTGATTAGAGATTCGGCCCTGATGTTGCAAAATAATAAGAATTTGCTGGTCATAGCGATCAAGTCTCTCTGTCATTGCATGCCTCGTTAAGTCTTTTTAAAAGTGTTTTATTGTTGTTATTATAATTTAATTAGCATTATATGCCTTTAATGATGATTTTTCTGCAATATTGGCAATTTAATTCTGCATCGTCCTGTCTATAATATTTCTCATGCCTGAAACCGGTGGCATCAGCGTCACAAGCGCGATGCGCAGCAGCGACCACAGCGTTGGCAAAACTAACGACATGGTGTTGTTAACATCAAAAATGACCCGTTTTTGATAGCGCATCTTGCAGCCGGAGAAACACCATCAGGCAACTTAAATGATCAGGAGCCAGAAAATGATTGCCAATCCACAACAAAAATATCGTCGCTTCCAGCCAACGCAACTGGCTGATCGGCAATGGCCTGCTAAGGTTATTGAAAAGCCACCGATCTGGATGAGCACCGATCTGCGTGATGGTAATCAGGCATTGATAGATCCGATGTCGGTGGAGACTAAAATCCGCTTTTTTAAAGCACTGGTGCAAATGGGCTTTAAAGAAATTGAGGTGGGCTTTCCGTCGGCTTCGGAAACGGACTTTAATGTGGTGCGCCGGTTAATTGAAGAAAATCTGATCCCGGATGATGTCACCATCGAAGTGCTGACCCAGGCGCGAGAGGATTTGATCGAACGTACCGTCAAATCCTTATCAGGCGCGCGGCGGGCAATATTGCATATGTATAACCCTACGGCGCCGGATTTCCGGGAAATTGTTTATCGCACTGATAAGGCTGGGATCCGTGAAATCGCTGAACAAGGCACACGCTGGGTTAAGCAATATACCGAACAGCATCCGCAAACCGAGTGGGTGTATCAGTATTCGCCCGAGGCCTTCTCATCGACTGAGTTGGATTTTGCTAAAGAAGTCTGTGATGCCGTTTCGGCGATCTGGCAGCCAACACCGCAGCATAAAATGATTTTTAATTTGCCAGCCACGGTCGAGATGTCGACGCCCAATACCTATGCCGACCAAATCGAATGGATGCATCGTCATTTAAATAATCGCGCCAGCATCATTTTGAGTGTGCATCCGCATAATGATCGCGGTACAGCGGTAGCTGCAGCTGAACTTGCCGTTATGGCCGGTGCTGACCGGGTTGAGGGATGTTTATTTGGTAATGGCGAACGTACCGGCAATGTCTGTCTGGTGACGCTGGCGTTAAATCTGTATTCACAAGGCATACATCCGGGATTGGATTTTTCGCAGATTGATCAGGTGCGCCAATTGGTTGAGTCCTGCACTAATTTGCCGGTGCATCCGCGCCATCCCTATGCCGGTGAGCTGGTGTTTACCGCCTTTTCCGGCTCTCATCAGGATGCGATTAAAAAAGGCTTTGCTGCGCAAACACCAGACAGTATGTGGAATATTCCTTATCTACCGCTGGATCCTGCCGATTTAGGCCGTAGTTATGATGCCGTCGTCCGGGTTAACAGCCAGTCCGGTAAAGGTGGGGTCAGTTTTTTATTGCAACAACAGGCGGGCTTTGAATTGCCACGCCGGTTGCAGATTGAGTTCAGCAAGATTGTCCAGCAGGTCAGTGACCAGACCAGTAAGGAAATTAATGGCGCCGCTATCTGTCAGTTATTTCATGAAGCCTATTTGCAGGTCAATGCACCGTATCAGTTTAAATCCAGCAAAGTCAGTGAGGATGGTGAAGACGCGGTGACAGCAGAAATTAACTTGCAGCATGCAGATAAGCCATTACGTTTTATCGGCAAAGGCAATGGCCCGGTAGATGCTGCTGCTAAAGCGATAAGCGAGCATTTAGGTAATGAAATAACGGTGGTCGATTATCACGAACATGGTATTGGCGCTGGCAGCGACGCAATGGCTGTGTGCTATGTGGAAATTAAAGTGGGTAATGCCAGTTCGTTATTTGGAGTCGGCCAGGATAAAAATATCAGCCGCGCGGCAATTAAAGCATTACTAAATGGTGTTAACCGTCAGTTAAATAAAGGATAGCCTTTATCGGGCTGAAGGTGGTCTGTTTATAAGGCTTTCATAAAACTATGCGAAATGCCAGGGTCAGTAAAATTGCTTCAGTTTTAACACAGGTTATTTGGTTCAATCCTTATGAACGTTATGGTTTAACTAACAATAAATAAACGTAGTTACAAAGCGTTTATCAATGTTGACCTAATTGATATATAAAGGAGCCATATGAAATATAAATCATTACTTGCAGCTACACTAATGACATCTTTTTTATTAATTGCATGTGATAACGACAGTAATCATCCAGCACATGATATGGGTGAACGCGCTGACAGAGTGAATCAGGAAAACAGTCCTGCTTATGATGAAGCGCGCACCAATGCAGAAGAAGAAGATAACAGAATCCATCCAGCACATGAAATGGATGAGATTGAGCCTGTTGAGAAACAAGGTAACTGATTAACGTTATTTTAACTTGCAGTGTTTTCGGGTTTCCAAGTTTTTAGTTATAGGATATCCGTTGAATGTGAATAGAACTGTTTAAATAATACTTTTTATTCAGTTATTCACCAATGTTTGAATAAATCAAACAAAGGAGTCAACTATGTTAAAACAAACAATGACAGCTATTTTATCAGCGATGCTTTTTGCAATGGGTACCGCCATGGCCGATCACCACGAGGATACTGAAAAAGACAGCCATAAAGGCATGGAGCACCCCGCTCATGAAATGGGTGAGGCAGAAGATGTTGATAGAACGAAGACGCTTTCAGAAGAATATGATGAAAACGTTGAAGCGGCTAAAGATGCCAAGAATCAGCCGCATCCTGCCCACAAAATGGGCCGTGAAAATACCCATATAGGCGCTGAACATCCAGCTCATGAAATGGGCGAAAGTGAATAATTTTTCAGAGCGGGTTTAATAACTCATTCCGCTTACGGAAATATTCGTTGTAGTTTTCAATACTGATATAAAAATATTTTTTATTAGTTTTTCCATCAATGTTTGAGTTAATCAGACAAAGGAGAAAACCATGTTAAAACAAGGAATCCTAACAGTCTTAATAACAATGCTTTTTGCAGTCACTCCTACTATGGCTGCCGATAAAGATAAGCTCAGCCAGGATTATAAAGATAATCTGGAAGCGAACAGAGAATCCAAAGGTATGCCACATCCTGCCCATGAAATGGGGGCTAATTCAAATCCATTTAATAATGCATGTGCAAAACTTGGCCATGAGATATCTGTTGACAGCATTCAGAAGTGTCGTACGTATCTAGATAATCTGGAAGCAAATATGGAATCTAAGA
>CAYYRO010000090.1:0-8460 GCA_964474075.1 uncultured Methylophaga sp.
TCAGCGGGCTTTTTTTATGGGCGATTTAAACCTGTAAACTTTGATTAATGGCTTTTAATGCAGCCAAAGGATCAGTCGCCTGAGTTATCGGCCGGCCGATAACTAAATAATGGCTGCCCGCCTGTAAGGCTGCTGCCGGCGTCATCGTGCGATGCTGATCATCAGCGCTGCTGCCAGCAGGACGAATGCCCGGGGTCACTAACTGAAAAGCATCGCCCAGTTGCGCTCGCAATTCAGGCGTTTCCTGCGCTGAGCAGACCACACCATCCAGTCCGCTGTCTGCCGCCATATGTGCCAGCTTTAACACGGTTGATTCAATGCTGCCGCCAAGGCCAATTTCAGTAAAGGTCTGTTGATCCATACTAGTTAATAACGTGACGCCAATCAGCAGTGGCGCTTCAGCATGATCACCAACCGCTTCACGGGCAGCGCGCATCATGGCGCTGCCGCCTAAAGTGTGCACATTTACCATCCAGACACCGAGATCGGCAGCGGCCGCGCAGGCTTTAGCCACCGTATGTGGAATATCGTGATATTTCAGATCCAAAAATATCTGAAAACCGCGCTGCTGTAACGCTTTGACCACATCAGGACCACTACGGGTAAACAATTCTTTACCAACTTTCAGACGGCATTGCTCAGGATCCAGTTGAACGGCCAGCTGTAATGCTGCCGCAGCATCGGGATAGTCCAGGGCAACAATGATTTTGGGATCTGACATAACGGCGCTCGCTATTAATATGCCGACAGATCCTACCGGATTAAGCAGTGAAACGCGGAATTTACCGCTAAAAAACGCGAAAATGCTATGCTGTGCGGCAATTTTTTCAGAGTAGTTTGCATGAAATTTGAACATCTGGCGCAAGATGGTTTAGCCCGGCGCGGCCGTTTGCAATTTGCCCGTGGCAGCGTGGAAACGCCGGCATTTATGCCGGTTGGCACATATGGTTCGGTGAAGTCGATGACGCCGGAAGAGGTGACGGCGACGGGCGCTGAAATTGTGTTGGGCAATACCTTTCATCTGATGCTGCGTCCGGGAACGGACATTATCAGCCGCCACGGTGACTTGCATGATTTTATGCGCTGGAATGGACCGATTCTGACTGACTCTGGCGGTTTTCAGGTATTCAGTCTGGGAGATTTACGCAAAATCACCGAGCAAGGTGTGCATTTTCGATCGCCGGTCTCCGGCGACAAAGTCTTTATGGGGCCGGAAGAATCAATGGCGGTGCAGCGTGCACTGGGCAGCGATATTGTGATGATTTTTGATGAATGCACGCCGTACCCTGCCGATGTGCATACTGCCGCTGAATCGATGCGGTTATCGTTGCGCTGGGCCAAGCGCAGTAAAGCCGCGCATGGTGATAATCCATCGGCGTTATTTGGCATTGTGCAGGGCGGAATGCATGAGCATTTGCGTGATGAATCACTGGCAGGGCTGACGGATATTGGTTTTGATGGTTATGCCATTGGTGGACTGTCAGTTGGCGAACCCAAAGAGGATATGCTGCGCATTCTGACGCACTTGAGCGACAAAATGCCGACCGATAAACCACGTTATCTAATGGGCGTTGGCCGGCCGGAAGATTTAATGGAAGCGGCAAGTCTCGGCGTTGATATGTTTGATTGTGTGATGCCGACGCGTAATGCCCGTAATGGGCATTTATTTGTCCATGAGGGTGTTATTAAGATCCGTAACAGCCGCTTTAAAACCGATACCGGGCCACTGGATCCCTACTGTGATTGTTATACCTGCCAGAATTACAGCCGCGCTTATTTACATCATTTAGATCGTACCGGTGAAATGCTCGGACCGCGCCTCAATACCATTCATAACCTGCATTATTACCAAACGCTGATGCGCGGGATTCGTGGTGCGATAGAAAAAGGCCAGTTACAGGCTTTCCGGCAGGAATTTTATACGCTGCGTGGTCAATCGGCTGACTGAGTCGTTTGCTATCAACGCAACGACCGACTGTGGCATAATCGCTTTCTTTTGACGACTTGACTGAGGATGAACCATGGATTTTCTGATTTCACCGGCATTTGCTGATACCGCTGCTGCGGCACAGGGTCCGGGCCTGTTGGATTTTGCATTTCCGATTATTTTGCTGGTGTTGTTTTATGTGATGTTGATCCGCCCTCAACAAAAACGCGCCAAAGCCCACCGCAACATGCAAGCAGCATTGGCCAAAGGTGACGAAGTGGTCACTGATGGTGGTCTGATGGGCAAAATTCTTGATATCAACGACAATGCCATCACTGTGCAAATTGCCGAAAATGTTGACGTTAAACTGCGTCGTGAAGCTATCAGCTCTGTATTGCCAAAGGGCACTATTAAAAAGTTGTAAACCATTGACTGACACCGCCTGTCTGACAGGCGGTGAGACAATCTGGATAAACCAATGAACCGATATCCCCTGTGGAAAAACCTGCTGCTTCTGGCAGTCATTCTGACAGCAATTTTATATGCCATGCCCAATTTATATGGTGATGACCAGGCAGTACAAATATCTGCCGGTAGGCTGGCCAGTGTTGATAGCACGCTTGCTGAAAATATTGAACAGCAACTCAAAGACGCCGGTATTGAATATAAGGGTTTAACACTGGAGGATAACCGGCTGCTGGTGCGTTTCAGTGATGCCGACAGTCAGTTGAAAGCCCGCGAGTTGATCGCCAGCGAGTTGGCAGATGAAGATTACATTGTTGCCCTGAATCTGGCACCAACGACACCGAAGTGGTTATTGAGTCTGGGCGCAGAGCCGATGAATCTCGGTCTGGATTTACGCGGTGGTGTGCACTTCCTGATGGAGGTGGATATGGACGCGGTACAAAAGCAAGCATTGACCGGCATTGCTGATGATGTGCGTTTACTGCTTCGCGAAGCGGTGATTCGTTATTCCCGTGTTGAGGTTGAAGGCAATATCCTTTACTTAGGGTTTCGCAATGCAGAGGAACGCGACAAAGCTGCACAGCAAATCGAGGGTGAATATCCGGATGTTAATGTCGTCACAGATGAAAACGCTGAGAAGCCGACGTTACAATTAACCATGACAGAATCCTCGCTCAGGGAAACGCAAAATCTGGCCCTGCAGCAAAACATCACCACATTAAGAAATCGTATTAATGAGCTGGGTGTCGCTGAGCCTACTGTCCAACAACAAGGGCAAAGCCGTATTGTTGTGCAATTACCGGGTGTTCAGGATACGGCTCAAGCGAAAAAGATTCTGGGTGCCACTGCGACGTTGGAATTTCGTTTAGTCGATTTCCAGAATGATGCCCGTGATGCTGTTAATGGCCGGGTACCGGCTAATTCCGAATTGTTTTATCACCGCGATGGCACACCTTATCTGCTGAATAAACGGGTAATGCTGACCGGTGAGCATGTTATTAACGCGGCCTCTACATTAGATGGTCAAACGGGTTCGCCGGCTGTTTCAGTGACTTTGGATGGCAAGGGCGCACGTATTTTCACCAATATTACCGGTGACAACATCGGTAATCCGATGGCCGTGGTGTTTATTGAATCCAAATCTGAAACCGAAATGGTCGATGGTGAAGAGGTTCGGGTGCGCAAGCTGTATCCGGAAATTATCAGTGTTGCCACCATCCGTGATCAGTTAGGCAAAAAATTCCAGATTACCGGTCTCGACAGCACCACAGAAGCCCGTGATTTGGCATTGTTACTGCGTGCCGGTGCTCTGGCGGCGCCGATTGAAATTGTTGAAGAGCGTACCGTTGGGCCGAGCATGGGACAGGAAAATATCGATCAGGGTTTTAAATCGGTATTGATTGGTCTGGCATTGGTACTGGCGTTTATGGCGATTTGGTATCGCTTGTTTGGTCTGGTCGCCAATCTGGCGCTGGCTGTAAATATGGTGTTGCTGGTGGCCTTGTTGTCGATGTTGCAGGCAACGTTAACCATGCCGGGCATTGCCGGTATCGTGCTGACCGTCGGTATGGCGGTCGATGCCAATGTACTGATTTTTGAGCGGATCCGTGAGGAGCTGCATTTGGGTAATAGCCCGCAAGCCAGTATTAGCGCGGGTTACGATAAGGCAATTTCCACGATTGCGGATGCCAATGTCACAACATTAATCGCTGCTGTCGTGTTATTCGGTTTTGGTACCGGCACCATCAAAGGTTTTGCGGTGACCCTGTCGCTGGGTATTTTGACGTCAATGTTTACGGCGATCATGGGAACCCGCGCGATAATCAATTTAATTTACGGTCGTCAGCATCGGCCGACGCTGTCAATTTAAGGGCCTCGCCATGCATTTGTTAAGTAAAGAAACCAATATTAACTTTGTCGGGGTCCGTAAATTTGCCCTGGTCATTTCAGCACTCATGCTGATTGTCGCGGTATTTTCGATTGTCACCAAAGGCTTAAATTTTGGTATCGACTTCACTGGCGGCACCATGATCGAAATCGCCTATCCGGAACAAGCCGATTTAAGCGGTATCCGCGATACGCTGGCCAATAACGGCTATGAAGATGCGGTGGTGCAGAATTTTGGCTCTATCAGTGATGTGCTAATCCGTTTGCCGGTCATCGAAGGTCAGAATATGGCGGCGCTTAGTAATGAGGTAGTGGCTTTATTAGAACAGTCGACGACTTCGGCACTGGACGTCAAACGGGTTGAATTTGTTGGACCGCAGGTAGGTGAAGAGTTAGCCGAAGATGGCGGTCTTGCAATGATTTATGCGCTGTTTGGTATTTTGATTTATGTGGCTTTGCGCTTTGAGTATCGTTTTGCTATCAGCTCGGTCATTGCGCTTATCCATGACGTGGTGATTACCGTAGGCTTTTTTTCCCTGTTTCAAGTCCCGTTCGACTTAACCATTCTGGCAGCGATTCTGGCTGTGATTGGTTATTCACTGAATGACACGATTGTTGTGTTTGACCGTATTCGTGAAAACTTTCTGAAACTGCGAAATTCGACCCCGGCAGAAGTCGTCAATATTGCTGTTAATGGCACACTTGGCCGAACCATCATGACGTCGATGACCACATTGCTGGTGGTGATCGCTTTGTTTTTATTTGGCGGTGATGTGATTCATGGTTTCGCTATGGCGCTGCTGGTTGGCATTATTGTTGGTACCTATTCATCTATTTATGTTGCTGGCAGCAGCGTGCTGTTGATGGGGGTCAGCAAAACTGATTTGATGCCCCCTGAGAAAGAAGGTGACAACACCGTTAATGAGGACGGCAGCCAGGTTTAATCTTCATAAAAATAGCCCGCATCGCGGGCTTTTTTTTCGTTAGAAATTCAGGGTTAACCGGCGTTGGCGCGCAGTGGAAAACTGACAATATCAGCCGTGTGAAGGTTTTGGCTGTCGTTGTCAGCGGAAGCCGATTCGACGCTGATGATGCGTAAACCGGCATAATCACTTTGATAACTCATAAACGTCGCAAATTCTTCCAGCCCTTGCAGGATATTGCGAAACTCAAGTTCCTGGCTGCTTGTTTTCATGATGACTCACCATTGATCGTTATTTTAATTAGCGGCGCCAACCAGCAAAGCTTGAGTAAAATATCGTTACAGGCACTGTTCAGTGAGCAAATAAAAGTAGATTTTTTGGAATTTCTCAGCCGAAAAAGCCTCCAAAATTTCATGATGGGTGGCGTATGCTACCAAACAGGTATTCAGGAAATACAAAATGCAAATAAAACAATTATGTTTGTCAGCGTTATTACTGGTGGCATTGCCAGTCATGTCAGAGCCCAGTAATCGTTTATTTGCTACCAACGAGCGTGACAATACCTTGTCGGTGATTAATAGCAAAACGCTGGAAGTGGAACACACTATCAATATTGGCCAGCGGCCGCGCGGTATCGGTTTTTCAGCGGATGGAAAAATGCTGTATGTGGTCGCCAGTAATGATAATCACATTGTCGCCATTGATCCCCATACCCTCGAAGTGATTAAAAAGATTGATACCGGTGAAGAACCCGAGACGTTTGCTGTTAATCCTGTGAATGGTTTTTTGTTAACGTCCAGTGAATACGATGGTGAAGCCACGTTTATCGATCCGCAGCTCAATGAAAAAATTGCTGTGGTTAACGTGGGCATTGAGCCGGAAGGCGCGGCGATTTCACCTGATGGCCAATATGCGCTGGTCAGCAGTGAATCCAGCAATATGGTGCACATTATCGAAACCGAAGGCTATAGCGTGATTGCCAATGTAGTGGTAGCGGCCCGGCCACGGGGATTGGCGTTTAGCCGCGATGGTCAATTTGCTTACGTTGCCAGTGAAATTGGCCGTGAAGTCAGCAAAATCAGTATCGAGACATTAAAAATCGTTAAAAAAGCACCGATTGAAGTAGATGGTGCCAAACCGATGGCGATTGCGGTCAGTCCGGATGGTGAGACCTTATATATTTCAACAGGGCGTGGTAATTCTGTCGCAATGCTGGATGCCGAAACGTTGGAGATGATTGCCAATGTGCCGGTCGGTAAACGTACTTGGGGGATGGCGCTGTCTAAAGATGGTAAATATCTTTACAGCGCAGATGGTATCAGTGGCACGGTATCAGTCGTTGATACCGAAAAGCGGGAACGTATTAAAACAATTAAAGTAGGGTCATATCCCTGGGGCGTCGCGCTCGACGATTAGCCACAACGAAGATGATTAAAAAAGCCGGTTAATGCCGGTTTTTTTATAGCATTTTTCATGAAGTTTTTGTCAGTCGCCGCAGACACAGTTATGATGCCGGCCATGACATTCATTTTACGTTTGATCGATATTTGTCTGTTTCGTGCCGGCCCGGAAGATTTGCCGGCCAGAAGCGGGCTATTGCAGTGGTCGCTGTTTGCCTACTTGCTGGTAGGTGTGGCCATCAATCTGCTGGATACGAACTGGACCCTCAGTCTGACTGTCAGTCTGGCAGATTTAATCATCTTGCTGGGCTTTGTCTGGGTGTTATTGCGTGGCTATCAGCACTTGCCCCGGTTAAACCAAACCTTGCTGGCATTGACCGGTTGCGGTGTGTTGCTGGGTATTGTGGTCATGCCGTTTCTGGCCATGTTTTACCAATCCAATGAAACCGAGCCGATGGCAAATGTGCTGCTGATGGTCATGATGGTCATTATGGTGTGGAGTCTGATGGTTACTGCTCATATTTTACGTCGAGCTGTGGAATGCAGCGCACCGGTTGCCGTTGGCTGGACGGTTTTGTATGTGATTATTTCGATTATCGGTAGTGGGCTGGCGATGTCCGGAGCCGCTTGATGCATATTCATATTCTGGGTGTTTGCGGCACCTTTATGGGTGGCCTCGCGATGTTAGCGCGGGAATTGGGCATCAAAGTCAGTGGCAGTGATGCCAATGTTTATCCACCGATGAGTGATCAACTAGCGGCTGCCGGTATCGATGTGATGCAGGGTTATTTGCCGGAGCATTTAAAGCCGGCACCGGATTTGGTGGTAATGGGCAATGCCATGAGTCGCGGTAATCCGGCAGTGGAATATGTGCTCAATCAAGGTTTACCTTATACCTCCGGTCCGCAATGGTTAGCGGAAAATGTATTACAAGGCCGTTGGGTCTTAGGTGTATCAGGCACGCACGGCAAAACCACAACCAGCAGCATGCTGGCGAATATTCTGGAATTTGCCGGCATGCAGCCGGGCTTTCTGATCGGCGGCGTGCCAGCTGATTTTTCGGTATCGGCGCGACTTGGCGAAACGCCGTTTTTTGTTATTGAGGCGGATGAATACGACACCGCATTTTTTGATAAACGTGCCAAATTTGTTCATTACCGTCCCCGGACGTTGGTTATCAATAATCTGGAATTTGATCACGCCGATATTTATCCGGATTTAGCAGCCATTCAGACCCAGTTTCATCATTTGATTCGCACGGTACCGGCTGACGGTTTGGTGATTAAACCCGCTGATGTATCCGCCATTGAAAGCACACTACAAAAAGGTTGCTGGACACCGCAGCAGAGTTTTGGGGATGGCAAAGCCGATTGGCAAATCATTGCCGGTAGCGATGATGGCAGTCGTTTTACTGTGAAACACCAAAACCAGCAAGCCGACATTAACTGGGCATTACTCGGTCAGCATAATGTACAAAACGCGATAGCGGCGATGGCCGCGGCGCATCATGTCGGCGTCAGCGTGCCGCATGCGGCTGAAGCGTTAAGTCAATTTCGCGGTGTCAAACGGCGCCTGGAATTACGCGGTGAAGTCGGCGATGTCCGGGTTTATGATGATTTCGCCCATCACCCCACCGCGATAAAAACCACGCTGGCAGGGTTACGTGCCAATATCGGAAATAAACGTCTGATAGCGGTATTTGAGCCACGCTCGAACACCATGAAAATGGGCGTGCATCAACAAACTTTGGGTCAGGCATTTACCGATGCCGATGCAGTGTTTATGTTTCAGGACAGCCAATTTGGCTGGTCACTGACCGATATGCAAAACACGCTCAACGACAAATTACAGATCAGTA
>CAYYRO010000091.1:0-8421 GCA_964474075.1 uncultured Methylophaga sp.
GTTGAAGTGTCCGGCAATGTGCATATAGGCGATGCGATCACTATCAATGGCATCGATATAGGCTTTGGCATCGTAGTGATGATTAATGCTGTTAACGTAAACATTGTTGACGTCCAGCAACAACTCACAATCGGCCTCTTGCAAAATCGCATTAACGAAATCCAGCTCCTCCAGTTCCTGGCCGGGGGCGGCGTAATAAGAAACATTTTCGATAATCAGCCGGCGCTGCAGAATATCCTGAACCCGCTGAATACGCTCGGTAACATAATGCACGGCTTGTTCGGTGAACGGTATTGGCATCAGATCGTATAAATGACCATCATCACCGCAATAGCTCAGATGTTCGCTGTACAAACGCACCTGATGTTCATCGAGAAAATGCTTGAGCCGCTTAACAAAGTTTTCATCAAGCGGCGCCGGTCCACCAATCGATAACGACAAACCATGGCAGAGCATCGGATAACGCTCGGTAAAATGCCTTAACTTTTTACCGAGCCGGCCGCCCATTTCCAGCCAGTTTTCCGGGGCAATTTCCAGAAAATCGACCGGCGCATTATCAACCGCTGTCAGGTCATCCATAAAGCTGCGCCGCAGCCCTAAGCCAGCACCCTGAACCGGGCCAAATGGATTCGTCGTTAATTGATTTTTGCTCATAGTTTTATGACGCGCTATACATCAATTTGTTACAGACTAATCATCCTCGGGGATTTCAAATATCGTGCGATCGACACCGACATTGCCGGTATTTTTATCAAACAAATAAATAATGGCTTTGTAATGGCCCGGCTTGGTGATTCTGGTTTGACCGTTAAACATGCCATCCGGCCCTTTGAGAGCCATAGTGACTTCTTCAATCTTTTTACCATCCTTCATGATAATTGTTGTTGCTTCATAATTATCACCCTGCCAGTGGCCATCTTTGGTAATCGGGCAACCGCACAGCAATGAGGCTTTGGTCATAATATCGACCTGGCCACCCTGAATAACCCGGGTCCAGCCATCTACAATAAAGCCAGTCATATTAAGAATGATGCCATCACCCAGAATATCTTTTCCGGGTATTACCCAAGTGGTCATGGTAGTTTCCTGCATGCTTTGCCTGTCAGCATACGGGCCCATTAATTTAATACGCAGTAAACGGGGCGTATCAATATCCACTGTGGCCAAATACCCAGCAGTCGTTTCATTGGTTTGCCGTTCGCCACGTTTTATCGGGTTTTCTATCAACACTTTGGTATCGCCGGTATCACCGTTGATCCAGCCCTGATCAAGAATTTCGCCGGTTTCGGCATCTTCAATGATGGCTCTTACGCCCCCCACACTGCTGCCAATAAATTTAGAATCAACGGCTTTGGCGCGCACCATAATCTGTGTAGGTTCGGCCATTGCGGCAAATGACATCATCAAAGCCGCCGTGCCTAATAATGTATTGCGGATAATATTCATTTTTAAATCTCCTAATCAGGCGTCTTCGCCATCCTGCCAGGCATCATAGCCACCAATAATCGACACCGCATTGGTAAAGCCCAGTTGCTGTAACGTCGCTGTTGCCAAGGCTGCCCGGCCGCCTGATTTGCAATAGACGACAATCGAACGGGTTTTATCCTGAAAATCCGGATCATTGGCGATCGCAAATTCCAGTATGCCGCGGGGAATATGCCGGGCACCATCAACATGGCCGGCAGCAAATTCCGCGGGCTCACGAACATCAAGAGCAATACTGTCTTCGTCGAGCATTCGCTGCGCCTGTGACACACTGACTTCACGAATACCTGCTTTCGCTGCTTGCACTAAATCCATTGCTGTTTTTGCCATAGGGTTCTCCTTTTTTGCTGATAGGCTTGTGACCAGATTTTGTGGCGTTGGTTTTGCCAAGTTGAGTCACTGCTACAATAGCGCCTATCGTAACCCAAAAACCGGTGCCGTCAGGCAGCGTTTCAACGAACGGATTTATATGCTGGCTTATATTATTAGGCGGATTTTGTATGCCATACCGATTTTAATTGGTGTCAATGCACTGACTTTTGCGTTGTTTTTTCTGGTTAATACACCGGACGATATGGCGCGTATGCAACTCGGTGACCGTTATATCAAACAAGAAGCCGTAGAGGCCTGGAAAGCCGAGCGTGGCTATGACAAGCCGCTGATATGGAATGCTGATGAAAATGGAATCGAACAATTTACCGATACCATTTTTTTTGATAAATCGTTGGCGTTGTTTGCCTTTGAATTTGGTCAGGCCGATGATGGCCGTGATATTGGCAGCGACATTCAATCCCGCATGTGGCCAAGTCTTGCGATAGCTATTCCGGTTTTTGTGGTTGGCCTGCTGGTGAACATTACCTTTGCCATGCTGATGGTGTTTTTCCGGGCGACCTATGTGGATTTAAGCGGCGTGGTGTTGTGCGTGATGCTGATGTCTATATCCAGTCTGTTTTACATTATTGGTGGTCAGTTTGTCGTCGGCAAACTGATGCAACTGGTGCCGGTTTCCGGTTTTGGTGATGGCCTCAATGCCTTTAAATTTATGATCCTACCAGTGGCGATTGGCATTATTTCAGGCATTGGCAGCGGATCGCGCTGGTATCGCACTTTATTTCTCGAAGAAGCCGCCAAAGATTATGTTCGCACCGCTCGCGCCAAAGGCTTGTCTGAGCTGCGGGTATTGTTTGGTCATGTTTTGAAAAATGCCATGATCCCGATTTTAACCGGTGCCGTGGTGCTGATTCCGACCTTGTTTATGGGCAGCCTGATCCTGGAGTCATTTTTTGGTATTCCTGGGCTGGGCAGCTATACCATCGACGCGATTAATGCGCAGGATTTTGCCATTGTTCGAGCCATGGTGTTTTTGGGGGCAGTTTTATACATTATTGGTTTAATTTTTACCGATATTTCCTACACGCTGGTTGATCCGCGGGTACGTTTACATGGTTGATACTGGTAAATTAGATCTGCGTCAGCAAGCCCTGGCAATCTTATTAATTGAAGATGCTGCTGCTAAAGCAATCGCGACCCGGCAACTTGCTGAACAATGTCGGGAGTCAGGTTATCAGTTGAATCGTCAGCCGCTTCAGGCGCCAGATATTCCCGGCCGCCCCGCTAAACCGGAGTTGGTCAATCCCAAAGATTTACCGCGCCGTCGTAATAACCGTGAAACCGGCCATACCAGTTTGATTCATGCGATTTGTCATATCGAATTCAATGCTATTAATCTGGCGCTGGATGCCATTGCTCGATTCAGCGATATGCCCGAAGCATATTACACTGACTGGTTACAGGTTGCTGATGAAGAAGCCAAACACTTTCAAATGCTCAGCGAACATTTAAAAGCTTCGGGATTTACTTACGGCGACTTTAATGCCCATGACGGACTCTGGGAAATGGCACAAAAAACCCATCATGATCCTTTGCTGCGGATGGCATTGGTACCACGGGTTTTAGAGGCGCGTGGCCTCGATGTGACGCCCAAAATGATGGAAAAACTAAAACAAAGCGGCGATCACCGGGCCGTAGAAATTCTGGAAGTTATTTTTGAAGAAGAAATCGGCCATGTCGCTGTCGGCACGCGCTGGTTTAATTATCTGTGCGCGCAGCGCAATTTGGATCCGTTAACCACGTTTACTGAATTACTGGAAAGCCATTTCCATGGTGCGATTCGCGGGCCGTTTCATCTTGAGGCCCGCGAACAGGCGGGATTTTCTGAAGCCGAACTTAACTGGCTATCTAATCGCTAGCGTCGGCTTGTTTTTTCTTCTTTTCCATTTCGGCTTTTTGCCGGCGTGATTCTTTCGGATCAGCGATCAAACCACGATAAATCTCGATACGATCTTTGTTGTGCAGGTTGGCGTCAAGCTTAACGATTTTGCCAAAAATGCCGACTTTGTCATTGTCCAGGTCAATCTGCGGATAACGCTCCAGCATACCCGAGCGTTTAATGGCCTCTTCCACTTTGGTATCCGGCGAGACTTCCAGCGATAAAATCAGCTGTTCCTCAGGTAAAGCGTATGCGACTTCAACCGTGATTAAATCTTTATCAGCCATACATTTCCCGCGCCCGTTTACAAAAAGCTTCAACCAATGAACCGGAGATTTGCGTAAATACCGGCCCCAACGCTAAGTCCAGCAAACGGGTGGAAAATTCAAAATCCATGTCCAGTTGTACCCGGCAGCCCTGATTGTCACCAATTTCCGAAAACTGCCAGTGTCCTTCCAGATGCCGGAATGGTCCGTCAATTAATTCGATACGAATCGACTCACTGGGGATCAGCGTATTGCGGGTCGAGAATTCATGATGAATTCCGCCTTTGGCAATATCCAGCGCCGCGCAAATAACCCGATCATTTCGACTTATCACGCGACTGCCCCGACACCAGGGCAAAAACTGTGGATACGACTCCACATCATTAACCAGATCAAACATTTGCTGTGGTGAGTATTTCACCAATGAACTGCGGGTTATGGTTGTCATCAGACTTGCGTAAAAACCTTTGTTTATTTAGAACAAAATGCCGGTGAGATTGACGAAGACGACAAAGATTGCCGCCGGAGCAATAAACCGAACCAGAAAACGCCATCCGTGGAACAGAAACACCGGCTTGAGCGCCAGTTCCTCTTCAGAATTAACCCGCCGCATCACCCAGCCGGCGAATATAGCGATGAGCAAACCGCCCAAAGGCAACATGATATTGGCTGTCAGGTAATCCAGCAACTCAAATGGTGTTAATCCCGCCAATGTCCATTCGCTGCCGATATTAAATGAAAACACAGTCAGCAAGCCCAATGACCAGATAATCACGCCCACCCAGATACAGGCATTCAGACGTTTAATCTCATAGTTTTCGACCAGCCAGGTCACCACTGGTTCAGCCAGCGCAATCGCGCTGCTTAATGCGGCAAAAAACAACAACACAAAAAACAAACCGCCAAACAATGCGCCATGATTCATATGGCCAAAAGCGATGGGCAGTGTTTCAAAAATCAGACTTGGGCCGGCACCCGGCGCCATGCCATTAGCAAATACCAACGGAAAAATCGCCAGACCGGCCAGAATCGCCACAGTGGTATCCATCACCGAAATAGCCAGGGTCATCCGCAGAATTGAGGTTTTCTTGGGTAGATAAGAGCCATAAACCATGATGGCGCCCATGCCGAGACTCAATGAGAAAAAAGCATGCCCCATCGCCGTCAGCACGCCATTAGCCGTTAATTTGGAAAAATCCGGATCAAACAAAAAGTGCACAGCATCATCAAAATAATGCCCTTGCTGGTAGGCATACCAGACCAACACCAGCAATATCAGAAATAAAGCCGGCATCATAAACCGCACTGATTTTTCGAGACCACGCTGCACACCCCGACTGACAATAATCATGGTCAGCACCATAAAAATGGTATGCCAGGCGAGCAGTTTTTCGGGATGACTGACTAAATCAACATAGATACTACGTGCACCGTCAGAGGTGACCCCTTCAAAGGTATTGGCAAATGTCCGGAAAACATAAGACATCGCCTGACCAGCGATAACGCTGTAATACGACAGGATCAGAAAACCTGCCAGAACCCCCATTGCACCCAGATATTTCCAGGCAGTCGGGCGCTGCTCTTCTTCTGCGAGAGTTTCCAGACTATTAATCGGATTTTGTCTGCCGCGTCTGCCGATGACAATTTCAGCCATCATGATCGGCACGCCAACCAGTAAAATACAGCCGAGATAGACCAATACGAATGCACCACCGCCGTTTTCGCCAGCGATATAAGGAAATTTCCAGATATTACCGAGGCCGACCGCGGCACCGGTCGCCGCCAGAATAAAGGCCCAACGGCCCGTCCACTCACCATGCATTGATTTAGCGGGTCTGTTCATAAGAAACCTTGCGCGCAAAATTCTCCCGATTTTGGGGGAAATCGCTTAAATGCTCAAGCCAAGCAGTAAATCGCTTATGTATAATGCCCGGATGGCAGCAAATAAAAAATCCAAACAACCCGATAACACTATCGCTCAAAACAAAAAGGCACGCTTCGAGTTTTTTATCGAAGAAACCTTTGAGGCAGGCTTGGTACTGCAAGGCTGGGAGGTCAAAAGCCTACGCGGCGGTAAAGCGCAGCTCAGCGATAGTTATGTATTAATCCGTGATGGTGAGGCATGGTTAGCCAACGCCTTAATCACACCGTTAAAAACAGCATCGACACATATCGTGCCTGCACCGCAACGCGACAGAAAATTGTTGATGAAAAAAACGGAGCTCAACAAACTTATTGGCTCAGTTGAGCGCAAAGGCTACACATTAGTGCCACTTACCATGTATTGGATACGTGGACTTGCCAAGATAAAAATTGCGCTGGCCAAGGGTAAACAATCTCACGATAAACGCGCCACTATTAAAGATCGTGATTGGCAGCGTGACAAAGCCCGCATACTTAAAAGTAGCTAGGGTTTAACCCATTTACTCCGCGACTTTTAGCAAATATAAAAAGATAAATTAAGCAGTACTGGTTGAAAAACCGCATAAGCGGTACAATATATATTGCTACTTAGGGGGCGACCTGGCTTCGACGTGGGTTACGAAACCTGAAGTGCATGCCGAGTATTTCAGTTCTTCTCGTAAAACAGACTGGAAAAAAATAGTTGCTAACGATAACAACTACGCACTAGCTGCTTAATAACCAGTGAATGCCGTCCGACCAGATCCGTGCTTGTGCGTCTGGTATCGGGCGTCGACTCTCACAAGATCGTCTTGACGTATGCTTGGTACTGATAGACTAAAACTTAACAAGATCGCTTCTAGTTTTCCCTGTTCATCGGGTAGCTGGAAGTTAAATTAATAGATGAAATAAGCATGTAGATCTGATGGCAGAGGACCCACGGACGCGGGTTCGATTCCCGCCGCCTCCACCAAACACTAAATAACCACCTTAGGGTGGTTTTTTTATGCTTGCAAACTTTGTCGGTTGTGCCCTTTCTTCACCAGTCAATTTTTTTACCCTGCCAGTCGAGAAATCGCAGCGTTTCTCTAGGAGGTAAATGCTCGAGAATGCTCAATAACTTTTCAGCAACCAATGCCGGTGGAAATAATTTATCTGCGGGCACATTTTTGTTGTACGGCTTCGATAAAGGTGTGTCGGTGGTGCCGGGGTGAAAGGCAACCATCGACACGTTCGGTGCACGGCGCTGGTATTCAATAGCTGCGTTTTTTAGCAGCATATTTAATGCTGCCTTACTGGCACGGTAACTATACCAGCCGCCCAAATGATTATCGCCAATACTGCCAACACGGGCGCTGAACACTACCAATTGGCAACTATGATGTGATTTTAAATACGGGAGTAATGCCTGCACCCACAACATCGGCACGATACTGTTGCTGTGCATAATGGCCTGACAATCTTCGGCGTTAAATTGCTCCAGACGTTTTTCCGGTTTTAATTCCGCATCATGTAAACGGCCGTTGCAGATAAAGACTTTTTGCACCGGCATGCTGTCGGTTAAACAATCTGCCAATGCTGTTTTAATTGCCGATTGCGTGTATTCAACGGTTTGCCAGCGAATTTTTGTCGGCAACCCGGCTGGTGACTGACTGCGACTGAACAGCCATATTTGCTGGCAATCATCATCTCTTAATAAAGCTTGTCTCAAAGCACTGGCAATCGCGCCGCTACCACCGATAATAATTGCTGCATATGCCATTAGTTTTGCCTTTGTTGTGCTTTATCAGGTCTTGTGGCTTTGGGCTTAAGGCCGCATTGCTCTAATAAGCCTTGCCAATGTTCGGTATGTTTTTTCACTGCCAAATCAAACGCCGGCCAAATACTCTCCGGCTCATTAAGCAAATATTGCTGCCAGTAGTTTTTGACGGCCGCAGGCGCTGTATCAGCATGATGCAGAGCAAATTGTCTGACGGCTGGTAATAACGCATCGCGATGTTGGCTGACCCGCGCTATATAGGGTTGGACATGGCCTATATAGACTTTAAAAAACACGCCTTCCAGTTGTTTGGCACGAGGGTTGGGTTTTCCCTGGTAACACAGCGGTTTTTCGTCTAGGCGCTGTTTAAGCAAGGCGCTGCTGACATTGAGCATCTGAGTCAGTTTTTGGGCGGATTTGATCAATGCACCGAGATCATCCTGATATTGCCAGCGCTGCTGGATTCTCCCCCAGCGGATAAGTTCTGAGCCGTTGCTTTCAGACAACAGCGTCTGCGTGGTTTGCGTTAAATAAATGAAGTCTTCGGCCAATTGCTTACTGGCGGCCACTGGTTTATCGATCGCTATCTGCTTGGCGGTGTGACTCCACAACCCTGCCATTTCATTGCTGGCCCAACTGGCCTGCCAGATTTCTGCGGGGAGTTGTTGACGTTTTTGCTGACTAACTTGCTTTAGTGTCGCCTTTAATGATTCATCATTAATATGCTGAATACAGACTTC
>CAYYRO010000092.1:0-8200 GCA_964474075.1 uncultured Methylophaga sp.
TCACCGAACCGGGAAGCGCCGCGGACCTCCTTCACGGGCTGGTAACGCTCACCGTCGACCGGGGGGCGATGGGCGTCTTCGTCACCCACCTCGCCGAAGACCTCGAACCGCTCCCCGACCAGGGCCGCGTGGACGGTATCTTCGCGGAGGGGCTCACCCCAGACCTGGAACTCGCGGTGGACTACCAGCCTCGCTTCGACACGCTCGGGAAATCGACGCCGGAGTTCATCGTCTCGCGTCTGGTCGCCGACGCCACCGACCGCGCCGAGCGGGCGGGCTACGAACACCTCGTCGAGGCCGTCGGTGAGGAGGCCGTCCAGCGGACGCTTTCGGACGTTCGCTGGAACTGAGGATCCCGATTCAAACGTCCTGAACGGTTCGAACGGTCTGAACGAATATCCCCATTAAGGATGTTGGCCCGAGGACTCACAGGTGAGATGAGCGCTACAAATGGGGCAACCACCAGCCGGGTATCGACTGCGGCGGCCGGTCTGGTCGACTGTCTGGAAGCGTCGCTGGGTGACGACCTTCGAGGGGTCGGGTGGTACACGCCGGATACGTACGAGATCGTCCACTCGACCGGCGGCGCCGAGCTTCGCGAACTCGAACTCGACCGCATCGCCGACGACCTCCGGCTGGAGTCGCTCAACGTCCCGGCACAGGAGGGTCTCTACGAGGCGGGGCAATGCAACTGCATCGTCCGCTGTTTCGACGCGCTGACCGTCCTCGCGTTCCCCGTCGGCCGTGCTGCGGGCGTCGCCGTCGCCGTGCGGTCGATGCCCGAGACGCCACTGCAGGAGGTCATCGAGACCTGCGAATCGCTGCTCTAGCTACTCCCCGATGTCGATACGCTCTCCCACCGAGTCGCCGGCCCGCTCGTAGACGAACGCGGCGGTCGCCGCATCGAGGACTGCGCTCCCGACGCTCTCGACGACGAGTATCTCCTCGTCCGACTCGCGCCCCGCCTCGCCCGCGAACACCGACGCGAGCGGCACGATGTCTTCTTTCCCGACGCCTGCGGCCAGACAGTCGCCGGTCTCGGCCGACTCCTCGGGCACGTCCCCGAAGACGCGCGCCGCGCGCTCGAAGACGCGCTCGTCGAGTTCGCGCATCTCCTCTGTGTAGGCTCCGATGCCGACGACGACGGCCCCCGGCGTGAGCGCGTCGCCGTCGAAGACCGGCTTGCGGGCCGGCGTGGTCGTGACCACCACGTCCGCGTCGGCGACGGCGTCCTCGGCCGTCTCGGTTGCGTGGCCGGGAATCCCCAGTTCCGATTCGATATCCTCGGTACAGACCCGCTTCGACGCGCTCGGGGTGTAGACGCGGACTTCCTCGACCTCGGCTGCGGCCGCGATGGCGCGGGTCTGCCAGCGTGCCTGCGACCCGCCGCCGACGAGGGCGAGGGTCACCGGCTCCTCCGCGCACAGGTCGCGGACGGCCAGCCCCCCGATACAGCCCGTGCGCGCGTTCGTGATGCGACGCCCGGCCATGTACGCGGCAGGCAGGCCGTTCGTGGCGTCGGTGAGCGCGATCTGTGCGTTCACCGTCGGGAGCCCCCGCTTCGAGTTCGCCTCGTGGACGCTCGCGAGCTTGGTCGCGTAGTAGTCCTCGCCGTGGATGTACGCGGGCATCGTGAGCCCCGTCCCCGCAGCCTCTGTTCTCTCGCCGGGCGGACACCCCACGGGGAAGTGCGGCCGCGTGGGGCGTTCGACCTCGCCTCGCCGCTGTGCGAGAAACGCCTTCTCGACGACCGGCAGGAGCGCCGACAGCGAGAGGCAGTCAGCGACGTCGGCATCGGAGAGGACCGTGATCATCCTACTCGCCTCTGGTGTACATCTCGTTCAGGATGACCTGTCGGTTTATCTCGTTGGTCCCCTCGTAGATCTGCATCCCCTTCGCCTCGCGCATGTAGCGTTCGACGGGGTAATCCTTCGAGTAGCCGCGCGCGCCGTGGACCTGAACCGCCTCGGTGGTCACGTCCATGGCGACGTCGGTGGCGTAGGTCTTGGCCATCGCCGCCTCGATGGAGGCCCTGTCCGTCCGGTCGCGGGTGTGGGCCGCCTGGTAGGTGAGCAGGCGGGCCGCTTCGATGTCCATGCGCATGTCGGCTATCTTGAACCCGACGCCCTGGAACTCCCGAATGGGCTTGCCGAACTGCTCGCGCTCGTCGGCGAACTCGCTGGCGGCCTCGAAGGCGCCCTGTGCGACGCCCACGCCCTGTGCGGCGGTGGCGATGCGGCCGAGGTCGAGCGCCTGCATCGCGTATCTGAACCCCTCGTCGGGCTCGCCGATGACGTTCTCCTTCGGGACCCTGAGTCCGTCGTAGATGATTTCGCTCTCGACGCCCACCGGCCCTTCCATCGTCTCGATGTCGCGGACGAACTCCATCCCCGCGCGCTCCCCGGGTGTCTCCATCGGGATGCCGATGAGCGAGAGGTCGTGGCGCCCCTCGCCGGTCCGCGCGAGGACGACGATGAGGTCTGCCACCTCCCCCATCGACGTCCAGTGCTTGTGGCCGTCGATGACCCACTCGTCGCCGTCGAGTTCCGCGGTGGTGCTCATCATGCTCGTGTCGCTACCGGCCCCCGGTTCGGTCATCGAGAGCGCGCCGATATCGCCCTCCAGCAGGCCGCCCAACCACTCCTCTTTCTGCCATTCGGACCCCTCCTCGTAGATGCTGTTTCCGACGAGCGACCACGCGACGTTGAGCGTCCCCGCGAGCAATTTCCACACGCGCGAGAGCTCCTCCTGTGCGATGGCCAGCGAGCGATAATCGTGGCCTCTCCCTCCGTACTCCTCGGGGTAGGGGATGCGCTGGAACCCCCGTTCGGCCATCTCGTCGATGAGTTCGTAGGGGAACTCCCCCGACTGTTCGTACGCGTCCATCCGCGGGCGGACCGTCTCGGCGAACTCGCGGACCTCCTCGCGGAGCTCGCGGTGACGCTCGTCGAGACCGTAGTGGGATATCATACCACGCTTTCTCGCCAGCCGGTACATAAATCTCGGGTTCTCTCCCATCTCGGCGCCGAGGGATTCTTCACGGTGGGGCGTTCACCCCCGACAGTGCGCCGTCTCCGTTCGATGTCGTCGGGTCCGTGGGCCGTGGTCCTGGGGGTGGGGCTGCTCGTCACCGCCGCTAACGCCTACTACATCGTCCCCGCGAGCGTTCTCCCCGTGCTCATGGCGGAGTTATCGCTCGACCCCGCGACCGCGAGCCTCCTCGTCAGCGTCATGTTCGGCACGCAGGTCGTCGTGGGGGTCCCCATCGGTATCGCCCTCGACCGAGTGAACAACCGGCGGGCCATCGTCGTCGCGACGCTCGTCCTCGTCGTCTGTTACGCCTGGAGCTACCAGGCGGCCACGACGGGTGCCTACCTCTCCCTGCTCGCCTCGCGGGCGGTGGCGACCGGCGCCACCGCCACCACCTGGACCGCCGGTGTGAACGTCGTCGGGCGGGTCTTCGACGACGAGCGACGCGCGACCGCGGTGGGCGTCCTCAGCAGCACGCCGGCCGCCGGCTTCGCCATCGGGCTCCTGTCGGGCCCCTACGTCGCCCAGCGGGCGGGGTGGGCGGCCATCTTCGTCGTCTACGCCGTCCCGGTGGTGCTCGGCTGTCTGGCGTTCCTGCTGGCGACCGTTCGCATCGACGTCTCCGGTGCCAGCGGGTCCTCGCCCGGCCTCGCCGACTTTCGCGCGCTCCTCACCGGCCGCGCCATCTGGAGCGTCGCCGGCATGGCCTTCCTCGGGTACTCGCTGTACGCGTTCATCACGAGCTGGATGCCCACGTATCTCGCCGAAGAGTTAGGATTCTCGCTCACGTCTGGGGGGCTGTTCGCGGCGCTGTTCCCCGCCATCGGCATCCTCGCCCGCGGGAGCAGCGGCGTTGTCTCCGACCGGCTGTTCTCCCACCGGCGTCGTCCGGTCGCGCTGCTGTCGTTCGTCGTCGCGCTTCCTGCGCTCGCGTTCATCGCGGCCGCCGACACCCCGCTCGTCGTGGGGCTCGCGCTCGTGTTCGCGGGCTTCTTCGTCCAGCTCGGGATGGGGCTGTTCTACGCGCAGGCGCGCGAACTCGCCGACCCGAACGTCGCCGCGACGGGCGTCGCCTTCGCCACCAGCATGGCCACGCTCGGCGGGTTCACCGCGCCGCTGGCCGCGGGCCTGCTCATCGAGCACACCGGTGGCTACGCCGCCGCGTTCGCGTATGCAGGGGTCGCCGCAGTCGCCGGCCTCGCACTGGCGTGGGCGACTCCCGAACCCGACACCAGCGGGTGATGGTGATTAAACGCGGGGGAACCGTTATGCCGTGGCTTGTGCAAGCCGGGCCATGGACTTCGAACTGACCGAGGAGCAGCGGTTGATACGGCGCCAGATTCGCGAACTCTGCGCCGAGTTCGGCGACGACTACTGGCGCGAGAAGGACCTGAACCACGAGTTCGCCTGGGAGTTCTTCGACGCCTTCGCGGAAGGGGGCTGGTGTGGCGTCACCATCCCCGAGGAGTACGGCGGACAGGGGTACGGCGTCCAGGAGGCCTCGCTCGTCCAGCAGGAAATCGCCCGCTCGGGCGCCGGCATGGCCGGGACCTCCATCACCTCCCACCACGTCTTCTCCACCTCGCCGCTGGTCGAATACGGCGACGACGCCCACAAGGACCGCTATCTCCCACAGATTGCCGACGGCGACGTCATGGTCTGTACCGGAGTCACCGAACCCAACGCCGGCCTCGACACCTCCGAAATCGAGACCTACGCCCAGCGTAAGGGCGACGAATACGTCGTCAACGGCCAGAAGATATGGACCTCGAAAGCACAGGAGGCCGACGTCATCATGCTGCTCGCGCGCACGTCGGCGCGGGAACAGTCGGACAGGTTCGGCGGCATGAGCCTCTTTTTCACCGAGTTCGACAAGGGGATGGAGAGCGTCGATGTCTCCGAGATTCCCAAGGCCGGACGGGGCGCCTCGGACTCCAACGAGGTGTGGTTCGAGGACTTCACCATCCCCGCCGAGGACCGCATCGGCGAGGAGGGCGAGGGCTTCAAGTACCTGCTCTCGTTCGCGAACTCCGAGCGCATCAGCCTCGCGGCCAACTCCGTGGGCATCGGGCAGGCGGCCCTCGAAAAAGCGACCGACTACGCCAACGAGCGCGTCGTCTTCGGGCGCCCCATCGGGAAGAACCAGGCCATCCAGCACCCGCTGGCGGACGCGTGGAGCAAACTCGAACAGGACGAACTCATGGTCCGCAAGGCCGCCTGGCTCTACGACAGGGGCGAGGACTGTGGCGCGGAGGCCAACGCCGCCAAACTCCGGGCCTCAGAAGACGCCATCGAGGCCTGCCAGCAGGCCGTCCGAACTCACGGAGGCATGGGATACGCCAAGGAGTACGACGTCGAGCGCTACTGGCGCGAGGCGATGATCAACGTCCTCGCGCCTGTCTCCAACGAGATGATTCGCAACTACATCGGCGAGCACGTGCTGGGGCTGCCCCGGTCCTACTGACGCACCTTTGGTCCGACAAGTGCTCAGCGAGCCTTTGGCTCGCTGGAGCGCACCAAAAAATCCCGGCGACGTCGCGACCACAGGCCGCTCGTCGCCGGCGAAACTCGCACCTCCGGCGCAAGTATGCTCGCTCCCGCAGGCAAACCTCAAGGGAGCGGGCGCGCCAGGAGTGGTATGGTTCATCCGACGATGCGGGACCTCCTGGGGAACACCGCCGCGGCCTTCCCCGACGGTGTGGCCCTGCGGGTGCCCGCCGAGGGCCGCGCCCTCGACTACGCGGCGTGGGACCAGCGCGTCACGTGCGTCGCCAACGGCCTGCTGGACATGGGCGTGCGCCCCGGCGACCACCTCTCCATCTGTCGCCACGACTCGCCCGAACTCCTCACCCTCCTCTTCGCCGCGGCGGAAGTGGGCGTCGTCGTCAACCCCATCAGCCCCCGCGCCCCCGCAGGTCGACTCGAATACATCCTCGAAGACGCCGACGCGGACGTGCTGGCCTGCGACGAGACGACGCTCGAAACCGCCCGCGAGGTGGCCGCCGACGTGCGCCCGGACGTGCTCGTCGCCCCCGACGCTGATAGCGGGGACGCACCGGTCACGACCACCGTCGACGCGCTGGCGGGGGCATACGCCACCGACCCCGGTGTGGAGGTGGCCGAGAACGACCACGCGCTCTTGCTCTACACCTCCGGAACCACGGGCAAGCCAAAGGGCGTCGTCCACACCCACCGCAACGTCGTCGAGGCGGACTTCGCTGGAATTCCATACAACCGGCTCCGGCCCGCGGATACGAGCCTCGCGCTCGGCCCCCTCTATCACGTCGGTCCCCTGCTCGCCAACTTCATGCCCGCGCTCCACGTCGGCGCGACGAACGTCCTCCTACCCGAGTTCGACGCCGGGACCGTGCTGGACTACATCGAAGCGGAGGCCGTCACCGCCATGTGGGGCGTGCCGACCCACTTCAACGACATCGTGAACCGGAAGGGCGCCGCCGACCGCGACCTCGCGGGCGTCCGGATGATACAGTACTCGGGGTCGGCGATGCCCCGCGAGGTGGTCAGACAGTGCCGGGACCTGTTCCCACAGGTCGAGTTCGTCAACGCCTACGGCACCACGGAAATCGTCTTCGCGACCGCTCTGTACCCCGAGGACCACGACGACAATCTGGGGAGCATCGGGCGTGCCGTTCCCAACGCCGAGGTCAGGGACGTCGACCCCGACGCGCCCGACCCCCAGCAGGTCGTCGACCGCGGCGAGGTTGGCGAGCTCCTCGTGAAGACGCCGACGCGGATGGTCGAATACCGGAACCTCCCCGAACGAACCCGGGAGGTCTTCACCGGCGAGAACGACGAGTGGTACCGCACTGGGGATTTGGGACGGCGGGACGAGGCCGGCTTTCTCTACTTCGTCGACCGCACGGACAACATGATAAACACGGGCGGGGAGAACGTCTATCCGGCCGAGGTCGAGGAGGTGCTCTATGAACACCCCGACGTGGCGGAGTGCGCCGTCGTCGGGGTGCCCGACGAGGAGTGGGGCGAACTCGTCGCGGCGGCCGTCGTCCCCTCGTCGCCGGAACTGACGGAGGCCGACCTCGACGAACACGTACGGGGGAGTCGTGACATCGAGGACTTCAAGCGCCCCCGGCGATACGTCTTCCGCGATAGCCTTCCGATGACACAGAGCGACAAGATCGCCCGCGACGAACTGGTGGAGGAACTGCGCGATGAGTGAGAACGAGTTCGACTACCCCGAGACGGGCGTCGTCCTCCCCGACGACCGCGACGCCGACTGGCTGGTCGACTACGCCCGTCGCGCCGCCGACGCGGGTTTCGAATCCGTCTGGGCGAGCGAGGCGTGGGGGCCGAACCCCTTCCCGGTGCTGGGGCGCATCAGCGAGCACGTCGACTGCACGCTCGGGACCTGTATCGCCAACGCCTACGCCCGGAGCCCCGGCGCGCTCGCGGCCAGCGCGCTATCCATGCACGACGCGACCGACGGGCAGTTCATTCTCGGCATCGGCGCCAGCACGCCCGCCATCGTCGAGGGATTCCACGGCGAATCCTACGACCGCCCGTTGCGGCGCCTCAGGGAACTCATCGAAATCCTCGACCTCGCGCTCGCGGGCGAGCGCATCGACTACGACGGCGAGGTGTTCGACCTCTCGGGCTTCCGGTTGCAGGGCGCGGATGATTCGACCGTGCCGGTGTTCAACGCCGCGCTCGGCCGAACGAACATCGCGCTGACCATCGACCACGCCGACGGCTTCCTCCCGCATCTCCTGCCGCTGACCGCGCTCGAAGACGCCGTCGCCGACGCCGAGGAGCGCGCACACACGGGCGCCTCCTCGCTTCGAATCTCGCCGTCCATCCCCACGGCCGTATCTGCCGACCCCGACGCCGCCCGCGACGTACTCGCGGGCCACGTCGCCTTCTACGCCGGGTCGACGGAGTTCTACAACGACGTCATCGCGAACAACGGGTTTCCGGACGCGGCGGCGGGCATCCGCGAGGCGTGGCAATCCGAGGGGAGAAGCGCCGCCGCGGACGCCGTCCCACGCGAACTCGTCGACGCCATCGGCATCGCCGGCACGCCCGAGATGGCGCGCGAGCGCGTCGAGGAACTGCTGGCCGGCCCCGTCGACACCGCCTTGCTCTCTTTCCCCCACGGGACGACCGAGGAGATGATGGAGGCGACCCTGGACGT
>CAYYRO010000093.1:0-8160 GCA_964474075.1 uncultured Methylophaga sp.
ACCTGACGGCGTTTCTCACCGAACGCTACCGCTTCTACACGGAAAGCGACGCCGGCAGGCTCTACTACGGCGACATCGACCACGACCCCTGGCCCATGCGCGACGCCGAGGCGGACGTCCGGGAGAACGACCTCTTCGCGGCGAACGACTTCGACCGGCCCGCGAGCGACCCTCGATTGCACTACTCCCCCGGAACTGACGTGACTGCGGGGCGTATCCGCCGCGAGTGAACCGATGACCTCTCGAACGCTCAGTGCCCGTGCCGGCCTCGCCGCACCGCTCGTCGCCTGGGGCGGTATCGTGGGGGCCGCCCTCGCGATGGAGGGGTTCTCCCCGACGGCGAACGCGCTCTCGGACCTCGGCGTCGCCGGGCCGCTCCCGGCCGCGCTGTTCAACGGCGGACTGATACTCGCCGGCCTCCTCTCGCTCGCGTTCACCCCCGCGCTGTGGGCGGTTTCGCGGACCCACCTCCACCGGATTCGGGTGGTCGTCTTCGCCATGGATGCCGTCTGCCTGTCGCTGGTGGGCGTCTTCCCCTCGGGGACGCCCCAGCACACGCCGGTCGCCATGGGGTTCTACCTGCTGTTGACGCTGGTGCTCTGGGTCGACGGCGCCGGCGACGCATTTCTTGGCCGATTCCGGGCCGCGCTGCTGTCGGTGGGGCTGGGGGCGGCGAACGTCCTCGCGTGGGTGGGATGGGCCGCCACTGGCAAGGTGTTCCGACCGGGGCTGGCCATTCCCGAGACGGTCGGCGCGCTGGCGCTCGGAATCTGGACGCTCTGGCGGGCCCGCGAGGCGCTGGCGGCGCTCGGCCCAAGCGCTTAACGTCGGCCTGTTCCAAGCGACGGTGTATGAGACGACGGCTTGTGGTCGTTGCCCTCGTAGCACTCGTGCTCGCCGCGGGGTGTGTCGGCGGACCGAGCGACGAGACCACGACGCAGACGACCCAGACGACAGTGACGACGACAGAGACGCCGGAGTACCCGACCGGCTTCGGCGCCGACGGCGTGACGAACGCGAGCGCGGCCGCGGCCGCCCACGCAGACGCCCTGCTCGCCAGCGACGGGTTCACCTTCGCGTTCAACGCCACACAAACGGATGACGGCGAGCGTCGCGGCGTCTACCTCTCCCGCGTCGACCTCGTCGACAGACAGGTCTGGACGTACGTCGAGAACCCGAACATGCGATACGTACAGTTCTACGCCGACGGCGTCATCTACGAGAACATCACGCGGAGAGGCGAGACGAACTACCGCTCACAGAACGCGTCCATCCCCATCAACGGGACGACGGGACGCTCGTCGGTCGAACAGTTGCTCGGCGGCGTCGAGTACGGCTCCGCGGAACGGGTCGACGGCGGCTTCCGATACGAATCCGAGCGCCTCGTCGACGCCCAGAACGTCGTGGGCATCGACCGGGCGAACGTCTCCTCGTTCTCGGCGACCGTCGTGGTCGGCGACGACGGCGTCGTCCGCTCTATCACCTACGAGTCGACCTACACACGACAGGGCCAGCAGTTGACCGTGCGGGGCGAACTCACCACCTCGAAGGTCGGCGAGACGGACGTCGAGCGCCCCGACTGGACGTCGAAGGCCTGAGAGAGGTTCATAAAATTTCTTTGAATTCGTTGATTGCGGCGTCGGTCCCGGCGACGACCAGCGAGTCGCCCGGTTGTGGGACGAATCCTGGGTCGAGGTCCGTCCGGACGACCCCGTCGCGATCGATGGCGATGATGGTACACCCGGTCCGCGAGCGGACGTCGGATTCGGCGAGGCTCTGGCCGGCGAGCGCGCCCGGTTCGGTCCGGAGGAGTTCTATCTGTTTGTCGAAGGAGAGTACCTCGTCGCCGAGGATGGTCGAGGCGAGCATACGCCCGGAGACGGTGGCCAGCGAGAGGACGTAGTCGACGCCCGCCTGGTAAAGTTTGGAGACGCTCTCGACGGTGTCCGCGCGCGCGATGATTTCCACGTCGGGTTCGAGTTCGTGGAGGACGAGCGTCGCGAACACGGCCGTCGTGTCGTCGGCCACCGCGAGGATGACCGTGCTTCCCTCCTCGATGCCCGCCCGTCGGAGCGTCTCCTCGTCGGTCACGTCGCCGACGATGTCCACGCCCTCTTTGTCCTCCAGGTCGACGGTCACGGTTTCGAGCCCCGAGTTCGAGACGGCCTCCTCGATAGTCCGCCCGACGACGCCGTGTCCGCCGACGATGACCGGGCCGGGGCGGCGCCGGTGCTCCTCGGAGAGCGTGAGTTCTTTCAGCGCCGCGAGTTGCTCTTCCCGGCCGGCAACCAGCAGGATGGTCTCGCGGTCGATGTAGGCGTCCGGCGAGGGGGGCGTGACGAACTCGCCACGGAACCAGGCACCGATGATGTTGGCGCCGGTCTGTTCGCGGACGTTGCTCTCGGCGACGGTCACGCCGTCGAACTCCGCGCCGGCCTGGACCGGGAGTTCGACGATCTCAAGGTCGTCGCCGATCTCGATGGCGTCGCCGAGGTCGCCCGAGCGGACGCCCGCGGTGACCTTCGCGGCGAGGCTCTCGCCGATGAGTTGCCGGGGCGAGAAGACGTGGTCGGCGCCGGCATATCGATGATAGTCGGTGACCGAACTGTCCTCGACGAACGTGATTATCTTCGTCTCCGGGGCCACGCGACTCGCCGCGAGCGCGATGGAGGCGTTGACCTCGTCGCCGACGTCCGCGACGATGGCGGTGGCCTCCGGGGCGTTCGCGGCTTCCAGCGCGTCCACAGACTCGGGGTCGCCGTGCATCACGTCGTGGCCGGACTTGTAGAGCTCCGCGGCCCGGTCCCGGTCGGGGTCGAGGACGAGCGCCGTCACCTCCCCCGAGAGCTCGTCGATGAGTGCCTTGCCCCGCGAGGAGTAGCCACAGATGACGACGTGGCCTTCCAGCCCCTCGACGGACGTGGGGGCGTCCGTCGAGAGGCGCGACTGGATGAGCGGCGCGACGAACACGGGTAAGGCGAGGAAGATGAACCCCACACCTGTGAACTGCATGGCGACCATCAGCAGGTCCATCAGCGGGTGTGCCCAGGGTGCGTCCTCGCCGTACCCGGTGGTCGTGAACGTCTCGACCACGACCAGGAGCGCGTCCGTGAACGTGCGGGGCTCGCCTTCGAGAAACGTCATCCCGGCCATGTAGACGAACGTGTAGAGGAGCATCATCCCCAAAATCCCGGAGAGATAGAACACGATGCGGCGGTCGAGATCGGCGTCCGCCGATATCCCGAGGTCGAACCCGACGCCGTCGGCGTCGTCCGCGTTCATACCCGATTCCAGCGCCGCGGCGAGGAAAACGGTTCCCCTTAAGCATGGGCGGGCGTTACGGCCGACCATGTACGAGGGCGCGGTCATCGACCTCGACGGAACGGTCTACCGCGGGCGGGAACTCCTCCCGGGTGCGGACGACGCCATCGACCAGCTCCGCGACCGGGACGTGGACCTGCTCTTTCTCTCGAACAACCCCGTCAAGTCCCGGACCGAGTACGTCGACCGGCTCGACCGGATGGGGCTCGCCATCACGTCCGACGAGGTGGCCTCCTCGGGGACCATCACGACCCAGTATCTCGCCGAGAACCACGCCGAGGACGACCTCTTCGTCGTCGGCTCCTCGGGCCTGCGCGCCCAGTTCAGGGAGGCCGCGCTGAACATCGTCGACGACCCCGACGCCGCCGACGTGCTCGTCGCCTCCTTCTACCGAGGATTCGACTACGACTCGCTCCGGGACGGCCTCTGGGCGCTGGACGCCGGCGCCGAGTTCGTCGGCACGGACCCGGACAAGGTCATCCCCGCCGAGGGCGGCCGGAACGTCCCGGGGTCGGGCGCCATCATCGGCGCCCTCGCGTCGATGGCCGAACGCGACCCCGACCACGTCATGGGCAAACCCTCCGAGGACGCCGTCGAAATGGCGCTCGAAAATCTCGACTGTGACCCCGAGGAGTGTTTCGTCGTTGGCGACCGCCTCAACACCGACATCGAACTCGGCGAGCGCGCCGGGATGACCACGGTGCTGGTGCTCACCGGCGTCACCGACCGCGAGCAACTGGCCGAATCCGATATCGACCCCGACTACGTCCTCGACAGCTTCGCCGACATCGGCGAGATATTATAATTTGTAGCCGACCTCCGGCTTCAGTTCGACGTTGCTTCGGACGAACGTGCCCGACCCACGGGCGATCTCCTCACCCTCGTCGTCGTAGGCGACCGACTCACAGACGAAGCGACTCCCCGTCTCGTTGGCGATGGTCCCCTCCGCCCTGAGCGTCCCCTCGGAGATGGGCCGCGAGAAGTAGATGGTGTAATCGGCAGTGAGGAGGAAGACGTCCTCGACGAGGGAGTTGGCCGCGAAGAACGCGGCGTCGTCGAGGGCCTTGAACACGAGCGACCCGTGGGCCGCGCCGAGCGGGTGGAAGTACTCCTCGGTGACCGGAATCCGTATCTCGGCCTCCCTGTGTCCCACGTCGAGTTTCGCGTCGTAGTTCGCGTTACCCGGGGCGGCCTCGTACATGTTCTTCAGCTTCTGGTAGTGGTCCGCCGACATGGTGGCCACTTCGGGGGAGGCGAGATTAAACTCCCGACAACTGGCTGCCCTGGTGCGCTCGAACCTTTTTAGGGCCCACACATCCATTGTCCGGATATGGCAGACCGTGAAGAACTCCGCGAGCAGATGATAGAGGCGTTCGAAGGTGCCGATTACCCAATCTCCAGCCCGATGGACCTCGTCCCGGCGCTCCCGCAGGGGCCCTCCACCCGCTTCGAATCCGACGACTTCTCGATGACGGCGATGGAACTCAACACGAAACTCGGCGGCGGCTCCGAGTTCCCCTACGACGACGTCGAGAGCTTCGTCGACGACGTCCTCGACGAACTCGAAGAGCAGGGCTACCTGTAGAAGAACAGCACCGTCGAGACGGCGGCGAACACGCCGATGGCGAGCAACCCGACGTTGGCGAACGGGTTGTCCGCGCGCGTGATGGATATCGAGTAGCGCCGGCTCGAGAGCGGCCACAGCAACGGAATTCCTGCGGGCGTCAGCCAGTCCGCGAGCAGGTGCGACCCGACTGACAGGAGGCCGACCGTCGCGCCCATCCCGGCGAGGTCGAGGCGCGTCCACATGCCCGACCCCCGCGCGAGAAACCAGCCCGCACCTGCCAGTACGGCCCCGACGAGCAACGCGAACGCCGCGGTGTGGGTCGGCCCCCGATGCGAGAGAAGCGGTATCTGCATGTCGTAATCCGGGAGGCGCGCGAGGCCGACGATGCCGATACCCACCAGTACCGCGTCGACCGGCCGCCCCGCCGCGAGAAGTATCGCGCCGACGGGTGCCCACGAAAGGAGCGCGACTCCGTAGTGCCCCAGGCGGTACATACGACCCCCTTCTGCGTCGTCCCGTAAAAACCTCCGGCGGGAGCGACGACCCCTATCGCGTCACAGCCCGGACGAGTCCGTTCTGTTCGGTGAACTGGTTCGACCCACAGTAACACTCCAGCTCGTCGAGTGGCGGCGCGGCGTCTTCGGCGACGGCCCTGTACTTCCGTCCGCAATCGGTGCATTCGACGATGCTCTCGGTCAGTTTCTCGTCCATGGTACGTCGTGGACCGCACACGGCCCCTGTGGTGCTGTGCTATACCATAGTGTGTGGATATTTGAACCTTGTGGAGAACAACTATTTGGAGTGGTTGTAATATTCCCGTGACAGTCGGTCGCCATCCGGGTCGAAGGCGTGGACGCGTTCGGGTGGGACGTCCACGCCGACGGCGTCGCCGGGCGCCAGTCCGTGGTCGGTCCCCGTCCGGGCGACCAGTTCCGGGAGGTCGGGCACGTCGAGGTAGACGACGGCGTCCGCGCCGTAGAACTCCAGGTAGTCGACGGTCCCGGTCAGCCTCCCGGCCTCCGAGAGGTCGACGTCCTCGGGACGCACCCCCACAGTCATCGTTTCGGGTGGGTCCGCGGCGTCGACGGCGACGGGGAGGGTGCGGTCGCCAGCGAGTTCGACGACCTCCCGTTCCGGGTCGTAGCGGCCGTCGAGGAGGTTCATCGGCGGGTCGCCGAAGAAGCGGGCGACGAACCGGTTCGCGGGTCGCTCGTACACCGCCTCGGGCGTGCCGACCTGCTGGAGTTCGCCCTCGTTGAGGACGGCGATGCGGTCGGCCAGCGCCATCGCCTCGCGCTGGTCGTGGGTGACGTAGACCGTCGTGACGCCGAGGCGACGCTGGAGGCGGCCGATTTCGGTGCGCATGCGGTCGCGAAGCGGCGCGTCGAGGTTGGCGAAGGGTTCGTCGAGCAGGAAGGCCGTGGGCTCGCCGGCCACCGCGCGCCCGAGCGCGACCCGCTGTTTCTGCCCACCGCTCAGTTCGTCCACCTCGCGGTCGAGCAACCCCTCGATGCCGAGCGTCGCGGCCGTCTCCTCGACGCGCGTGTCGATGTCGCCGACTCCGCCCCGCGTCCGCAGGTTGAACCCGAGGTTCTCGCGGACGTTCATGTGTGGAAAGAGCGCGAAGTCCTGGAACACCAGCGCGACGTCGCGCTTTCGCGCGGGGCGGTCGGTCACCCGCTCGCCCCCGATGAAGACGTCGCCACGGGTGGGCGTCTCCAGTCCCGCGATGGTTCGAAGCAGCGTCGTCTTCCCCGACCCGCTCGGTCCCACGAGGACGAGAAACTCCCCGTCCTCGATCGTCAGGTCGACGTCCCGGACGGCGGTGACGTCGTCGAACCGTCTGGTGACCCCCGCGAGTTCGATGGTGCCCATTACCGTCTCCGTCCGCGCCGGGACCCCATCAGTCCCACGACGAACGACCGCTGGAAGAGGACGAAGAGGACGAGCACGGGAACCATCGCGACGAGGCTCGCGGCACCCAGCAGGTCCCATTGGACGACGCCCCGCCGGGAGATGAACTCGTAGAGCCCCACCGGGATCGTCCACGTCGACTGCCGGGTGGCGAACGTAAAGGGGATGACGAACTGGTTCCACGAGACGACGAACGCGTAGATGGCGGCCGCGCCGAGCGCCGGCCGCGCCAGCGGTACGAGTATCCGGAAGGTCCGGAGCCGGGTGGCGCCGGCCACGCGCGCGGCCTCCTCCAGCGCGTCGGGGACCGTATCGAAGTACCCCTTGATGAGCCACGTCGCCACCGGGACGACCAGCGCCGCGTTCGCCAGTACGATGCCCGCGAGCGTGTCGACGAGTCCGAGCCCGGCGTACACGCGATAGAGCGGGACGACCACCGATAAAAGTGGAACGAGCTGAGCGAGCAACAGCGCCAGCAGGATACCCCGCTCGTAGGGCAGCGAGAACCGCGAGAGCGCGTACCCCGCCGGCGTCGCCACCCCGAGCGTGAGAACCACCGTCGCCACGGAGACCAGCAGGCTGTTCGCGAGGTAGGTGTGGACGAACGGCGTCTCGGCCACGACGGTGACGAGCGCGTCGAGGCTGAAGCCGGTGGGGAGCAGTTGCGGGGGGTAGGCGAGCGCCCCCTCCGACTGGAACGCCGCCGAGAACAGCCAGTAGAGCGGAACGATGGTCCCCACCACGCCCGCCGCGAGCGCACAGAGCGCGAGCGCCTTCGCGAGGACGCGAGAGGGGTGCCGGCGAATCCCGGAGAGCATCACCGGAACACCTCCTCGGTGCCGACGGTCAGGTACGCGCCCGCGAGCGCGAGGTTCACGCCCAGCAAGACGACGGCGACGGCGTTCGCCCGGCCGAACGCGCCCGTCTCGAAGGCCGTCTCGTAGAGGTGAAGCGAGAGCACCTCCGTCGTCTGGAGGGGTCCCCCGCCCGTCATCACGAAGATGACGTCGAAGACGTTGATGGTGAAGACGGAGACGAGCACGAGGTTCATCGCGAGAAAGGGCCAGAGGAGCGGGAGTGTGACCCGCCGGAACACGCCCAGCGGGGAGGCGCCGCCCACCCGCGCGGCCTCGCGGAGCGAATCGGGAATGCGTTCGAGCGCGCTCGTCTGGAACACCAGCGAGAAGGGGAACCCCTGCCAGACGTTGGCGACGACGACGGCCACCATCGCCAGCCCGGCCGTGTGGAGCCAGTCGGGTGCGCCCACGCCCACCGCCCGGAGCAGGTGGTTGACCAGCCCGAGGCGGGCGTCGAACAGGAAGCCAAAGGAGTAGCCCACGACGACCCCCGTCGTCGCC
>CAYYRO010000094.1:0-8157 GCA_964474075.1 uncultured Methylophaga sp.
TCTTTGATCTGGGCTTTTTTCTTGGCGTTATCAGATTGCAGACGTTCCCGCGCCTGGACTGAGGCGGTCATATATTCATCATAGTTACCGGGATAGATACGCAGCTCGCCATAATCCATATCAGCCATATGGGTGCAGATCCGGTTTAAAAAATGCCGGTCATGCGAAATGATGATCATGGTGCTATTACGCTGGCTTAAAATATCTTCCAGCCAGCGAATGGTATTGATGTCCAAATGGTTAGTCGGTTCATCGAGTAACAGAATATCGGGGTCGGCAAATAACACCTGCGCCAGCAAAATCCGTAACTTCCAACCCGGGGCGATTTCGCTCATTGGTCCATAATGTTGCTCAACCGGAATACCGACACCGAGCAATAATTCACCGGCACGTGATTCAGCGGTGTAACCATCAAGCTCTGCGTATTCACCTTCCAGATGCGCGACTTTCAGACCATCTTCTTCGCTCATTTCCGGCAGGCTATATATGCGATCCCGTTCGTGATGCACTTCCCACAATGCTTTATCGCCCATGATGACCACATCAATGACCCGTTGATCTTCGTAGGCGAATTGATCCTGTTTCAGTACCGCAAATGATTCATTGGGATCGCGCATGACATTGCCGGAGGTTGGCTCTTGGACGCCGGCGAGAATTTTCATAAATGTTGATTTACCACAACCGTTGGCACCAATCAGGCCGTAACGATTGCGGTCACCAAATTTGACAGAAACATTTTCGAACAGGGGCTTGGCCCCAAATTGCATAGTGATATTGGCGGTGCTGAGCACGAAGAACCTCGATTAAAGCGGAATGTAACGGGAAAAACCCGCCATTATACCTGCTTTAATGCATTGCCGATAAGTTGCAGTTTGGCTTGGCGGGATAACTTCTTGATGGCGGCTTCCCGGCGGCTGGCACTGCCGCGATCTGGATGATTTTCCTGATAAACCAATTGTTTGGCGGCGCTGCTGTGGAAAAATTTGGCACCGCCGCGACCCGTTTGATGTTGATTTAAGCGGCGATCTAAATCCGTGGTAATGCCGGTATAAAGATGGCCGTTTTCCGCTTCAATGATATACAGCGTCCAGTCATTTTTTGTCATCAAAATCGATTGCCACTGAATTGATGCAATAACGCAACCCAGTGGGCGGAGGGCCATCATCAAAAACATGCCCCAAATGTGCATCACAGGTTTGACAACGCACTTCAGTGCGATCCATGCCATGACTGTGATCAGCATGATGACTGACCACACCATGTTCGATTTGTGACGAAAAACTTGGCCAGCCACAACCGGCATCAAATTTATCATCGGATTTAAACAGTGGTGTACCACAGCAAATACAGTGATATTGGCCCTTTTCCCGATGATCGTAATATTGCCCGGAATAAGGTGGTTCGGTACCGGCTTGACGTGTTACCCGATATTGCTCGGCAGTCAGTTCAGCTTGCCAGTCGGCATCAGATTTTTGCAGTTTGTCAGACATGGTTTACAGCCATCGTTGGTTTGCAAAATAGTGTAATGCAAAGACCATTATTATGCAGCTCGGGTTCGAAATTAATGGTTTTATTGTTTATCCGGCTGGCTGGTAATTTTTCAATATCAGACAAACTGTTAGCATATGCAGCAATCTAGCAGGAGAATCCCTCATGGCCCTGGAACAGGCACCCGAATGGCAGGCGCAATTAGCCGGTGAGTTTGAACAATCTTATATGCAAGAGCTAAAAGCTTTTTTGCAGCAGCAAAAGCAGGCACACAAAGTGATTTTTCCGCATTCCAATAATTGGTTTCATGCGCTGGAAACCACGCCGTTATCCAAAGTGAAAGTCGTGATCCTCGGCCAGGATCCATACCATCAGCCGGATCAGGCACATGGTTTGTGTTTTTCGGTGAAACCGGGCGTGGCCATTCCACCGTCTTTAAATAATATTTATAAAGAATTAAAAAACGATTTAGATATTGAGCCAGTCCGTCATGGCTATCTGGAAAGCTGGGCAAAGCAGGGTGTGTTGTTACTGAACGCTGTGCTGACCGTTGAACAAAATCAGGCGAATGCCCATCAGGGCAAGGGCTGGGAGCAATTTACCGATAAAGTGATTGCCACCATCAATGAGACGCGGCAAAACGTGGTGTTTATGCTCTGGGGCAGTTATGCACAGAAAAAAGGCGCGATGATCGATGCTGATAAACATCTGGTTTTAAAAGCCCCGCATCCATCCCCGCTGTCAGCGCATCGCGGATTTTTGGGTTGTAAACATTTCAGTCAGGCCAATCAGTATTTGCAAAAACACGGGCAAACGCCCATCGACTGGCAATTGCCAGCCAGCGTTTAGAAAATCTCAAAGCGGTATCGGCCGCTATCCGATACAATTCGCGCCATGACAAATCTTATCAAAGCCAAATCATACAGCCGCTGGTTGCTGCGGAGCAGTGACGCACCATGATTAAGCTAAGCCATTTATCTTTGCGCCGTGGGCCACGGCTGTTATTTGAAAATGCCAATCTGCTTATTCACCCGGGACAGCGGGTTGGACTGACGGGTGCCAATGGCACCGGTAAATCCAGTTTATTTGCCATGATCCGCGGTCAGTTACATGCCGATCAGGGGGAGCTGAGTTTTCCCGGCAATTGGGTGATTTCCCATGTGGCGCAGGAAACCCCGGCGGTTGATACGCTGGCTTTGGATTATGTACTGGAAGGGGATACGCAGCTTAGTCAATTATTAACAGCGCTTGAAAATGCTGAGGCGGCAGGGGATGGCCATGAGCAAACCCATTTGCATGATCAATTAGCGTTAATCGACGGTTATACCGGTCGCAGCCGCGCGGCGAAATTACTGCATGGGCTGGGCTTTACTCCCGAACAACAGACGCAGCCAGTGCGTGCTTTTTCTGGTGGTTGGCGGATGCGCCTGAATCTGGCGCAGGCCTTAATGTGTCGCAGTGATTTATTGCTGCTTGATGAGCCCACCAACCATTTAGATTTAGAAGCGGTTTATTGGTTGGAAGAATGGCTGCGCCAGTATCCTGGCACTTTGCTGGTAATTTCGCATGATCGGGAGTTTCTGGATCGGGTCGTCAATCAGATTGCCCATATCGAGCAGCAGGCAGTCAAACTTTACAGCGGTAATTACAGTGATTTTGAGCAGGCGCGCGCTGAGCATTTAGCCAATCAGCAGGCAGCGCACGTTAAACAGCAACGGGAAATCGCCCATATCCGCAGCTTTGTGATTCGTTTTAAAGCCAAAGCTACCAAAGCCAAACAAGCGCAAAGCCGGGTCAAAGCGCTGGAGCGAATGGAGAAGATTGCCCCGGCGCATGTTGATTCGCCGTTTCATTTTCAGTTTTTTCAACCGCGCCGCTTAACAACGCCGATTCTAGCGCTGGATAAAGCCAGTGTGGGCTATGGTGATACGCCGTTAATCGACAATATAAAACTGAGTCTTAATGCCGGCGATCGCATTGCTTTACTCGGCCCCAATGGTGCCGGTAAATCAACGTTAATCAAGCTGATTGCCGGAGAATTGACGACCATGTCTGGCAAGCGCCGCGAGGGCAAAGACATTGAAATCGGCTACTTTGCCCAGCATCAATTAGAACAATTGCGGCCTGAAGACACGCCTTTGCAACATTTGCAGCGACTGGACCGGGAAGCCGGTGAGCAGGATTTACGAAATTTCCTCGGCGGTTTTGGCTTTCATGGTGACAATGCCCTGCAACCGGTGGCGCCATTTTCCGGTGGTGAAAAAGCCCGTTTGGTATTGGCCTTACTGGTGTATCAGCGGCCGGCTTTGTTGCTGCTCGATGAGCCGACTAACCATCTCGATTTGGAAATGCGCTTAGCCTTAACCATGGCCCTGCAAGAATTTGAAGGGGCTTTGGTGGTGGTGTCGCATGATCGCTATTTTTTGCGTAATGTCAGTGATGATTTATGGCTGGTCGCCGATGGCAAAGCTGAAGTGTTTAATGGTGATTTGGATGATTATCGTTTGCTGCGCTTAGGCAAAGACAATAACGATAATGAAAAAACCAGCAGCATTAATACTAAAAAAGTGGACCGTCAGGTCGCCGCGCAGCAACGGCAAAAATTACAGCCACTGCGTAAACAAGTGCAAGCCGCTGAAAAAAGTATGGATAAATTGCATCAGCAACTATTGGATTTGGAAACGGCGCTGGCTGACACCACATTATATGAAGCCGCCAATAAAGACCGGCTAAAAACCTTGTTACAGCAGCAGGCAGAATATAAAGCTGAACTGGAACAAACCGAACATGACTGGCTTGATGCCAGCGAACAATTAGAGCGCGCCGCGCAAGAAGTTAATTAATGGCCTTATTACAACTTAAACAACTCACCGTCAGTTTTGGCGGTCCGAATTTACTCGACAAAGTCGATTTTCAAATTGATAAAGGTGAGCGGGTGTGTCTTGTCGGCCGTAATGGTGCCGGTAAATCAACCCTGATGAAAGTGATTGCCGGTGATGTTTTGCCCGATGCCGGTGAAATGGCCGGTATTAACAGTCTGAAAATTGCCCGGTTAGAACAAGAAGTACCGGCAGGCACCAAAGGTAGCGTGTTTGATGTGGTTGCCGCTGGTCTAGGCAAAATTGCACCGCTGCTGGTCGATTACCATCATATCGTCCAGCAGCTACAGCATGATCATAGCGAAGCTATATTAGCGCGCTTGGAAAAAGCCCAACATCAGCTGGAAGCAGCAGATGGCTGGTCGCTTGAACAACAGGTAGAAACGGTGATTTCCAAACTCTCATTGGATGCCGATGCCGAATTTGCCAGTTTATCGGGCGGTATGAAACGCCGGGTGTTATTGGCGCAGGCGCTTGTTAAAGCGCCGGATATTTTACTGCTTGATGAGCCGACGAACCATTTGGACATTGCGTCAATTACCTGGCTGGAAGGCTTTTTGAAAAGTTATGGCGGTACCTTGCTGTTTATTACCCATGATCGGAGTTTCCTACAGGCATTGGCAACGCGCATTGTTATGCTGGATCGTGGCCAAATAAGCAGTTATCCCGGCGATTACCGTAATTTCCTCGATAAACGTGAAGCCATGCTGGCCGCTGAGGCCGAGCAACAAGCCCAGTTTGATAAAAAACTCGCCCAGGAAGAAGTCTGGATCCGTCAGGGCATTAAAGCACGACGTACCCGTAATGAAGGCCGGGTCAGAGCATTGGAAAAACTCCGCAAAGAACGCAGTCAGCGACGTGACTTACAAGGCAACGTCAATATGCAACTGCAAGAAGCGGATCGCAGCGGCAAGCTGGTCGTGGAAGTTGAAAACATTTCCCAGGCATATAGTGGACGGACCTTGTTTAAAGACTTCTCGACGCTAATTCAGCGCGGCGATCGCATTGGTATTATTGGCCCTAACGGTTGTGGTAAAAGTACGTTGCTGTCGATTTTACTCGGCCGTGAACAGCCACAATCAGGCACGGTAAAACTCGGTACCAATTTACAAATTGCCTATTTCGATCAACTGCGTAGTCAGCTTGATGAGCAGGCCAACGTCGTTGATAACGTTGGTCAGGGCCGTGATTTCGTCGAAATTAATGGCAGCCGCAAACATATCATCGGTTATTTGCAGGATTTTCTGTTTACCCCGGAACGGGCGCGAACACCAGTCAAGGCTTTATCGGGCGGTGAGCGCAACCGATTATTGCTGGCAAAATTATTCACCCAGCCAGCAAATTTATTGGTACTTGATGAGCCAACCAACGATCTTGATGCCGAAACGCTGGAATTGCTAGAAGATCTGCTGCTCGGCTTTGCCGGCACTTTATTGCTGGTCAGCCATGATCGAAGCTTCCTGAATAACGTCGTGACCAGCTGTATCGTTTTTGATGACGATGGTGAAGTTCGTGAATATGTCGGTGGCTACGATGACTGGTTAAACCAACGCCAAAGCCGCACTGAAAAATCGGTTGCGAAAAATACGGCCAGTACAGCATCGCAGCCCGCAAAAACTGTGAAGAAAAAATCGACGCTGACCTATCAAGAACAGCTGGATCTGAAAGCGTTGCCACAACAAATTGAAAAACTCGAGCAGCAACAAGCCGCCCTGACCGGGAAAATGAGTGAACCTGACTTTTATCAGCAAGCTGCCGACAAAATCACCCAAGCGCAGCAGCAACTGGCTGCCCTGGAAGCAGAGCTAGAAGTGACATTTGATAAATGGGCAGCGCTGGAAGCCAAACAAAATCAGTAACGATGGACGTCGCCGCAGAGTTTTTGCTTCATCAAAAAACAGCCGGGGGTGAGATTCGTGTATGGCAACAGGCGAATCTGCGTTATTTAGATTTTGCAGACGGGCTGTTGCAGACTGCAATTGATACACAAGTGCCGGGCGTTTTGCCGTTACCATTGAGTCGCGCTATGCTGGCCGGCATTATCTTCTCAGCATCGATTAAACGGGTGTTACTGGCCGGTACCGGTGGGGGTGCCTCGGCAAGGTTTCTGGACCAACTATTTCCGGAAATAGATGGCGAGGCGGTAGAGTGCAGTGCTGAAGTTGCCGACATTGCCAGACAATATTTTCATTTCCCGGAAAACTGGCCAATCCATATTCAAGCTATCCAGCAATTTGTCTGTGAACCACAGTCACCCTACGATTTGATTTTGCTCGATATTGCCATGGATCAAAAAACACCGGACTGGATTTTGGATGCAGGCTTCTTGCAGCAGTGCCGTGCACAGTTAACGACAAAAGGCCACTTGGCGCTTAATCTCCTGGTCGATGATGCTGAGGGTTTTTTATCGGCAATGAAGACGATTCGCCAGGTATTTGATAAGCGCACTGTCTGCCTGTCGCTGAAAAATCATCGCAATATTGTGGTATTTGCCTTTAATGAGACACCGGATTTTTTGCCACCTATTGCTGATAAGCATTTGCAATTACTGACCCAACGCTGGTCAATTGAGTTGGACGAATTTTATCAATGCATGCAAAAAGAAAATCCCGCCGGCAGCGGGATTTTCTAGCGTCTTACTCAACCGTTATTAACAGTGATGTCGAATGTGTTTATTCATCCAGCAAAGCATCACGATGATCTTCGCGTAGCCGTGGCAAAATCCACATCTCATACATGGATACGACCCACATAAAGGCGAACGACAAGGCCATTGCACCACCCGCAAACAACACAAAATAAGCAAAGTTAGGATGCAGCTTGGTCAACCACCAGGCAGAAATATCAATTAGCAGGAAGATATAAGGCATTGAAATGACAGTGACTTTCAACGCTTTAGGCACCCCGGCAGCCAAACTAAAAATCAGGCCTACAAACATAAAGATAAAGGCGATACCAAATAAATGGATATGCGATACCCTTGCCAATGAAGTAATACTAGCTCCGGTATCGACCAGTGCTCTATCTTTAATAGCCTGGAAATCTGAATAATCAGGAATTGTTCCACCGGCATCGGCATTATGGCAGGTAATACATTTAGCCTCGAAGATCTCCTGAACACCGGTACTTTCATAGGCTTCTTCACTGGCTCCACTGTGAATCCACTCGATAATTTTTTCCCGTTCTTCTTCGGTTGCCATCGGCTTCATAGAACCGTGAAGCTTGTTTTCCAGCAGTGAGTTATTGCGGTTACCGTAATAACTATAAACGATGTCATCCACCGACAGACCATATTTACCATCGGCCAAACCATGAGTCAGCTGAATTTGCACCAAAGCCATCAAATAACCGACCGCAACGACAACAAGGTAGCCGGTGAACAATGCTTTTAATGAAGTCCCCTGGCTGGCAAGGTTAAGTCTGTGAACTGATGCCATTTTTAGATTCCCTTATGATTTTTGTGTTTATTCTAAAACATTACGCCTTTAGTGAGTAGCGCTTTAAACAATTATTGGCCAAAAACGTTTTTCAGTAGTTCAGTACTGCGGGCCGCTGGATTTTCACGGATTTTTTGTTCTTCCGCTGCCAACATAACAAACAAGCCTGTTAATGCTTCATCGGTTACATACTGTGTTAAATCCATGTTGAGATTTTGGCCAATCACAGGGACGGCCTGCATCTGTTCATCAAGCTGATTGTAATAACGCGTGGCACCCACCTGATTCAATGAATCATCAATCACCGGTGAGAACAATGTCGTCAGCTGCGACCGGGTCTTGTCTTCAAAATA
>CAYYRO010000095.1:0-7855 GCA_964474075.1 uncultured Methylophaga sp.
GATATGCGTTTCGGTTTCGAAGTAACAATGTACATCTGCAACCGTTAATACGCAGTAGATTCAATAAAAAGCCTCGCTTCAGCGGGGCTTTTTTATGCCTGCAATATGCGAATCCGTCAAAAAGATTGTCAGCAATGTGGCCAAACGCAGCCGGTTTTATATCGGGTGAAAGCGGCTTTGATTGAAGACTGGCAGTTTGTTTGTCCGGCTTGCTTACCCACAGTTAAATTAGGCAATCCAGAATACATCTATGGCGGTACATGGAAAAGCCGAAAGCTTTAACTTGGGAATATACCTGTAAGCAGTAATCTGTTTTAAATAAGTGAACAGACTAAAAAAAGCCCCGTAAACCGGGGCTTTTTTTGTGCTTTATTTAACCCGCATACCCGGCTTGGCACCGTCATCGGGATTTAAAACGTAAATATCTTTACCACCGGGGCCGGCGGCCAGGACCATGCCTTCAGACACACCAAAGCGCATTTTACGCGGTGCCAGATTGGCTACCATCACGGTAAGTTTGCCAATTAAATCATCAGGTTGGTAGGCACTCTTAATGCCAGCAAACACTTGTTTTTCGGCCAAACCGATATCCAGTGTCAGCTTCAGTAACTTATCGGCACCTTCAACATGCTCGGCATTAACGATCTTCGCGATGCGTAAATCAATTTTGGCAAAATCGTCAAACTGAATTTCATCAGCGATAGGATCCAAACCGGTTGCAGCCGCTTTGGCAGCGATGGGTTTTTGTTCAGCCTGCATGGTTTCTCTTGATTCAGTCAGAATAGCGTCGATTTTGTCTTGCTCAACGCGGGTCATCAATGGTTTAAAAGCATTGATTTGATGGCCGAGCAGCGGTGTTTGGCTGGCAGCCCAATCCAGCGACGGTATGTTTAAAAAGGCCTCAGCCTGTTCAGCAGTACGCGGTAATACCGGTTTCAAATAAGCGATCAAAACTTTAAACAAGTTGATACCCATGCTGCATACCGCTTGTACGTCAGCATCTTTACCTTCTTCTTTCGCCAGGACCCACGGTTTTTGCTCATCAATATACTGATTGGCTTTATCTGCCAGTGCCATGATTTCACGCATGGCCTGCCCAAATTCACGATTATCGTAACGCTTGGCAATGCTTTCAGCCTGCTGGGTAAAGCTGGCAAACAAGGCTGGATCGGCCAATTCATCGGTCAGTTTGCCGTCAAAACGTTTATGGATAAAGCCAGCACAACGGCTTGCGATATTAACTACTTTGCCGACCAGATCGGAATTGATCCGACTCTGGAAATCAGCAAGACTCAGATCGATATCTTCAATACCACTGCTCAATTTGGCGGCAAAGTAATAACGCAGATATTCCGGATTTAAATGATTCAAATAAGTGCGGGCTTTGATAAAGGTGCCGCGTGATTTGGACATCTTTTTGCCATCGACGGTTAAAAAACCGTGGGCGTAAATGCGGTTTGGCAAACGCATGCCGGCACCTTTGAGCATTGCCGGCCAGAACAAGGCATGGAAATAAATGATGTCCTTACCAATAAAATGCACCATTTCAGTGGTGCTGTCGGCGCGCATAAATTCATCAAAATCGACGCCGCTGCGCTGACAGTAATTTTTAAAGCTGGCGAGATAACCAATCGGCGCATCCATCCAGACATAAAAGAATTTGCCCGGTGCATCAGGAATTTCAAAACCAAAATAGGGCGAATCGCGGGAAATATCCCAGTCTTGCAAACCGGCTTCAAACCATTCACCGAGTTTACGACCGACTTCAGATTGCAGATGGTCGCCCTGCGTCCATTCCCGAAGCAGTGGCTCAAAATTACCCAGTTTAAAAAAGTAATGTTCTGAATCTTTGGTGATTGGCGTCGCGCCAGAAACGGCTGATACCGGGTTTTTTAATTCGGTGGGGTCATAGGTCGCACCGCAGGCTTCACAGTTGTCGCCATATTGATCGGCCGCGCCGCATTTCGGGCATTCACCGCGGATAAACCGATCCGGCAGAAACATTTCTTTTTCCGGATCATAAGCCTGGCTGATGGTGCGGCTTTCGATATGGCCGGCGTCGCGGTTTGCCAGATAAATGTGGCTGGCCAGGGTCCGGTTTTCGTCACTGTGGGTGCTGTGATAATTGTCAAAGCCAATGGCAAATTCAGCAAAATCGGCCTGATGTTCTTTGCTGACATCGGCAATCAGCTGCTCCGGTGTAATGCCTTCATTCTGCGCCCGCAGCATAATGGGCGTACCGTGCGCATCATCGGCGCAAACATAATGCACTTCATGGCCGCGCATTTTCTGAAACCGCACCCAGATATCAGTTTGAATATACTCGACCAGATGACCAAGATGGATAGAACCGTTGGCATAGGGCAGGGCGCTGGTGACCAGAATTTTTCGTTGCATGCAGTAACCGGAATTTAGGCGTTAGAAAACCGTCAAAGATACCAGAATTCGGCGATTGACTCTATTTTGTGCAGTTTTTGTGTCTGCGTTTGAAATGCGCAGCAGATTACATTAGATTGGCAAAAACGCTGGTTTTGCCGGTTGTTAACGCGAAGAGGCTCCCATGGATTTAAGTCTGCACGATATTCATGCTGACTCAATTGATTTGGCATTGGATAAAGCACGGCAATATCGTTCTTTACTGGAACCGGAAATTGCCGAAAGCATTTGTCTGGACGTACTCAATATTGATCCTGATAATCAAGCAGCATTGGTGATGTATATTTTGGCGTTGACCGATCAAATCAGTATCAGCGGCAGCCAGTCACCGTTTCAGGCTATTGAAAATGCGATTGAACGATTAAAAAGTGATTACAAACGCATTTACTACACCGGTATTTTTCACGAGCGCCGCGCCCGCTTTATGCTGACACAACCGATGTCACGGGCGTTTGCCTATGATTATTTTGTCAAAGCACTGGAATGTTATCAGCAGGCAGAACAAATGCGTCCGGAGCACAATGACGAAGCTATTTTACGATGGAACAGTTGTGTGCGAACCATTGGCCGCGAAAAACTGGAACCGGTTTCAGACCATGATGAAGTATTAATGAGCCGGGAGAGCTGATGGCCCTGTTACAAGTAAAAAAACGCCTGATGGCGTTGGCGGGCATTGTTTTGTCAGGCTATTTACTGCTGCATATGCTCAGTAATCTCAGCTTTATCAGTCCGCAGGCTTTTAATGATTTTTACGCATTCTATAACCAGCCACTGATTCGCTGGCCGTTGTGGATTCTGGTATCGGCAGCCTTATTACTGCATGTGATTGTGGCTATTCAAATTCGTTTGCATAACGCTAAAGCCCGACCAGTTGCCTATCGTCACCGGCAGCATCACTGGATCCCTGCCTGGTTGGTCTCGACCGTTATTACGCTGATTTTGTTATTTATCATATGGCATATGGCGCAGATGTGGTCGTTTGGCGGGGCTGATATTTATCGTCAGACACAAGCTTTGTTTGCCAGTGGCTGGCAAGTGTTTATCTATCTAGCCGGGCTCGGTTTAATGGCTTTGCATTTGTGGCACTCGCTGCCTAATGTTTTGCAAACACTGGGTAAAACCTCAAAACAATATTTGTGGTTGAGCACTGCACTGGTAGCGCTGTTAATCGCCGGTTTTGCCGTGGTGCCAGTGATGGCGTTTTGGAGCGTGCAATGATCGATGACATTCAACTCGACGGTCAATGTCCCAAAGGGCCACTGGATCAGCGCTGGACGCAGCATAAATACAATCTGCGAATCGTCAGTCCCGCCAATCGTAAACATTATCGGATCATCGTTGTTGGTACCGGTCTTGCCGGTGCATCGGCTGCAGCGTCACTTGCCGAAATGGGCTATCAGGTCAAAACCTTTTGTTATCAGGATAGCCCGCGCCGCGCTCACAGTATTGCCGCGCAAGGCGGTATTAATGCCGCCAAGAATTACCATAATGATGGTGACAGTGTCTGGCGGCTGTTTTACGACATGATTAAAGGCGGTGACTTTCGGGCCCGCGAATCCAATGTATTCCGGCTGGCTGAACTGAGCACGTCGATTATCGATCAGGCGGTGGCGCAGGGTGTGCCGTTTGCCCGGGAATACAGTGGTTATCTCGCCAATCGTTCTTTCGGTGGCGCGCAGGTTTCACGAACATTTTATGCCCGCGGTCAAACGGGCCAGCAATTATTGCTCGGTGCTTATCAGGCGATGAGCCGGCAAATTGCTGAAGGTCATATCACGCATTTTTCGCGTACCGAAATGCAAGATTTGATCATGATTGATGGTCATGCCAAAGGTATTATTGCCCGCGATTTACTGACCGGTGAGTTAACCAGCCATCTCGCTGATTGTGTGCTGCTATGCACCGGCGGTTATGGCAATGCTTATTATTTATCGACCAATGCCAAGGGCTGTAACACTTCAGCAATTTGGCGGGCGCACAAGCATGGCGCTTTGTTTGCCAATCCCAGTTTTACCCAGATCCATCCGACCTGTATTCCGCAGCATGGTGAATTGCAGTCAAAGCTGACGTTGATGAGTGAATCCCTTCGTAACGATGGCCGCATCTGGGCACCGAAAAACCCGGCTGATTGTGGCCGTGACCCGCGCGAGATCCTGGAGCAGGATCGTGATTATTTTCTGGAACGCATGTATCCGGCATTCGGTAATCTGGTGCCCCGTGATATTGCCTCTCGGGCGGTTAAACATATCTGCGATGAAGGTCGCGGTGTCGGCCATGAAATTAACGGCCAGAAACTAGGCGTTTATCTGGATTTTGCTGATGCTATTAAAGAGCAGGGCATTGACGCGATTAATGAAAAATACGGCAACCTGTTTGATATGTATCAGCGGATTACCGCAGAAGATCCAACGCAGGTGCCGATGCGGATTTATCCGGCGGTGCATTACACCATGGGCGGACTGTGGGTCGATTACAATCTGATGACCAGTGTTGAAGGCCTGTTTGCCGGCGGTGAAGCTAATTTCTCGGATCATGGTGCTAACCGGCTGGGGGCCAGTGCCCTGATGCAAGGTCTTGCCGATGGCTATTTTATTTTACCGGCGACGGTGTCTGATTATTTAGCGCGGCAAAAACCCTTGGCCAATGATGATTATCCGGAAGTGGCGCAGGCGATGGGCCAGGTCACTGACCGGTTGAAATTATTGCTCAATGCGCCTGAACCGAAACACACGCCGGATTATTTCCATCGGCAATTAGGCCAGCTGTTATGGGATAACTGCGGTATGGCGCGTAATGCCGAAGCGCTGCAAAATGCACTTGATGACATTAAAACGCTGCGTCAGCAATTTTGGCGCGAGTTGAAAGTGACCGGCAGTGATAAACAGTTAAATCAGACGCTGGAACGGGCTGGCCGGGTCGCTGATTTTATGGAACTGGCTGAATTGATGTGTCTTGATGCCCTGCAGCGAGAAGAATCCTGCGGCTGTCATGCACGGGTCGAGCATTTAACTCCTACCGGCGAAGTGCAACGCCGTGATATTGATTTTTCTTATGTTTCAGCCTGGCGTTATAGCGGCAACGTTAGTGAACCGACCCTTGTCAAAGAACCGCTGCATTTTGATTTTGTCAGTCCCGGCATACGGAATTACCAATGAATTTTATTTTGCATATCTGGCGTCAGACAAGTCCGCAGGAAACGGGTGAATTTGTTCGTTACCAACTGGATGTCGCCGAAGATTCCTCGTTTCTGGAAATGCTCGATGCATTGAATGAGCATTTAATCGAAACCGGCGAACAGCCCGTCGCGTTTGATCATGATTGCCGGGAGGGCATTTGCGGTAGTTGTAGTCTGGTCATTAACGGTGAGCCGCATGGCCGGCATAAAGCCACCACCAGTTGTCAGCAATACATGCGTGATTACCGGGATCAAAATGAATTGTGGATTGAACCGTGGCGGGCAGCCGCGTTTCCGGTGATCAAAGATCTGGTCGTCGATCGCAGTGCGTTTGACCGGATTATTCAGGCGGGCGGTTATATTCCGGTGCGTACCGGCGCTGCGCCGGAGGCCAATACACTGCCGGTCGCCAAACAAGTGGCTGATAAAGCCTTTGATGCTGCAACCTGTATTGGTTGCGGTGCCTGTGTGGCTGTGTGTCCGAATGCCTCTGCGACCTTATTTATCGCTGCCAAAGTCAGTCATTTATCCAGTCTGCCGCAAGGGCAGCTGGACAAAAAACGGCCGGCAAAAATGCTGGCCCGAATGGAAGCCGAGGGTTTTGGCAGCTGCAGTAATTACCGCGAATGCGAGCGGGTTTGTCCAAAACAAATCCGCACTGACACCATCAGCAAAATGAATAAGCTGCTTTACCAGCGCTGAGCGTTTATTCCGGTTTAACGAATTTCAGGGTCATCCGGTCGCTTTCGCCGATTTGACGGTACTGATCCTTATCGGCCTCATCGACGCGTAAGTTAGGCAGCAAACTCCAAACCCCATTGGGATGGTCGGTATCATCGGCTGGGTTGGCATTGATATCGGATTTGGCAGCCAGTTTAAATCCAGCCTTTTCAGCCAGCTCAATGACCAAAGCCTCAGTCAGATAGCCGGATTTTTTCATGGTCGCCATATCGGTACCCGGTTTGGCGCGATGATCAGTGACACCGAGAATGCCGCCCGGTTTGAGGGCTTTAAACATGGCGTCAAAGGCATTGTCAGCGACATCAGCTTGTACCCAGTTGTGCACATTACGAAAGGTCAGCACGGCATCGAGAGAATTATCTTCGGCGATCTGCCAATGACCGGGACCAAACTCAACAACTTCAACTTCATTAAACCATTCAGGATTCATGGTGAGCCAATCGTTATAAGACTGGCGCAGATTCATCCGCCATTCCGGCCCCATATCAGCAGGAAAACCTGCCGCAATTAATTGGCCATTACCCTGTTTTAACCACGGTGCCAGAATCTCGGTGTACCAGCCTTTACCGGGCCATATTTCGGCGACCTTCATATCAGAGTTGATGCCAAAAAAGGCTAATGTCGCCTGAGGATTCCGATAGCGGTCCCGGGCAGCATTTTCGCTGCTGCGCTGGTCATTATTTACAATGTTTTGCAGCGTCACATCGGCATAAGCAGCAGTTGGCAATATCGTCAGTAAAGTAATACTGAGCAGCAATGATTTAAATGATTTGGTCATGATGTATTCCTCATTTGGCGATAACTTGTCCATTCCGACCGGTGATTTACCGAATAGTTTGCGTTTTGCATTTGTCATCCGGCGGGAGAGCAGGTAGCTTTATGAAAAGAAATTTCTGCGCCAGCAGGGAAGACGCTTGTAGTCAGCTTCGCTGGTTTGGCGTTGATAACTGGAGAATACCACCGCAACATGAGTGAGCAAAAAACACCGCTTTACATCGCATTAATCAGTATTCACGGGTTGATCCGTGGAGAAGATCTGGAGCTGGGCCGCGACGCCGATACCGGCGGCCAGACATTGTATGTACTGGAATTAGCTCAGGCACTCTCGGAACAACCACAAGTCGCTAAAGTAGAATTAATTACCCGGCGCATAGAAGATACCGCCGTTGCCGATGATTATGCGGTTGCTAAAGAAACCGTTAACGACAAGTTCAGCATTATTCGCATAGAGGCCGGCCCAAAAGGCTATTTACCCAAAGAACAGCTTTGGGAGCATCTCGACAGCTTTGCTGACAATCTGGTCAGCTATTTTCGCCATCAAAAGCAATTACCAACGCTGCTGCACAGTCATTATGCTGATGCTGGCCTGGTGGGCGCGCATGTTGCCAACCAACTCGGTATTGCCCTGATTCATACTGGACATTCTCTGGGTCGGGTCAAACGCCGGCGACTGCTGGCCAGCGGCGTAGACACCACGCAACTGGAATTGCTTTACAACATGGG